>NZ_CP032229.1:3622493-3924367 GCF_004328625.1 Streptomyces seoulensis
CACCGTCCGTGACGTCACCATCGGCGTCGACGCCAAGACCGGCCTGCCGCTGAAGTTCACCCTCACCCCGAAGAGCGGCGGCGCCCCCGTCCTCGACGCGGGCTTCACCAAGGTCTCCTTCGCCGCCCCGCCCGCCTCCACCTTCGACTTCCGCGCGCCGGGGGGCGCGAAGGTCACCGAGGAGAAGCCGGGCAAGGACGAGCGGCACGCCCAGGGCTTCGGCGAGGAGTTCGCCCCGGGCGGCCTGAAGGGCGCCGACACCATCGGCGAGGGCTGGGCCACCATCGCCACGTTCGACACCGGCGCCAAGGGCGACAAGTCCGCCCAGCAGGGCGGCGCGATGGGCGGCTTCCTCGGCTCGCTGGGCGACCCGGTCTCCGGCGGCTTCGGCAAGGGCACCGTCTTCTCCACCCGCCTGGTCAACGCCCTGATCACCGACGACGGCAAGGTCTACGCGGGCGCGGTCACCAAGGACGCCCTGGTCAAGGCGGCCGACGCGGACAAGTAGCCCGGCCGACACGCGAGGGGAACCGATGGAGCCACCGTCCGCCACGGGGGAAGAGGCCGCGCCGGTCATCGCCACGCGCGGCCTCACCAAGCGGTACCGGGGCGGACAGCTCGCCGTGGACGGTCTCGACCTGACCGTCCCGGCGGGCAGCGTCTTCGGCTTCCTCGGCCCCAACGGCTCCGGCAAGACCACCACCATCCGCATGCTGATGGGCCTGATCGACCCGACCTCGGGCACCGCGCACGTCCTGGGCCGCCCCATGCCGGGCGCCACCCGTGCCGTCCTGCCCGAGGTCGGCGCCCTCATCGAGGGCCCCGCGCTCTACGGCTTCCTCTCCGGCCGGGACAACCTGCTGCGCTACGACTCCGCCGACCCGGCCGCCGACCCCCGCACCCGGCGCGCCCGCACCGCCGCCGCGCTGGAGCGGGTGGGGCTCGCCGCGGCCGGGAGCAAGAAGGCACGGGCGTACTCGCTCGGCATGAAGCAGCGCCTCGGCCTGGCCGCCGCCCTGCTCCGCCCGCGCCGCCTGCTCGTGCTGGACGAGCCCACCAACGGGCTCGACCCGCAGGGCATGCGCGAGATCCGCGGCCTGATCCGGGAACTGGCCGCCGACGGCACCACCGTCTTCCTCTCCTCCCACCTCCTCGACGAGATCGAGCAGGTCTGCACCCACGCGGCGGTGATGACCCGTGGCCGGCTGGTGGTCCAGGGCGCGGTGGCCGACCTGTCCGCCGGGGCGCGCGGCCGGCTCGCCGTGACCACCCCGGACCCGGCGGACGCGGCCCGCGTGCTGGGGGAACAGGGCGTCACCGGCCTCACCGTGACCGGCGGGACGGTCACCGGGGAACCGCCCGCCCGCGACCTCGCCGAGGTGAACGCCGCCCTGGTCGCGGCGGGCGTGCGGGTACGGGGGTTCACCCTGGAACGGGCCTCGCTGGAGGACGCGTTCGTGGCACTGACCGGAGAGGGCTTCGATGTCGCGGGCTGAGACCACGTACCCCACGGCGCCCCGCGCCCTGTGGACCTTCGGGCTGCTGCGCAGCGAGCTGGTCACCACCCTGCGCCGCTGGCGCACCCTGGTGCTGCTCGCGGTGCTGGCCGCGGTGCCGGTGCTGATCGGGATCGCGGTACGGGCCGAGACGGGCGGCGGCGGGGACCCGGACCGGGGTGGCGGGGGACCGGCCTTCATCGCGCAGGTCACCAACAACGGGCTGTTCCTGGTCTTCACCGCGCTCGCGGCGACCCTGCCGTTCTTCCTGCCGTTGGCGGTCGGGGTGATCGCCGGGGACGCGGTGGCGGGGGAGGCGGGCGCGGGCACGCTGCGCTATCTGCTGGTCGCCCCGGCGGGCCGCACCCGGCTGCTGCTGACCAAGTACGCGACCGTGCTGGCCTTCTGCCTGCTGGCCACCCTGGTCGTCGCGGTGTCCGCGCTGGCCGTGGGAGCGCTGCTGTTCCCGCTGGGGGAGGTCACGACGATCTCCGGCACCCGGATCGGCTTCGGCGACGGGCTGCTCCGGGCGCTGCTGATCGCCCTGGCGGTGGCGGCCTCGCTGGTCGGGGTGGCGGCGCTCGGGCTGTTCGTCTCCACGCTGACCAACAGCGGGATCGCGGCGATGGCGACCACCGTGGGGCTGCTGATCACCGTCCAGATCCTCGACCAGATCCCGCAGCTCCACGCGATCCAGCCGTACCTGTTCTCGCACTACTGGCTGTCCTTCGCCGACCTGCTGCGCGACCCGGTCCTCTGGGACGACCTCCGCCGCGATCTCGTCCTCCAGGGGATCTACGCGGCGGTGTTCGGCACGGCGGCGTGGGCGCGGTTCACGGCGAAGGACATCACGGCCTAGCGGCCCGGGAACCTGGCCGTGGGGGTCTCGCCGGCGAAGAAGGTCTTCGCGCGGGCCAGCGCCTCGGTGTCGTGGCGTACGTCGCCGGGGCCGCTGCCGTTGCCGAGCAGCACTCCGCCGAAGCGCATCTTCAGATAGGCGGCGGAGTTGTTCAGGCTGCCGATCAGGGGGTCGGCGACCGAGGGGTCACGGTCCGCGAGCGCCGTCACGCCCCACAGGGTCCGGCCGGCCATCGTGTCCTTGAAGCCGACCTCGGGGATGCGCAGCCAGCCCGACCAGTGGTCCAGGTACCGCTTGGTGAGGCTGGAGAGGGAGTACCAGTAAAGCGGCGAGGCGATCACCACGTCCGTGGCGGCCAGCGTGGCGTCCAGCAGCGTTCCGGCGGGGGTGCCGGGGGCGGGGCGTACGTGGTCGGTGTCGTGCCGCAGGTCCTCCGCCTCGGGCAGCGGCAGCCCGGCCAGCCTGATCCACTCCTGCTCGACCCCCTGCGGCAACTGCTCGGCGGCGGCGCGGGCGAGGAACTCGGTGTTGCCCTGGGTGCGGGCGCTGCCCAGGACGAAGAGGAAACGACGGCTCATGGGTACCCCTGGAGCGAGTGAAGTTTAATCCGCATGCATCTTATGCACGTGCAAGTACTGTCGGGCAAGGGCGGCTGGTGCGAGGCTGTGACGTCGCGGTGACGCGCGCGGGCGCCCCGGGCGGCGAGACTGGACGCAGGAGGCGTACGACCGGGCGCGGCGCCGGGGGAAATGAGGGAACAGGGATGTCTCGACTCAGCTTCGAGAAGCGGCGCGCGGACCTGCCGGTCCAGGTCCGCGTCTCGGCAGCCGGCACGGCGTCGGTCGCCGGTACGCCCGTCCTCCGGGCGCCGGGCGAGGACATCCACGACGCCGTCCTCAACCACCTCCACCACCTCGCCACGTCCCACGGCACCCCGATCCGGGCCACCATCCACGACGACGCGGCCGGCTGCCTGGTCCCGCTGGAGATCTCGCCCGACGGCACGACCCGGATGACGGGGGAGCCGACGCGGCTGCCCGCGGCACCGGGGACCGTGCAGCCGCCCCGGGGGGTGTTCGGGCCGCCGCCGGTGATGGGGGGTGGTGAGGGGGAGGCGATACCGAGGCGCAAGCCTCGGTCTGCGTCCAGCACGGTCAACTTCCGCAAGGTGAAGCCTGTTTCGGGCGTTGGGGTGGCCTCCGAGCCGGGTCCGGAACTGGTCCTCGGCGCCAAGCCCGCCCCTGAGCCGGGTCCCGAAGTGGTACTCGGTCCCGAGCCTGCCCCGGGCCCGGCTTCCGAACTGGGTCTTGGCCCCGAGGCCGCCTCCGGTCCGGGCCCGGAAATGGTCCTCGGCGCCAAGCCCGCCCCGGTTCCCGAAGTGGTCCTCGGCGCCAAGGCCGCCCCCGCTCCGGGTCCCGAACTCGTCCTGGGCCCCAAGTCGGCCCCCGAAGCCGAGCCCGAGCCCGTTCCGCCGAGCCGGTTCGACGCCATCGCGGAGGAGATGCTCGCGGAGGCGCCGGTGGGGGAGACGCAGGACGGGGCCGAGGTGTGGACGGCCGCGCTGGCGCGCGTCGGGGACGCCGTACGGGACGGAGAGGTCGAGCGGGCGGCCGAGCTGGCGAGCCGGGCGGTGGCGAAGGCGTCCCGCGCGCTGGGCCCCCGGCACCCCGAGGTGCTGCACCTGCGTGAACTCTGCGCGTACATCGCGTACTTGACCGGCGACCCGGCCCGCGCCTTCGACCTCTCGCTGGACCTGGCCCGCAAGCGCGCCGAGTCGGGCGACCCGGCGGCGGCCTACAGCAACGTCCGCAGCGCGGCGACCGCGTGGCGCGCGGTGGGCGACGCGGAGCAGGCCCTACGGATGGGCCGTGAACTCATCGGCGTGTGGACGGCGTTGGCCGCGGCGCCCGGTCCCGCCGCGACCGACCCCCGCCCCCTGGAGTCGGCCCACACCCGCATGACCCGCCTGACGGCGCGGGCGGGGGCGGCCGAGGCGTGAGGCCGGCTCAGCCGCAGCTCTCCGCTACCCGTACGACCCCGAGCACGACCGGGTAGCCGGTGATCTGCCGGTTCGGTCCCGGCCGGGTCTCGCAGACCTTCCACTCGACCGGATCGCCCACCGAACGCCCCTTCCCGCTCACGTCCTTGAGGGTCACCTCGGTGCCGGGACCCAGCTGCTCGACGGCGCGCCCGGCGTTGCCACCGATCAGGTCCATCATGGTCTCGGTGACCGGCTGGGGGTTCGCACGGGGCGTGGCCGTCTGCCGAGGGTCTGGTGCGACCGCCCGAGCGCAGGCGCTGACCGAGGCCAGCAGAGCGACGGCGACGAGGACTCTCCCTACTGAACGCAAAACTCGTTCCCCTCCGGGTCGGCCAGCACGGTCCATGCTCCCGCCGGCTCACTCACCTCACGCAGCACGGTCGCCCCCAGCGCGACGAGCCGAGCCACCTCCTCGACCCGCCGCTCCGGCCCGGCATGCAGATCGAGATGCAGCCGGTTCTTCCCGCTCTTCGCCTCCGCCACCCGCTGAAAGAGCACCCGCCGCCCCGACCCGGTCCCCGTCTCGGAGTCGTACGGGTCCTCGGGATGCCGCACAGCCACCAAATCCCGGAACGCCGGCCGCCCGTGATACTCCACAGTCGCCTCCCCGCCCAACGCCCCGACCCCCAACAACCGCTCGATCAACCCACTGTTGTCCTCGGCCTCGTAGTGCAACGCAGCCCCCCAGAAGTCGGCCTGCGCATGCGGATCAACCGCATCCACCACAACCTTCCAGTGCAACGGCTCAGCCCGCGAAGAAGAAGTCACCATGCAGCCCTTTATAGAGCCGGCGCCCGCCCCACATGGCGAGTTACCCCACTTCCGCGCGCCTACATACGTCGCCCGACCACACGGACGTACCCCACACCCCGCGTGACCTCGCTAGGCGCGGCACGTCAGAGTCCCCCACAACCAGCACGGACCGCGCACCCGTCTCACCGAGCACCTTCAGCATGTCCTCCCACCCACCCCGATCCAGAATCACGCACCCCGCCGGCGGATCAGGACTGACGGACCCCAACCCCTGAGCCGACACAACGATCGCCCGCCGCATGGCTTCCAGCTCCCACGCATTCACCCCGGCGAACCCTCCTCCATGAGGCGCCCGGTGCCTCTTCGCCTACCGGTACGTGCGGGTGATTCGGTCGGGCAGGTGTCCCTGGCGTTCCTGTTTCGCCGGTGCGGGCCTGGCGGCCAGTGATGCTGCCGCGGCGATGCCGGCCTTCTCAGGCATCCACCGCATCCACCGCCACCGCCGCCGGGTCCGTCCGGCGGGACATCGCCACCACCCGGGCCCGGTGCGCGGAGCGCATCGCGTCCCAGGTGAGGAGGGCCAGGGCCAGCCAGACCAGGGCGAAGCCGGCCCAGCGCTCCGGGGGCATGGCCTCGTGGAAGTAGAGGATGCCGAGGAGGAACTGGAAGACGGGGGCCAGGTACTGGAGGAGGCCGAGGGTCGAGAGGGGGACTCGGATGGCGGCGGCGCCGAAGCAGACCAGGGGGAGCGCGGTGACTATGCCGGTGGAGGCCAGGAGAACCGCGTGGGTGGGGCCCTGCGTGGCGAAGGTGAGGCCGCCATGGGTGCCGAGCCAGATCAGGTAGGCCAGCGCGGGGAGGAACTGGATGGCCGTCTCGGCGGCCAGGGACTCCACACCGCCCAGGTTGACCTTCTTCTTCACCAGGCCGTACGTCGCGAACGAGACGGCGAGGCAGAGGGAGATCCACGGAGGCTGGCCGTAGCCCACCGTCAGGACGACGACGGCGGAGAAACCGACGGCGACCGCCGCCCACTGCACCGGCCGGAGCCGTTCCTTCAGCAGCAGCACGCCCAGCGCGATCGTCATCAGGGGATTGATGAAGTACCCGAGCGACGCCTCCACCACGTGACCCGAGTTCACAGCCCAGATGTAGACGCCCCAGTTCACAGTGATGACAGCCGCCGCCACCGCGATCAGCGCGAGCCGGCGCGGCTGGCGCAACAGCCGGCCCGCCCACGCCCACCGCCGTGTGAACACCAGCGCCACAGCGACGAACACCAGGGACCACACCATCCGGTGGGCCAGGATCTCCATGGCCCCGGCCGGCTTCAGCAGCGGCCAGAAGAGGGGGACCAGCCCCCACATCCCGTACGCGGCGATGCCGTTCAGCAGCCCTATTCGGTGTTCACCCTTGGACGTCCCGGCCACGGGCTCCTCCTTCTCGCGATCCGCCACGCGAGAACGAAGGTAACGCCGCCCCACCCCGCCTGTCATGCCCGTATCGCCATACGGTCATGACCGAAGAGGCGGGGTGGGACACAAGGCCCGGTTCAGCCCTTCAGCCCCTCCTCCACCGCCACGGCCAGCGGCGTCGTCGGCCGCCCGATCAGCTTCGACAGCTCCCCGCCCGGCACCACCAGCTCGCCCCGGGCGATCGACGCGTCGACCCCGACGAGCATCTCCGCGAGCGCGTCCGGCAGCCCCGCGCCGGCCAGGATGCCCTTGAGGGTCTCCCCGGACACGGACTGATGGCTGATCGTCCGGCCCGTCCGCGCGCTCAGCTCGGCCGCGTACTCGTCGAAGCCCCACGCCACGTCGCCGCCCAGCTCGTACGTGGTGTTCTCGTGGCCCTCGCCGGTCAGCACGGCGACCGCCGCGGCGGCGTAGTCGGCGCGCGCGGCGGAGGACACGCGGCCCTCGCCCGCCGCGGTGACCACCGCGTCGTGGGCCAGCACGGGGGCCAGGTTCTCGGTGTAGTTCTCGTGGTACCAGCCGTTGCGCAGCAGCGAGTACGGCAGCCCGGAGGCGAGCACCGCCTCTTCGGTCGCCCGGTGGTCGTCGGCCAGCGTCGCGGTCAGGGTGCCCGGCGCGCTGGTGTACGCGAGCAGCGCCACCCCTGCCGCCTTCGCCGCGTCGATGACGACCTGGTGTTGCGCCACCCGGCCCTTGTCGAACTCGTTGCCCGAGATCAGCAGCACCTTGTCGCCGGCCGAGAAGAGGCCGTCGAAGGTCTCGGGGGCGTTGTAGTCGGCGACGGCCAGCCGCACACCGCGCTCGGCGAACCCGGCGCCCTTGGCCTCGTCCCGTACGACGGCGGTGATCTCCTCGCCCGGGACCCGCTCCAGCAGCTGGGCGATCACATGGCGGCCGAGGTGTCCGGTGGCTCCGGTGACGACGATGCTCATGGGGTTTCTCCTAAGGGGAACGTCGGGTGATGTCACTAACCCTAGGAGAGGCGCTAACCAAACGACAGTACCCACTTTGAAGTAAGGTACTGCCATGACGGTAAGTAAAGAGGTCAGCGACGCCCTGTGCCCGCAACGCCTGGTGCTGGAGCATGTGACGAGCCGCTGGGGCACGCTCGTCCTCATCGAGCTGCTGGACCGCTCCTACCGGTTCGGCGAGCTGCGGCGGGCGGTCGGCCGCTGGGGCGGGCGCGAGGTCAGCGAGAAGATGCTCACCCAGACCCTCCAGACCCTGGAGCGCGACGGCCTGGTCCACCGGGACGCCAAGCCGGTCATCCCGCCCCGCGTCGACTACTCCCTCACCGAACTGGGCCGCGAGGCGGCCGGGCAGGTCAGGGCGCTGGCCCTGTGGACCGAGGACCGCCTGGAGCAGGTGGAGAAGGCCCGCCGCGCGTACGACGCGGCCCGGGAGACACGCTTCCGGGCCGCGTAGAACTCACCGGAGCCTCAGCCGACGACCGTCCAGCTGTCCCCGCCCGCCAGCAGCGTCGCCAGATCCCCCTTGCCCTGCTGCTCGATCGCGGTGTCCAGCTGCTCGGACATCAGGCTGTCGTAGACCGGCCGGTCCACCGCCCGGAACACCCCGATCGGGGTGTGGTGCAGGGTGTCCGGGTCGGCCAGCCGGGACAGCGCGAAGGCGGTGGTGGGCGAGGCCGCGTGCGCGTCGTGGACCAGCAGGTCCGCCTCGTTGTCCGGGGTCACGGTGACCACCGTCAGCTCGCCGGTCCGGTCCCGTACGACGCCCCGCGAGCCGTCCGCGCCGAACCGCACCGGCTGCCCGTGCTCCAGCCGGATCAGCGCCTCGTCCGCCCGCTGCTTGTCCTTGAGGGCGTCGAAGGCACCGTCGTTGAAGATGTTGCAGTTCTGGTAGATCTCGATCAGCGCGGTGCCCGGGTGGTCGGCGGCCGCCCGCAGCACCTCGGTCAGATGCTTGCGGTCGGAGTCGATGGTCCGGGCGACGAACGACGCCTCCGCGCCCAGCGCCAGCGACACCGGGTTGAACGGCGCGTCCAGCGACCCCATCGGCGTCGACTTGGTGATCTTGCCGAGTTCGGAGGTCGGGGAGTACTGGCCCTTGGTGAGCCCGTAGATCCGGTTGTTGAACAGCAGGATCTTCAGGTTCACATTGCGGCGCAGGGCGTGGATCAGATGGTTGCCGCCGATGGACAGGGCGTCCCCGTCACCGGTGACCACCCACACCGACAGATCCCGCCGCGAGGAGGCGAGCCCGGTCGCGATGGCCGGGGCGCGGCCGTGGATGGAGTGCATCCCGTAGGTGTTCATGTAGTACGGGAAACGCGACGAGCAGCCGATGCCCGAGACGAAGACGATGTTCTCCCGCGCCAGCCCCAGCTCCGGCATGAACCCCTGCACGGCCGCGAGGATCGCGTAGTCCCCGCAGCCGGGGCACCAGCGGACCTCCTGGTCGGACTTGAAGTCCTTCATCGACTGCTTGCCCTCGGCCTTGGGGACAAGCTGGAGCAGCTCGCGTGCGGAGTCAGTCATCGATGGCCTCCTTGAGCGCGGTGGCGAGCTGTTCCGCCTTGAACGGCATGCCGTTGACCTGGTTGAACGAGCGGGCGTCGACCAGGTACTTCGCCCGGATCAGCAGGGCGAGCTGCCCCAGGTTCATCTCGGGGACCACCACCTTGTCGTACCCCTTCAGCACCTCGCCGAGGTTGGCGGGGAAGGGGTTGAGGTGGCGCAGATGCGCCTGTGCGATGGATTCGCCGGCCGTGCGCAGCCGCCGTACCGCCGCCGTGATCGGGCCGTACGTCGAGCCCCAGCCGAGCACCAGCGTCCGGGCGCCGTCCGGGTCGTCGACCTCGATGTCCGGGACGTCGATGCCGTCGGTCTTGGCCTGGCGGGTGCGGACCATCAGGTCGTGGTTGGCCGGGTCGTAGGAGATGTTGCCCGTGCCGTCCTGCTTCTCGATGCCGCCGATGCGGTGTTCGAGCCCGGGTGTGCCGGGCACCGCCCAGGGGCGGGCCAGCGTGTGCGGGTCGCGCTTGTACGGCCAGAAGACCTCGGTGCCGTCCTCCAGCGTGTGGTTGGGACCTTGCGCGAACTGCACCTGGAGATCCGGGAGTTCGTCGAGGTCCGGGATGCGCCAGGGCTCGGAGCCGTTGGCCAGGTAGCCGTCGGAGAGCAGGAACACCGGGGTGCGGTAGGTGACCGCGATCCGGGCCGCCTCCAGCGCCGCGTCGAAGCAGTCGGCCGGGGTGCGCGGGGCCACCACCGGGACCGGCGCCTCGCCGTTGCGCCCGTACATCGCCTGGAGCAGGTCGGCCTGCTCGGTCTTGGTCGGCAGACCGGTCGACGGCCCGCCGCGCTGGATGTCGATCACCAGCAGCGGCAGCTCCAGCGAGACCGCGAGCCCGATCGTCTCGCTCTTGAGCGCCACCCCGGGACCGGAGGTCGTCGTCACCGCGAGCGAACCGCCGAACGCCGCGCCCAGCGCCGCGCCGATGCCCGCGATCTCGTCCTCGGCCTGGAAGGTCCGCACACCGAAGTTCTTGTGCTTCGACAGCTCGTGCAGGATGTCGGAGGCCGGGGTGATCGGGTACGAGCCCAGGAACAGCGGGAGATCGGCCTGCCGGGAGGCCGCGATCAGCCCGTAGGCCAGGGCCAGGTTGCCGGAGATGTTGCGGTAGACACCGGGCGGGAAGGCCCGCGCGGCCGGTGCCACCTCGTAGGAGACGGCGAAGTCCTCCGTCGTCTCGCCGAAGTTCCAGCCCGCCCGGAACGCGGCCACGTTGGCCGCCGCGATGTCCGGCTTCTTGGCGAACTTGGTGGTCAGGAACTTCTCGGTTGCCTCGGTCGGCCGGTGGTACATCCAGCTCAGCAGCCCCAGCGCGAACATGTTCTTGCTGCGCTCGGCCTCCTTGCGGGAGAGGTCGAACTCCTTCAGCGCCTCCACCGTGAGCGTGGTCAGCGGCACCGGGTGCAGGTGATAACCATCGAGCGAGCCGTCGTCCAGCGGGGAGTCGGCGTACCCGACCTTCGCCAGGGCCCGCTTGGTGAACTCGTCCGTGTTGACGATGATCTCGGCGCCGCGCGGCAGGTCGCCGACGTTGGCCTTCAGGGCGGCGGGGTTCATGGCGACCAGCACGTTCGGCGCGTCGCCCGGGGTGAGGATGTCGTGGTCGGCGAAGTGGAGCTGGAAAGAGGAGACGCCGGGCAGGGTGCCGGCGGGCGCGCGGATCTCGGCGGGGAAGTTGGGAAGGGTGGAGAGGTCGTTGCCGAAGGACGCGGTCTCCGAGGTGAACCGGTCCCCGGTGAGCTGCATACCGTCACCGGAGTCCCCCGCGAACCGGATGATCACCCGGTCCAGGCGCCGTACGTCCTTCGCTCCGCCCGGTCTGCGCTGCTCACCCGCGGGGTTCTCGTCGGCCTGCTCCGCTGGGCTGCTGACCTGACTGGTCACTGAACTGGACCTCCTTCGAGGCGGCCGTCCGGGGGCGGTCTTCCCCCGGACCAATCCCAGGGTCAACCCTACGTCGCTCAGGGTCGGCTTCCGAGGATCGCTTTGGTATCTCCCGTTATGTGGACTCGCCACACGGCCCAGTCTCGGTGTGTCAGGAGTTCAGATAGGTCAGCACCGCCAGAACACGCCGGTGGTCTCCGTCGCTCGGGGTCAGGCCCAGCTTCATGAAGATGTTGCTGACGTGCTTCTCCACCGCGCCGTCGCTCACCACGAGCCGCCGGGCCACCGCCGAGTTGGTCCGCCCCTCCGCCATCAGCCCCAGCACCTCCCGCTCGCGCGGGGTCAGCGCGGCCAGCACGTCCTGCTTGCGGCTGCGGCCCAGCAGCTGCGCCACCACCTCCGGGTCCAGCGCAGTACCGCCCTGCGCGACCCGCTCCACGGCGGCGACGAACTCGCGCACGTCCGCGACCCGGTCCTTGAGCAGATAGCCGACGCCCCGGCTGGAACCGGCCAGCAGTTCGGTGGCGTAGCGCTCCTCCACGTACTGCGACAGCACCAGCACCCCGAGGTCGGGGTGGCGGCCGCGCAGCTCCACGGCGGCCCGCACCCCTTCGTCGGTGTGCGTCGGCGGCATCCGCACGTCCGCCACCACCACGTCCGGCAGCTCGTCCCGGCCGGCCAGCTCCGCGATGGTGGCGAGCAGCGCCTCCGCGTCGGCGACCCCGGCCACCACCTCGTGGCCGAGGTCGGTCAGCAGCCGGGTCAGCCCCTCTCTGAGCAGCACCGAGTCCTCGGCGATGACCACACGCACCTTGTTCTCCACGATTCCCCGAGCCCCCACACGTCTGTCGACAAGGAGGCCCAGCATTTCAGCTCCGTCAGGCGCGCCAGGGCAGTTCCGCCGTCACGACGGTCGGTCCGCCGGGCGGGGAGTCCACCACCAGCACTCCGTCGACGGCGCCGAGGCGTTCGGCGAGTCCGGCGAGGCCGGTGCCGCGGCCGGGGTCTGCTCCGCCGATTCCGTCGTCGCGGATTTGGAGCATGAGGTGGTGGGGGGTGTGCCAGAGGTCGAGGGTGGCGTGGTGGGCGTGGCTGTGTTTGCTGATGTTCTGGAGGAGTTCGCTGGCGGTGTAGTAGGTGATGCCTTCGATGGCGGGTGTGGGTCGGGTGGGGAGGTCGACGGTGAGGGTGACGGGGACGGTGCAGCGGGTGGCGATGTGGGAGAGGGCTGCGTCGAGTCCTCGGTCGGTGAGGATGGCGGGGTGGATGCCTCGGGCGAGGTCGCGGAGTTCTTTGAGGGCGGTTTTGACTTCGCCGTGGGCTTCTTCGACCATGCGGGCGGCTGTTTCGGGGTCGTGGTGGAGTTTTTCCTTGGCGAGTCCGAGTCCCATGGCGAGGTTGACCAGGCGTGCCTGTGCGCCGTCGTGCAGGTCGCGTTCGATGCGGCGGAGGTCGGCTGCGGCGGTGTCGACGACGACACCCCTGTCCGACTCCAGCTCCTCCACGCGTGCCGTCAGCCGGGAGGGGCCGAGCAGTCCGCGCACCAGCAGCCCGTCCACGGTGGTCAGGCCCCGCAGCAGCCACGGCGTGAGCAGCGTGAACACCAGCCCGACCAGCGCGGTCGCGGTGATCTCCCAGGGGTTGTCCAGGTAGACGCTGTGGTGGTCGTCCCCATAGAGCTGGATGCCGCCCTGCCCGGCCCACATCGGGAACACCCAGAACCACAGCGGGTACGTCAGCAGCGCCCAGCCGTACGTCCAGAAGCTGATGGCCAGCGAGAAGGAGAACACCGCCCACGGGAAGTGGACCAGCGCGTACACCAGGTGCCGCCAGGACGAGCCGCTCTTGAGCACCGCGCCGAGCCAGGACAGCGGCCCCGGTCCACCGGGCCTCAGCGGCTCCGGCGCGGCCACCTTCACCTTCAGCAGCGCCCCGGCCCGCGCCCGCTCCAGTGTCCCGAAGCCCCGGCAGCCGACCAGGCCCAGCGCGAGGACCGGCACCCCGACGAAGGTCACCAGCAGACCGGCGCCGAGCGAGACCATCGTGACCGTCCAGACGAACAGCGCGACGGCCACCGGCAGCCCGGTCAGTACGTATCCCAGCTCCCGCCAGGTCCGCGCCTCCAGCGGCGCCCGCAGCGCGGCGGGGAGGCGGTGGCGGTCCGGCTCTTCCCGGTACGGCGTGTAGTGCGTGGCCATCGGTGTGGTCCCCGTTCTCCTCGTGTGGGCCTGCCTGCTCAGCCTGCTGGTCCGGCCCGGGTGCGGGCCATGGCGTGCGTCCCCGTGTTGAACAGGGGGTTTTCCCTACCGTCCGGCGTGGTGTTCGTCCGCGCGGTCCCGCCAGGGCAGCTCGGCGGTGATGACCGTCGGTCCGCCGGGCGGGGAGTCCACGACGAAGACTCCGTCCACCGCGCCGAGCCGCTCCACGAGTCCGGCGAGGCCTGATCCGTGGGCGGGGTCTGCTCCGCCGATTCCGTCGTCGCGGATTTGGAGCATGAGGTGGTGGGGGGTGTGCCAGAGGTCGAGGGTGGCGTGGTGGGCGTGGCTGTGTTTGCTGATGTTCTGGAGGAGTTCGCTGGCGGTGTAGTAGGTGATGCCTTCGATGGCGGGTGTGGGTCGGGTGGGGAGGTCGACGGTGAGGGTGACGGGGACGGTGCAGCGGGTGGCGATGTGGGAGAGGGCTGCGTCGAGTCCTCGGTCGGTGAGGATGGCGGGGTGGATGCCTCGGGCGAGGTCGCGGAGTTCTTTGAGGGCGGTTTTGACTTCGCCGTGGGCTTCTTCGACCATGCGGGCGGCTGTTTCGGGGTCGTGGTGGAGTTTTTCCTTGGCGAGTCCGAGTCCCATGGCGAGGTTGACCAGGCGTGCTTGTGCGCCGTCGTGCAGGTCGCGTTCGATGCGGCGGAGGTCGGCTGCGGCGGTGTCGACGACGACACCCCGGTCCGACTCCAGCTCCGCTATCCGGCGCTCCAGCTCGTCCGACGGCGCCAGCAGGGCGCGGGCCAGCGCCCGGTCCACGTTCGCCAGACCCCGCGCCAGGTGACCCAGCAGCGGCCACAGCACGAAGAACGAGACCAGCATCGTGGTGAAGGTCAGCACGCCCCAGGGCAGCCGGATCAGGCAGTAGAGCAGCGACCGCCAGCCCACCGGGTCCCGCAGCGCCTGCCACAGCCGCCGCACCACCCCGCCGCCCCGCGCGAGGGGCAGCGGCGACGGCTCCGGCACCCGCACCCCGAGCAGCACGCGCACCCGCGCTCGCTCCAGCTTCCCCAGCAGCCGGGCGCCCAGCAGGGAGCCCGCCAGCAGCGGCAGCCCGAGTACCGTGACGGTGAGGCCCCCGCTCACCGACAGCACGGTGACCGCGTACACGAAGCCCACCACCGCCAGCGGCAGGTTCAGCAGGAGATGCGCGATCTCCTTCCAGGTGTACGCGTCGAAGGCGAGCCGGGCGGACGGCGGACGGCCGGGGTCGCCGGCCGGTCCGGCGGCGGAAGCGGGAGCGGTCATGGCGGCCAGCCTGCCGTGCCCCGAGGCCCGTACGCCATGTGGTGGACCGCCTTCCGGACCCTGGGGAAAACCCCACCCCCGGCCTCGCGGGCGGTCACGGCCTGCTTACGGGCGCTTTATCAGGGCCTAGACTCCCGTGCGTACGCAAACCTCCGGCCGCATCCGTCACACGGTGCGCGGAGGCCACGGAGGACACCCGGTCAGGGAGCGAGGGACGGACGGTGCGGGAGACGTTGGGGGTGACGACGGTCGCCGCGGGCGGCACCCCGTCGGACTACTTCGGGTCCTACTCGGTCGTGGGCCTGCTCGCCGTCGTCGGCGTGCTCTTCGTCGCGGCCGCGTTCGGCGCCGGCCGCCTGCTGCGGCCCGTGGTGCCGACCCCCGAGAAGCTCATGACCTACGAGTGCGGCGTCGACCCCGTCGGGGAGGGCTGGGCCCACACCCAGGTCCGGTACTACGTCTACGCCTTCCTGTACGTCATCTTCGCCGTCGACTCGATCTTCCTGTTCCCCTGGGCGACGGTCTTCGCCGCCCCCGGCTACGGCGCGGCCACCCTGGTGGAGATGTTCATCTTCCTGGGCTTCCTCGCCGTCGGCCTGCTGTACGCCTACAAGAAGGGCGTCCTGACATGGACGTGAACCCGGCCGCCCCCGAGCCGGTGCTGCTGCCCGAGCCGAAGCGTCTGGGCGCGCTCTCCCGGCTGGCCCCCGAGCCGATGAAGATCGTCCTCAACTGGGGCCGCCGCTACTCGCTCTGGGTCTTCAACTTCGGCCTCGCCTGCTGCGCGATCGAGTTCATCGCCGCGTCGATGGCCCGCCACGACTTCATCCGGCTCGGCGTCATCCCCTTCGCCCCGGGCCCCCGTCAGGCGGACCTGATGGTCGTCTCCGGCACGGTCACCGACAAGATGGCGCCCGCCGTGAAGCGGCTGTACGAGCAGATGCCCGAGCCGAAGTACGTCATCTCCTTCGGCGCCTGCTCCAACTGCGGCGGGCCGTACTGGGACTCCTACTCCGTCACCAAGGGCGTGGACCAGATCATCCCCGTCGACGTGTACGTGCCGGGCTGCCCGCCGCGCCCCGAGGCGCTGCTCCAGGGCATCCTCAAGCTCCAGGAGAAGATCGCCCGCGAGTCCCTGGCGGAGCGGTACGGTTCCCGGCCGTCCGCCGCCGCGCTCCAGAGCGACCTGGTGCGTCCGCCCGCCGTTCCCTCTTCGGAGGGGGACGCGCGATGACCGCGCCCGGCTGGCTGCCCGCCCCCGTGGACGAACTCTTCGGCCCCGACGCCACCGCCGAGGAGTCGTACGACGTCCTCACCGTCGACGTGCCTCCCGCCGCGTGGCTCACCGCCCTTGAGACGGCCCGTACGACGCTGACCTGCACCTACTTCGACTGGCTGAGCGCGGTCGACGAACCCGGCACCGGGTTCCGGGTCTCCGCCCACGTCGTCGCCCTGCACCCGGTCCGCCGCCTGCTGGTGCGTACGACCGTCCCGCACGAGGCGCCGGTGCTGCCGAGTGCCGTCGGCGTGTACGCGGGTGCGGCGTGGCACGAGCGGGAGACCCACGAGATGTTCGGGGTCGACTTCACGGGCCACCCTGGCCTCGACCACCTGCTCCTCCCGGAGAACTTCGAGGGCCACCCTCTCCGCAAGGACTTCGTCCTCGCCGCCCGCGTCGCCAAGGCGTGGCCCGGCGCGAAGGAGCCCGGCGAGTCGGAACACGGCGGCCCGAAGCGCCGCCAGATGCTCCCACCGGGCGTCCCCGACCCCAACGAATGGGGCCCCCTGAAGGGCCAACTCCCACCCGCCCCGTCGCGTCCCGCGCGGGGGGCGGCGGGAGAGCGCCCGGCCCGGCGTGCGGGCGCCGCGGGCGAGCCGGGAGCCGAGGCGGTTCGTCCGCGCCGGGCTCGGAGTGCGGGGGAGGGTTCGGCGAGTCAGGTTGCTCCGGAGCCGGGGGCTGCTGCGCCTCGGCGGGCTCGGAGTGCGAGTGAGGGTTCGGCGAGTCAGGTTGCTCCGGAGCCAGGGGCTGCTGCGCCGCGCCGGGCTCGGAGCGCGGGCGACGGGTCTGTGAGTCAGGTTGCTGCGGAGTCCGGGGCTGCTTCGCCCCGGCGGACGCGTAGTGCGAGTGAGGGTTCGGCGAGTCAGGGTACGGCGGAGCCGGGTGCCGGGGCTCCGGCGCGGCGGATGCGGAGTGCCTCGGAGGGGTCCGCGAGTCAGGCTGCTCCGGAGGGTGCGGAGGCCCCTGCCGGGACGCCCGCCGAGGCACCGAGGGGGCCGCGCAGGTCGCGCAGCGCCTCCCAGGGATCGGCCTCGCAGCGAACCGGGACGCCCGAGCCTGCCGAGCCGACCGAGTCCTCGGAGCCACCCGAGCCGAGCGGGCCCACCGAGCCGACCGAGCCCGCACAGCCGACCGAGCCCGCACAGCCGGCCGAGCCGAAGAAGCCGGCCGAGCCCGCGCAGCGTCGCAGCGCGGACGCGCCCTGGCATCACGCGCGGCCCGCCTTCGAGGAGGCCGACGAGTCGCCGAAGGCACCTGCTCCTGAGCAGGAGACCACCGACACCCCCGACGACCCCGCAGGAGGCGCGCAGTGAACGACGTGCTGGACGTCGCCCTGCGACTCGTCGTCGTGTTCGTGGTGTTCCTGACGTTCCCGCTGGTCATCGGCCAGACCGAGCACAAGGTGATGGCCCACATGCAGGGCCGCCTCGGCCCGATGTACGCGGGCGGCTTCCACGGCTGGGCCCAACTGGTCGCCGACGGAGTCAAGTTCGCGCAGAAGGAGGACGTGGTCCCGGCGGGAGCCGACCGCCGCGTCTTCCAGCTCGCCCCGGCCGTGGCCCTGCTGCCGTACCTCCTCGTACTCCTCGCCATTCCCATCGGCCCGAGCGCCGGCGCCGTCGGCCAAGTGCTGGACGCCGGCATCTTCTTCGTGCTCGCGGTGATGGGCGTGGGCGTCCTCGGCTCGCTGATGGCGGGCTGGGCCAGCGCCAACAAATTCTCCCTGCTGGGCGGCCTGCGCACCGCCGCCCAGCTGCTCGCGTACGAACTCCCGATGCTGCTCGCCGCCGCCTCCGTGGCGATGGCGGCCGGCACGGTCTCGCTGCCCGGCATCGTGAACGCCTTCCATTGGTGGTGGCTGCCCTGGCAGCTCACCGGCGCGGTGGTGTTCTTCGTCGCCGGTCTCGCCGAGCTGCAACGGCCGCCGTTCGACATGCCGGTGGCCGACTCGGAGATCATCTTCGGCGCGTACACCGAGTACACCGGCCTGCGCTTCGCCCTGTTCCTGCTCGCGGAGTACGCGGGGATCGTCGTCCTGTGCGGTCTGACCACCGTCCTCTTCCTCGGCGGCTGGCACGGCCCCTGGGGCGCCGACGGGCTCGGCTGGGTGTGGACCCTGGTGAAGACCGCGCTCCTCGCCTTCCTGGTGATCTGGCTCCGCGTCACCTACCCCCGGCTGCGTGAGGACCAGCTCCAGAAGCTGTCCTGGACCGTCCTCGTCCCGCTCGCCCTCGCCCAGATCGCCCTCACCGGCGTCGTCAAGGTGGTGACCGCCTGATGTCCGTCCCCTTCTCCGGCCTGGCCAAGGGACTCGCCGTCACCCTGCGCACGATGACGAAGAAGACGGTCACCGAGCAGTACCCCGACGTGCAGCCCGACCTCCCGCCCCGCACGCGCGGCGTGATCGGCCTGTTCGAGGAGAACTGCACGGTCTGCATGCTCTGCGCCCGTGAGTGCCCCGACTGGTGCATCTACATCGACTCCCACAAGGAGACCGTCCCGGCCGCCGCCCCCGGCGGCCGCGAGCGCAGCCGGAACGTCCTCGACCGGTTCGCCATCGACTTCTCCCTCTGCATGTACTGCGGCATCTGCATCGAGGTCTGTCCCTTCGACGCGCTGTTCTGGTCCCCGGAGTTCGAGTACGCCGAGACCGACATCCGCGAACTGACCCACGAGCGCGACAAGCTCCGCGAGTGGATGTGGACCGTCCCGGCCCCGCCCGCGCTGGACCCGCACGCGGAGGAGCCGAAGGAGATCGCCGCCGCCCGCAAGAGCGCCGACAAACTGGCCGCCGCCCAGGCCGCCGAGCAGGCCGAACAGAACCCGGACCAGGAGGGAGGACAGTGAGCCTCGCCGCCACCGCCCCGCACGGCTTCCTCTCCCCGACCGGCGTCGAGATCGCGTTCCTCCTCGTCGGCCTGGTCACCCTCGGCGCCGCGCTGATCACCGTCACCACCCGCCAGCTGGTGCACGCCGCCCTCTGGCTGGTGGTCGCCCTCGGCGGACTGGCCGTCGAATACCTCCTGCTCACCGCCGAGTTCATCGCCTGGGTGCAGGTCCTCATCTACGTCGGCTCCGTCGTCGTCCTCCTCCTCTTCGGGCTGATGCTCACCCGGGCCCCCATCGGCCGCTCCCCGGACGCCGATTCGGGCAACCGGCTGCCCGCCCTCGTCGTCGCCGTGGGCGCGGCGGGCGCCCTGGTCTGGGTGGTGGCGGACGCGTTCCGCGCCTCCTGGATCGACCTGGACGGCCCGGCCGCCGGCACCACCCGCGTCACCGGCGAGAGCCTCTTCCGGCACTGGGTACTGCCCTTCGAGGCGCTGTCCGTGCTGCTCCTCGCGGCCCTGGTCGGCGCGATCGTGCTGTCCCGCAAGACCACGGCGGAGACGCCCGCCACCCCGGACCCGGCCAAGGTCCCCGGCGACCAGGAAGGCGCCCGCTGATGCACCTCGCCTACGCCGCCGTGCTCGCCGCCCTCCTCTTCTGCACCGGCCTCTACGGCGTCCTCGCCCGCCGCAACGCGATCCTGGTCCTGATGTCGGTCGAGCTGATGCTCAACGCCGTCAACCTCAACCTCGTCGCCTTCGACGTCTGGCTCAGCCGGGCCGCGAAGGACACCCTGCACTCCGGCCAGGCGCTGACCCTGTTCACCATCGCCGTCGCGGCCGCCGAGATCGGCATCGGCCTGGCGATCGTCCTCGCCGTCCACCGCGACCGGGGCACCGCCGACATCGACCGGCTCCGCGACACCGCCGAGACCCCCGGCGACGACCCCGACCATCCCGACGCCTCCGGGACCGAGAAGGCTGAGGCCACCGCGTGACCACCACCACCCTCGCCGTCCTCGTCCCCCTCCTGCCCTTCCTCGGCGCCGTCGCCGGACTCCTGCTGGGCCGCACCGCGCCCGGCTTCGTCCGCCCGCTCGCCGTGCTGCCGCCGCTGGCCTCGCTCGTGCTGGCCGCGCTGGTCGCGGTCCGGCAGGGCGGCGGCCGGGCCGTCGACGCGTACACCCTGCTGACGCCCACCGGCTCGGTCCCCGTCGACCTGGCGCTGCACATCGACGGGTTCGCCGCGCTCGTCGCGATCCTGGTGGCCTTCGTGGCGACCTGCGTGCAGATCTACTCCACCGGCTACCTGCGCGACGACCCCCGCTACCCCTCCTACGCTGCCCTCGTCTCCCTCTTCACCTCCGCGATGCTCCTCGTCGTCTACTCCGGCGATCTGATCGTGCTGCTGGTCGGCTGGGAGGTCATGGGCATCTGCTCCTACTTCCTCGTCGGCCACTACTGGGGCACCCCCGAGGCCCGCGCCGCCTCCCTCAAGGCGTTCCTGGTCACCAAGCTCGGTGACGTCCCGTTCCTGATCGGCCTGTTCGCGCTCGGCACGGACGCCGGGTCCTTCCGCATCACGAGCGTCCTCGACACGGTGGCGAGCGGCGGACTCGACCACCCCACCCTGATCGCGCTGCTGCTCCTCGCGGGCGTGGCCGGGAAGTCGGCGCAGTTCCCGCTGCACACCTGGCTTCCCGACGCGATGGCGGGCCCCACGCCCGTCTCCGCGCTGATCCACGCGGCCACGATGGTCGCCGCCGGTGTCTACTTCACCGCCCGTCTCCTCCCCGTGTTCGAGGCGTCCGCCGCCGCGATGACCGTCCTCGCGGTGATGGCCGCCGTCACCATGCTGGGCTCCGGCCTCGCCGCCCTCGCCCAGGACGACATCAAGCGCGTCCTGGCCTACTCGACGATCGGCCAGCTCGGCTACATGACCGGCGCCCTCGCCGTCGGCGACCGCGGTGCCGCCGTCTTCCACCTCCTCGCCCACGGCGCCTTCAAGGCGCTGCTGTTCCTCGCCGCCGGAGCCGTCATCCACGCCGCCGGCACCAACTCGCTGGCCGCCATGTCCCGGATGAGCCACCTGCGCGACCGCGTCCCGGACGCCTTCTGGACGATGACCGTGGCCCTGCTCGCGCTGGCCGCGATCCCTCCGTTCAGCGGGTTCTTCTCCAAGGAGTCCGTCCTCGGCGCCGCCGAGCGCCTCGCCACCGGCCACCCCGGCCCGGCACCGGGCGCCGCCGGCTGGATCGTGCTCGTCGCCGCGCTGGCCACGGCCGTGCTCACCGCCGCCTATGCCACCCGCCTCTGGCTGCTGGCCTTCCGGGGCCGGGGCGTCGAGGCCCCGGATCACGGCCGTCAGCCGCTCACCATGACCGTGGTGCTCTGGGTGCTGGCCGTGCCCTCGCTGGCCTTCGGCGCGCTCGCCTACCGCACGCTGCCCGGCTGGTTCGACGGCGAAAGCCTCGCGCCCACCCTGTTCACCTCCCTCCTCGGCACCGGCCTCGCCGTGGTCGGCGGGCTGCTGGCCTACGGCGCCTGGCAGCGGGCCGCCGCCCGCGCGCCCCGGGTCCCGCTGGGCGCCGTCGCCGCCCATCCGGAGGGCGACGCGGGCCTGGTCGAGGCCGAGGCCATCGCCGCCCACGAACCGGCGTACGGCGACATCGCCGGGGCCCCCGACCCGGCCGACCCCGGCCGCCTGCTGCTCGGCCCGCTGTACGGGCCCGCCGCCTCGGGCTTCCACCTGGACGCCGTCTACTCGGCGCTGTTCGTCCGCCCGGTGCTGGGCGCGGCGAACCTGGTCCGCTTCCTGGACCGCGAGGTCGTCGACACCTACGTACGCGGCGCCGCCGCCCTGCCCCGGCTGCTCGGCGCGGCCGTACGGCGGGCGCAGACCGGCAATGTGCAGACCTATGTGAGCGCGCTGCTCGCCGGCACCGTCGTCCTGACGGTCGCCGTCCTCCTCGTCGCCTCGGGAGCGTGAGCGAGCGTGATCGGTATCAGCGGATCAGTGATGCAGTTCCTTCTGGCGTTCGTCGTCGCCGTGCCGCTCCTCGGCGCGGCCGCCGCCCTCCTGCCCGCCCCGCCCGGACTGAAGGGCAGGTCGCCCGAGCAGGCCGTGCTCCGGCACGGCGTGACCGTGACCGGCGTGGTCCTCGTCGCCGCCATCGTCCTGGCGCTCGGCCTCGACCACGACCACCCCTCGAAGATGCAGGCCACGACCGACATCAGCTGGATTCCCGCACTCGATGTGCGCATCCACCTCGGCATCGACGGCATCTCCCTCCCCCTTCTTCTCCTGACCGCGCTGCTGACCTTCCTCTGCGCGCTCTACTCCTACTTCAAGCCGCCCACGGGGCCCTCCCCGAAGGCGTTCACCGCCCTGGTCCTGCTGCTCGAAGGGGGCACCCTCGCCTCCTTCGCCGTGCTCGACCTCGTGCTGTTCTTCCTGGCCTTCGAGACCGTGCTGATCCCGATGTACTTCCTCATCGCCCGCTGGGGCGGCGAGGGCCGGACCCGGGCCGCGTGGAAGTTCATCCTGTACACGCTGCTCGGCTCCGTGATCATGCTGCTCGGCCTGCTCCTGATCGGGATCAAAGCGGGCACGTTCGACATGGTGGCACTCGCCACTGACAACGGCCGGTCGCTGACCACATCCGTGCAGGTCATCGCCGTTCTGGCGATCGGGATCGGGCTCGCGGTGAAGGCGCCGATGTGGCCGCTGCACAGCTGGCTCCCGGACGCCCACACCGCCGCCCCGACCGTCGGCTCGGTGCTGCTGGCGGGCGTCCTGCTGAAGATGGGCACGTACGGGTTCGTCCGCATCCTGCTCCCGGTCGCGCCCGACGGCTTCCGGGTCTTCGCGCCGTACCTCGCCGCGTTCGCGGTGGTCGGGATCATCTACGGGTCGCTGGCCTGCCTCTCGCTGGCCAGGCGGGGTGCCAAGGGCGACCTGAAGCGGCTGATCGCGTACTCCTCGGTCGGCCACATGGGCTTCGTGCTGCTCGGCATCTCCACCATGACCCCGACCGGCGTCAACGGCGCCCTGTTCGCCAACATCGCCCACGGACTCATCACCGGCCTGCTGTTCTTCCTGGTCGGCGCGCTCAAGGACCGTACCGGCAGCACCGACCTCGACACCCTGGCCGCGCACAGCGGGGGCGCCCTGTACGGCAGGGCCCCGCGCCTCGGCGGGCTGCTCGCCTTCGGTGCCGTCGCCTCGCTCGGGCTGCCCGGCCTCGCCGGGTTCTGGGGCGAGATGCTCGCCCTGTTCGGCGCGTTCCAGCCCGCCGCCGGGCTCAGCCGGGCCGCCTACCTGGTCTTCCTGGCGATCGGCGCCTTCGGCACCCTGCTGACCGCCGCCTACCTGCTGGTCGTGGTCCGCCGCGTCTGCATGGGCGACCCGCGCCAGGACCTGCCCGAACTCGCCGACGTACGCGGCTACGAGTTCGCTGCCTGGACCCCGCTCGTCGTCCTCACCGTCCTCGCCGGACTCTGGCCCAGGGCCCTGCTCGGCCTCAGCGACCCGGCCGTGCAGCAGCTCCTCGCAGGAGGCACCCGATGACCGCCCTGGCCGCACCGGCGGTGAACGGCCTGATCCAGTCCGTCGACTGGCTCGCCATCGCCCCGCCCGTCATCGTCGCCGTCACGGCCCTCGCCGTACTCGTCACCGACCTGTTCCTGCCCGAGGCCCGCAAGCCGCTCCTCGGCCGGCTCTGCGTCGCCGGCCTGGCCGCCGCCGCGCTCATGCTGCTGCCGCTGCTGGACGGCGACCGAGCCACCTTCTGCCTGACCGGCTCCACGCGCGCGTGCAGCTACACCGCCGACCACTTCACGGTCGTCATCCAGTTCCTCGTCCTCGGCGGCGCGCTGCTCGCGGCCCTGCTGTCCGTGACCGGCGTCCAGGACGACCGGCGGCGCGTCCCGGCCGGGGAGTTCTGGTTCCTGCTGCTCTCCTCGGCGGCCGGCGCCGCCCTGCTCCCCGCCTCCCGCGACCTCGCCACCCTGATCGTCGCCCTTGAGGTCGCCTCCCTGCCCGCCTTCGCCCTGGTCGGCATCCGGCACGGCGAGGCCCGCTCGGCCGAGGCCGCCCTGAAGTTCTTCCTCTCCTCGGTCACCGCCACCGCCGTCAGCCTGATGGGCGTCAGCTTCGTCTACGCCGCCACCGGCACCCTGCACCTCACCGAGATCGCTCGCCGCCTGCCCGGCGTCGACGGCCAGCTCCACACGCTCGTCCAGACCGGCGTCGTCCTCACCCTGGTCGGCTTCGCCTTCAAGACCGCCGCCGTGCCCTTCCACTTCTGGGTGCCCGAGACCTACGTGGGCGCGCCGCTCCCGGTCGCCGCCTACCTCTCGGTCGTCGGCAAGGCGGTCGGCTTCTCCGGCCTCATCCTCGTCACCGTGATCGCCTTCCCGTCGTACGCCGACGTCTGGGGCCCCGCCCTCGCCGTGCTGGCCGCGCTCACGATGACCGCGGGCAACGCCGGCGCCCTGCGGCAGCGGGCCACGCGCGCGTACAGCGCCGTACGCCTGCTCGCCTGGTCCTCCATCGGCCAGGCCGGCTACCTCCTGGTGCCGATCGCCGCCGCCGGATACACGCGGGACGGCCAGAAGGCGATCGGCTCCACCGTCGCCTACGCCCTGATGTACGCCGCCGTGAACCTCGGCGCCTTCGCGGTCGCCGCCCTGGTGGGCCGTACGAAGCCGCTCAACCGGATCGCCGACTACCGGGGCCTGTACGCCACCAACCCCGTCACCGCCGTCCTCCTGGCCTTCTTCCTGCTGTGCCTGGCCGGGCTCCCGCCGGGCGTGATCGGCCTGTTCGCCAAGGTCACGGTGTTCTCGGCAGCCGTGGACGCCGGACTCGGCTGGCTCGCGGTGGTCATGGCCGTCAACGTGGTGATCGCGCTCTACTACTACCTCCGGTGGACGTCCCTGCTGTTCCGCGCCCCCGAGGGCGAGCCCGTACGCCACCGCGTCCCCGCCCCCCTCACCGTCGCGCTCGCCCTCACCGGGGCCGTCGGCGTGGTCCTCTCCGGCGCTCCCCAGCTGGTGCTGCGCTTCGCCGCGACGACCCTCTTCTGACGGGCGCGACGAACCTCGCTCACTCGTACGGGTGGCCGCGCCACCGCGCCCACCTGGGAACTCGCGGCCTCCGCCTGGCGTTGACCAGATCGGGAGGGTCCACTGGACCGAAGGATTCCCCGCGCCGCACGATCGGGAGGGTCAGGGTGCACCGCCGGCACAACGGGCTCAGGACCGCAGTACTCCTCGGGGCACTGTCGGCGATCATCATCGTCATCGGCAGCTTCTTCGGCCGCACGGGACTGATCGTCGCGGTCCTGGTCGCGCTGGGCACGAACGCGTACGCGTACTGGAACAGCGACAAGCTGGCCCTGCGCGCGATGCGGGCGCGCCCGGTGAGCGAGTTCGAGGCGCCCGAGCTGTACCGGATCGTGCGCGAGCTCTCCACCCAGGCCCGCCAGCCCATGCCCCGGCTGTACATCTCGCCCACGGAGGCGCCCAACGCCTTCGCCACCGGCCGCAACCCGCGCCACGCGGCCGTCTGCTGCACCGAGGGCATCCTGCGCCTGCTCGACCCGCGCGAGCTGCGCGGCGTCCTCGGCCACGAGCTGAGCCACGTCTACAACCGGGACATCCTCATCTCGTCCGTGGCCGGCGCCCTCGCCTCGGTGATCATGTTCCTGGTCAACTTCGCGTGGCTGATCCCGGTCGGCCGCTCGGACGACGACGAGGGTCCGGGCCTGATCGGCATGCTGCTGACCATGCTGCTGGGCCCGCTCGCGGCCACCCTGATCCAGATGGCCGTCAGCCGCTCCCGGGAGTACGAGGCGGACGCGTCCGGCGCCCAGCTCACCGGCGACCCGCTGGCCCTCGCCTCGGCGCTGCGCAAGCTGGAGAGCGGCACCCAGCAGCTCCCGCTGCCCCCGGAGCCGCGCATCGAGACCGCGAGCCACATGATGATCGCCAACCCGTTCCGGCCGGGCCAGGGACTGTCGCGGATGTTCTCCACGCACCCGCCCATGGCCGAGCGGATCGCCCGACTGGAAGAGATGGCAGGTCGAAACCGGTGAAGACCCTTCTGAACATCATCTGGCTCGTCCTGAGCGGCTTCTGGCTGTTCCTCGGCTACCTGCTCGCCGGCGTGCTGCTGTGCGTCACGATCATCGGCATCCCCTTCGGGATCGCCGCCTTCCGTATCGCCGTCTACGCCCTGTGGCCCTTCGGGTACACCACCGTCGAGCGGCGGGACGCGGGTGCGCCGTCCTGCGTCGGCAACGTGCTCTGGCTGGTGCTGGCGGGGTGGTGGCTGGCCCTGGCCCACATCACCACGGGCATCGCGCTGTGCCTGACGATCATCGGCATCCCGTTCGGCATCGCCAACTTCAAGCTGATCCCGGTGTCGCTGCTCCCACTGGGCCGCGAGATCGTCCGTACCGACGAGCCGTTCGGAACGCGCGTCGCCTGAGGCAACCGCCTGAGGCAACCGGAACCCATCCACGCGGCGTCCTGGCAGGGGACGGGGCACACCGGCTTCTTACGGAACCAGGGTGTGCGGAAGCGGCGTCGAAGGGCAGGTTCCTGGCATGAGCATTCTCGGTTGGATCATCCTGGGCCTGCTGGCCGGAGCCATCGCCAAGCTGCTGCTGCCGGGCCGCGACCCAGGCGGCTTCCTCGGCACGACCCTGATCGGCATCGCGGGCGCGTTCCTCGGCGGCTGGATCTCGTCACGCTGGCTGGACCACCCGGTCTCCAAGCACTTCTACGACGGCGCGACGTGGGCGGCCGCGATCGGCGGCTCGCTGGTGCTGCTGATCCTGTACCGGGTGATCTTCGGCAACTCGCGCGACTGATCCGGTGCTAGTCCTCGGAGCGGCGCTCACTGCGGTGGGTGCCCCGGGCCAGCTCCTGGAGGATCTCGTGCTCGGACCGCCGCGTCGTACGGGCCAGCGTGTGCAGCAGCGCCGCGCACAGGGCCGCCGTACCGTCCAGCAGCGTGTCCGCCGCCCCGGGGTCCTCCTGCCGCCGCTCCTCCAGATACTCCGTCAGGAGCTCGTCCCCGGAGACATAGGCAGTCATGAACTCGATACCGGTGCGCACACGGTCGTAGTCACTGCTCATGCCGGAACGATCGCACATACGGCGCCCCGCCGCCGGGGAAGCCGGGGCGGGGCGGGGTGCGCGGCCGGTCCTACCGGTAGTTCACGAACTGGAGCGCGAAGTCGAAGTCCTTGCCCTTGAGCAGGGCGATGATGGCCTGGAGGTCGTCGCGGCTCTTGGAGCTGACGCGCAGCTCCTCGCCCTGGACCTGCGCCTTGACGCCCTTGGGGCCCTCGTCGCGGATGATCTTCGCCACCTTCTTGGCGTTGTCCTGGGAGATGCCCTCCTCGATGGACGCGAAGATCTTGTACTCCTTGCCGGACAGCTGGGGCTCGCCCGCGTCCAGCGCCTTCAGCGAGATGCCACGCTTGATCAGCTTGGACTCGAAGACGTCGAGCACGGCCTTCACCCGGTCCTCGGAGTTGGCCTCCATGAGGATCTTCTCGCCGGACCACGCGATCGAGGCACCCACGCCCTTGAAGTCGTAGCGCTGCGAGATCTCCTTGGCGGTCTGGTTGAGGGCGTTGTCGACCTCCTGCCGCTCGACCTTCGAGACGATGTCGAAACTGGAGTCGGCCATGTCCTGTGGCTCCTTGCGTCGGGGGCGGAACGGGGGCGGGCCGTGCGCCGGGGCACCGGCCGCCGAGCCCGGCATTCAGCCGGACCGCATCCGCCCCAGCCTAGCCACCCCCGGCCCCCGGAGACGGCGATCAACCGGGTGGCGGAGCACCCCCGCGCATCAGGTATTGTTTACGTCGTTGCCAGGGAGCACCGCCAAGGCGGACCCCCTTACAACAACCCCCGGCGGTGTGCCCGAGCGGCCAAAGGGAGCAGACTGTAAATCTGCCGGCTCAGCCTTCCCAGGTTCGAATCCTGGCGCCGCCACACGGGAAACTCAGGGCCCGTGACCTGCTATCACAGCAGGTCACGGGCCCTGAGTCGTTGATCGCCGGTCACGGGCCTGTCAGGTGTGCCGGTCCAGGCGCGCGGAGATCTCGCGGGTGTCGGGTGTTAGTTTCCCTCCCGTGTTGAGGCACCAGGAGGAGACCAGGGCGGCCTATGACGGGGTTGTCGACCTGTATGCGTCCATGTTCTCCAGTCAGTTGGAGACGCGGCCGTTCGCGCGGAACATGATCGGGACCTTCGCCGAGCTTGTGCGTGGCACGGGGAACCTGCGGGTGGCCGATGTCGGGTGCGGACCCGGTCATCTGACGGCCATGCTGAACGACCTGGGGCTGGACGCCTTCGGGCTCGACCTGTCCCCGGCCATGATCGCCCATGCCCGGCGGGCCCATCCGGTGCTGCGGTTCGAGGAAGCGCGGATGGAAGCCCTGCCGGTCGAGGACCGCGCGCTCGGCGGCGTGCTGGCCCACTACTCGATGATCCACACCCCACCCGGGGAATTGCCCGCGTTGCTCGCCGAACAGGTGCGTGTTCTGGCATCAGGGGGCCTGCTCCTGGTGTCCTTCTTCGGGACCGAGGGAGCAGAGCCCGTCCGCTTCGACCACAAGGTGGCGCCCGCCTACAGCTGGCCGGCGGACCGGTTCGCCGAGCTGCTGGCCGGGGCCGGCCTCGTCACGTTCGCCCGGCTGCTCCACGACCCGGCGTCCGAGCGGGGTTTCCTCGACACCCATTTGCTGGCCCGCCGCCCGTAGGGCGTGTGACCTGGGTCGGGGTGGTGAGGCGCCGCGCTCAGGCACGGCTGCATGCGGCCCTCGTCATCCAGTTCGCCGCCCAGGCGGGCAACACTCGGATACGTCGAGCGCCGATCGCCCTTGTGTCTCCAGGCAGCACCGCGACGAAAACCGGCGCGGGCCCCCCAGAAGGGTCCGCGCCGGTCGTAGGAAGTCCGGGGGCGCCCGTCAGGGCGTCCGGTCAGCGGCGGGGGTCGTGGTTGCGGCCGTCGTGCCCGCGGCCCTCGTGGTCGCGGTTGTCGTTCCAGCGGGAGCCGCGCTCGCCCCACGAGACGCTGTCGACGACGCGGCGGAAGTCGTTGCGGAGGGTGGCGGTGTCGCGGCGGTTGTCCCAGACGTAGTTGCGGCGGTCCTGGAAGAGGTCGCGGGCGCTGTCGCGGCCGACGCCGGTGTGGACGCGGACGGTCTGGTGGCCGCCGAGGCTGAAGTGGCGGAAGGTGTACGTGACCCCGCGCCGGTCCTCCGTCAGCCTCCAGCCGTCGAGGTTCACACGGTGGCGGGAGTTGTTGGTGACCTCCACCCACTCGTTGTTGAGGGAGCGGTTGGAGCCGTTGTCCCAGCCGGGGGAGTCGTACTGCACGCGGCTGATCTCGACGTTCTCACGGTGGGAACGGTCCGCGGCGGTGGCCGGCAGGGCCGCCGCTCCGACCAGCGCCCCGGCAGCGAGAGCGGCGGCGGCCAGGCGACGGGCGGTCACGGAAGACGAAGTCACAGGTTCTCCTGCATGGTGCGGGCACCCGCCCACGGGCGGACCGGGGCGGAAGACGTGCGGTGTGCGGATGGCGACCTGCTGGCCGCGCAGCACTCACTCTGGCCGGATGCGGAGGAGATGTGGTGGAAACGTGAACCGTGTTACCGATCGACCATGTTCCCGTGACTCTCGGCTGTAACGTCCATTCATAGGAAAAATGCACCAAGTTGACGGCCCGAAAGGGGCAGAACCCTTGTGATCGCTGGGGCGAACCCTCATTTCGCCAGGTCACGCCACCCCGGCCACCCCGAGGGCGTCACCCGAAAGTGAGTAACAGCCCTGTCAGACCCGCAGGGCACACTGGCCCCATGGCCTCCATGTCCTCAACGTCGTCGCGCCGCAGAACCTGTCCCGTGTGCCACCGCGAGATCGCCGTCGTCGCCGGCCGCTTCGCCCGCCACGACCCGCCGGGCGTGCGGGAGAGCAAGGAGATGGTCTCCTGCGCGGGCTCCCGGCAGCACGCCCAGATCGGCGCGGCCCAGCCCACGCTGGACGGCTACGTCGTCCCCGAATTCCCGGGCCAGCTCCCGCTGTTCTGACCGGGACCGGAGCCCCGCTGAGCCCTCCTCAGTTCCCCGCGACCGCCTTCACCGCGACCGCCACCGGCACCGAACCCTCGATCAGCTCCAGCGTCAGCCCCGCCGTCGACGAGGACTCCACCAGGTCCGCCAGCACCGCCGCCACGTCGTCCCGCGCGACCGATCCCCGCCCGGTGTGCGCCGCCAGCCTGACCAGCCCCGTGCCCGGCTCGTCCGTCAGCGAACCGGGGCGCAGGATCGTCCAGTCGAGCGCGTCCTGCGCGGTGACGTACGCGTCCGCCTCGCCCTTGGCCCGCTGGTACACGTCGAAGACCTCGGTACCGGTGTGGTGCGGGTCCGCGCCCATCGAGGACACCACCACGAACCGGCGCACCCCGGCCCGTACCGCCGCGTCGGCGAACAGCACCGCCGCGCCCTTGTCCACCGTCTCCTTGCGGGAGGTCCCGCTGCCCGGACCGGCGCCGGCCGCGAACACGGCGGCGTCGGCGCCCCTGAGCGCCTCCGCGACCTCCTCCACCGACGCGGACTCCAGGTCCAGCAGGACCGGGTCGGCACCGGCCGCCCGCAGCTCCGCCGCCTGTTCCGGCTTGCGGATGATGCCCGCGACCTCGTCCCCGCGCGCCGAGAGCAGCCGCTCCAGCCGCAGCGCGATCTGACCATGACCTCCAGCTATGACAATGCGCATGGCTACGACCGTACGCCCGCCGCGACCCATCCGCTCCACGAGCCCGCGCCGCCCGGCGAACGTCCCCCCACAGGACCACGGCGCACGACGGCAACCGGGGGCGCACACGGCCCCCACCCGTGCCACGAGTGGGCCAACTCCCCGTAGAAAAAACGCTGTTACGACAACTTCTTGCGTCCCTGCCGGGGCAGCCCCGGCTCCGCCTCGGCCACCGAGTTGCAGTACTCCCGCACCGCGCTGGTCCGGGCCACCACCCGCCCCCGGTGCACGACGATCCTGCTGTACGCCAGCGACAGCGCCCCCGCCAACTCCTCGCCGCGCACCGCCAGCAGCTCGGCCGGGAACCCCGCCTCCACGCGCACCTCCGGCAGCCCCAGCACCGCCCGCGCCGAGGCGCTCACCGAGTCGTAGGCGTCGGCCGGGCGCATCCCGTGCACGGAGGCGAGGAGATACGCCGCCTCCAGGGGGTCGCCCCGGCCCACCGGGTTGGCGAGGTCCCGCAGGGCGCCGCTGCCCGCCGCGACGCGCACCCCGGCCGCGCGCAGCAGCCGTACCGGCGCGGTGCCCCGGCGGTCGGTGCCGGCGCAGCCGCCCTGGGGGAGGCAGACCACCGCGATCCCGGCGGCCGCCAGCCGGTCGGCGACGCGGTGCGCGGTCTCGGCCGGCAGCCGGGTCAGGGCCGCGCACGGGCCGAGGGTCACACCGGGACGCAGGCCCCCCGCCATCGCCGCGAGCCGGGACAGCCGGGCCGAGTCCGCCGCGTCGGTGTGCAGGTCGACCGGGCAGCCCTGCTCGGCGGCCACCTCCAGCACCGTCTCCACATAGCCGATGGGGTCGGGGTCCAGGTCGGGGCAGCCGCCCACCACGTCGGCGCCCATCTTCACCGCGTCCCGCAGCATCGCCAGACCGTCCGCACCGGCCACCCCGGTCAGCAGCCGGGGCATCGCCACCGTGGTCAGCTCCGCGAGCCCGCGCAGGGCACGGCGGGCCTGGAGCACCGCCTCCAGCGCGCCGAGTCCCCGCACATCACCGATCCGCACCTGGGCCCGTACCGCCGTCGCACCGTGACCGAGCTGGAGCAGGGTCGCCTCGGTCGCTCTGCGTTCAATTTCCTCGGGGCCGGCCGAGGGCGGGCCGGGGGGTTCGGCGGTGAGGCAGGTGTCGCCGTGGGCGTGCGGCTCGGCGGGGGCCGGGAGCAGCAGGTAGCCGCGCAGGTCCACGCGCGGGGCGCCGGCGCGGGCCGGGCCGCGGGCCAGGGTGCCCGCCGTGCCGACCGCCTCGATACGGCCGCCGCCCAGCCGTACGTCCACCGTCCGCCCGTCGGTCAGCCGCGCCCCGCACAGCACGAGGGCGCCCTGGTCGGGGGCGGGAGGGGGCTGTTGCCGGCTGTCGGGCATCGGGCGCTCGGACTCCAGGAGGCGGGGGGACGGCGCAAGATCACGCAGAGTGTCCGAGCGTAGGGTCGGCGGCCGCGCGGACCGCGGAGGAGGGCAATAGTCGTACCGGCGTGGCACAAGGGCTTTCGGGGGTGCCGGAGCGGCCTCAGGGGCAGGCGGGACGGCCCGCGATGGGCCCCCGGATACGGATTTGGGCGATCGGCGGCGGACCGTGTAATGTCTTCCTCGCTCGCCCCAATAGCTCAGTCGGCAGAGCGTCTCCATGGTAAGGAGAAGGTCAACGGTTCGATTCCGTTTTGGGGCTCTGGTGTGAGAGGTACCCGTCGTAAGGCGGGTTCCGATCTCATCAAAGCGGTGTAGCTCAGTCGGTAGAGCAAGCGGCTCATAATCGCTGTGTCACCGGTTCAAGTCCGGTCACCGCTACTGACAGTAGCCGATTGCGGGGTCGGTCCTTCGATCGGCTACTCTTACATGCGTTGAACTAGCCCATCCGTTCGTCCTAGGAGCACTCACGTGGCTGCCACCGACGTCCGCCCGAAGATCACGCTGGCCTGCGTGGAGTGCAAGGAGCGGAACTACATCACCAAGAAGAACCGGCGTAACAACCCGGATCGCATGGAGATGAAGAAGCACTGCCCGCGTTGCAATGCGCACACCGCGCACCGCGAAACGCGATAATTTCAGGCTCGTACTTGAGGTCGCCCCCGGCACTATGGGGGGCGGCCTCAAGTCGTTTTTCCCCTCGTACTCACTCCGCTAGACCAGGAGGTACCGGGCCCATGGCGCTCGACCAGTCCTTCGTGGGGCGTACCTACCCGCCCACCGAGCCCTACGAGGTGGGCCGGGAGAAGATCCGCGAGTTCGCCGAGGCCGTCGGCGACACCAACCCGGCGTACCGGGACCCGGAGGCCGCCAAGGCGTACGGGCACGCCGATGTGATCGCCCCGCCGACCTTCGTGTTCTCCATCACCTTCCGCGCCGCCGGACAGGTCGTCGAGGACCCCCAGCTCGGCCTGGACTACAGCCGCGTGGTGCACGGCGACCAGAAGTTCGCCTACACCCGCCCGGTGCGGGCCGGTGACCGGCTCACCGTCACCTCCACCATCGAGGCGATCAAGTCCATGGCGGGCAACGACATCCTGGACATCCGGGGTGAGGTGCACGACGCGTCCGGCGAGCACGTGGTGAGCGCCTGGACCAAGCTGGTGGCCCGCGCGGCCGAGGAGGTCTGAGCAGCGATGACCGCGAAGATCGCGTACGCCGACGTCGAGGTCGGCACCGAACTCCCGGCGCAGTCCTTCCCCGTGACCCGCGCCACCCTGGTGCGCTACGCGGGCGCCTCCGGGGACTTCAACCCCATCCACTACAACGAGCGGTTCGCCAAGGAGGTGGGCCTGCCGGACGTCATCGCGCACGGCATGTTCACCATGGCCGAGGCCGTCCGCGTCGTCACCGACTGGGCCGGTGACCCGGCCGCCGTCGTGGAGTACGGCGTCCGCTTCACCAAGCCGGTCGTCGTGCCCGACGACGACAAGGGCGCGCTGATCGAGGTCACGGCGAAGGTCGCGGCCAAGCTGGACGACAACACCGTCCGCGTCGACCTCATCGCGACCTGCGCCGGCCAGAAGGTGCTCGGCATGTCCCGGGCGGTCGTGCGGCTGGCCTGAGGGCAGCGGGGGGTGTCCTGCTCCGGGACACCCCCGTCACGGTCCGGGCCATCTCGTAGTCTTGCCCCCGTGCACGTACTCCACGACGCCCCCCTGGCCCCGCTGACCACCTTCCGGCTGGGCGGACCCGCGACCCGGCTGGTCACCGCCACCACCGACGCCGAGGTGATCGACGCCGTCCGTGAGGCCGACGACAGCGGCACCCCGCTGCTGATCATCGGCGGCGGCTCCAACCTGGTCATCGGCGACAAGGGCTTCGACGGCACCGCCCTGCGCATCGCCACCCAGGGCGTCGCACTGAGCGGCACCACCCTGGAACTGGCCGCCGGCGAGATCTGGACCGACGCCGTCGCCCGCACCGTCGAGGCCGGGCTCGCCGGCATCGAGTGCCTGGCCGGCATCCCCGGCTCGGCCGGCGCCACCCCGATCCAGAACGTCGGCGCGTACGGCCAGGAGGTCTCCTCCACCATCACCGAGGTGACCGCCTACGACCGCCGCGCGGGCGAGACCGTCACGCTCACCGGCGAGGAGTGCGCCTTCTCCTACCGCCACAGCCGCTTCAAGGCCGACCCCGAGCGCTACGTCGTGCTCCGCGTCCGCTTCGAGCTGGAGGACGCGGCCGGCCTGTCCGCGCCGGTCCGGTACGCGGAGACCGCGCGCGTCCTCGGCGTCGAGCCCGGCGACCGGGTGCCGCTGGCCGACGCCCGCGAGACCGTGCTGCGGCTGCGCGCGGGCAAGGGCATGGTCCTGGACCCCGAGGACCACGACACCTGGTCCGCCGGGTCCTTCTTCACCAACCCGATCCTGGGCGAGGAGCGGTTCGCCGCCTTCCAGGCAAGGGTGCGCGAGCACCTCGGCGCGGACGCCGTACCGCCCGCCTACCCGGCGGGGGAGGGGCTCACGAAGACCTCCGCGGCCTGGCTGATCGACAAGGCCGGCTTCACCAAGGGGTACGGCACCGGGCCGGCCCGTATCTCCACCAAGCACACCCTGGCGCTCACCAACCGGGGTGACGCCACCACCGAGGACCTGCTCGCGCTGGCCCGCGAGGTCGTCGCCGGGGTCCGGGACGTCTTCGGCGTGACCCTGGTCAACGAGCCGGTGACCGTGGGCGTCAGCCTCTAGTACGCCACCGACTAGTACGCCACACCGACGCCCTGCCGGACCGTCGCCGGGTCACCGACCGCCGCCAGCATCGCGTGCGCCACGTCCGCGCGGCCGATGGCCCGGCCGGCGCGCGGGAAGCCGCCGACCACCGTGCGGTAGCGGCCGGTCAGGGGCCGGTCGAGCAGGCGCGGCGGGCGTACCGAGGTCCACTCGGCGGTGCTGCGGGCCAGCTCCGCCTCCGTCTCGCGCAGGTCCGTGTAGACGTCCTTGAGGACGGCCGACACCACGGACCGCAGCGCGCGGTCCAGCGGGCCGTCGTCCTCGGCGGCCGGGCCCACCGGGGCGGCGCTGACGATCACCAGCCGGCGTACGTCCTCCGCCGCCATCGCGGCCAGCACCGCGCGGGTCAGCCGGGCGGTGACGCCCGCGGCCCTGCGGGAGCGCGCCCCCAGCCCCGACAGGACCGCGTCCCGGCCCGCGACGGCCGCGCGCAGCGCCTCCGGGTCCGACAGGTCGGCCTCGACCACGCGCAGCCGCTCCCCGGTGGAGGTGAGCCGGGCGGGGTCCCGGACGACGGCCGTCACCTCGTGTCCGGCGTCCAGGGCCTGCCGGACGATCTCGCCGCCCACCCCGCCGGTGGCGCCGAACACGGTCAGCCTCATGCGCTCACCGGCTCGGTCAGCCACCGGTCCACGCCCGCCAGCAGGCGCTCCTTCGTCTCGGTGGGTGCCGCCGAGCCGCGCACCGACTGCCGTGCCAGTTCGGCGAGTTCGGCGTCGGTGAAGGCGTGGTGGTGGCGGGCGATCTCGTACTGGGCGGCCAGCCGGGAGCCGAAGAGGAGGGGGTCGTCGGCGCCGAGGGCCAGCGGGACGCCGCTCTCGAACAGAGTGCGCAGGGGGACGTCCTCGGGCTTCTCGTAGACGCCGAGCGCCACGTTGGAGGCCGGGCAGACCTCGCAGGTGATGCCCCGGTCCGCCAGCCGCTTCAGCAGGCGCGGGTCCTCCGCCGCGCGCACCCCGTGCCCGATCCGGGTGGCGTGCAGGTCGTCCAGGCAGTCCCGCACCGACGCCGGGCCGGTCAGCTCACCGCCGTGCGGGGCGGAGAGCAGGCCGCCCTCGCGGGCGATGTGGAAGGCCCGGTCGAAGTCGCGGGCCATGCCGCGCCGCTCGTCGTTGGAGAGGCCGAAGCCGACGATGCCCCGGTCCGCGTACCGCACCGCGAGCCGGGCCAGGGTGCGGGCGTCCAGCGGGTGCTTCATCCGGTTCGCGGCCACCAGCACCCGCATCCCGAGCCCGGTGTCGCGGGAGGCGGTGTCCACCGCGTCCAGGATGATCTCCAGCGCCGGGATCAGCCCGCCCAGCCGGGGGGCGTACGAGGTCGGGTCGACCTGGATCTCCAGCCAGCCTGAGCCGTCCCGGACGTCCTCCTCGGCGGCCTCGCGGACCAGCCGCTGGATGTCCTCGGGCTCCCGTACGCAACTGCGCGCCGCGTCGTACAGCCGCTGGAAGCGGAACCAGCCGCGCTCGTCGGTGGCCCGGAGTTTCGGCGGTTCGCCGCTGGTCAGGGCCTCGATCAGGGTCTCGGGCAGCCGCACGCCGTATTTGTCGGCCAGCTCCAGGACGGTGCCGGGGCGCATCGAGCCGGTGAAGTGCAGATGCAGATGGGCCTTGGGAAGCTCCGAGAGATCACGTACACGCTCCATCCAGAGATCCTGCCAGAAGCGGGCCCGACCTACTCACGTGAGTAGGTCGGGCCCGCTTCCACAGGTCCTCAGTCCCGCGCCTCCGCCAGCAGCTTCTGCATCCGGCTGACGCCCTCGATCAGGTCCTCGTCACCCAGCGCGTACGACAGCCGCAGGTAGCCCGGCGTGCCGAACGCCTCACCCGGGACGACCGCGACCTCGGCCTCCTCCAGGATCAGCGCGGCCAGCTCGACCGTGGTCGCCGGGCGCTTGCCCCGGATCTCCTTGCCCAGGAGGTCCTTCACCGACGGGTAGACGTAGAAGGCGCCCTCGGGCTCCGGGCACAGCACGCCGTCGATCTCGTTCAGCATCCGCACGATCGTCCGGCGGCGCCGGTCGAACGCCTCGCGCATCTCGGCCACGGCCTTCAGGTCGCCGGAGACGGCGGCCAGCGCGGCGGCCTGCGCCACGTTGGAGACGTTGGAGGTGGCGTGCGACTGGAGGTTGGTCGCGGCCTTGACCACGTCCTTCGGGCCGATGACCCAGCCCACCCGCCAGCCGGTCATGGCGTACGTCTTGGCGACACCGTTGACGACGATGCACTTGTCCCGCAGCTCGGGCAGGATCGCGGGCAGCGAGGTGAAGGTGGCGTCGCCGTAGACCAGGTGCTCGTAGATCTCGTCGGTCAGCACCCACAGGCCGTGCTCGACGGCCCAGCGGCCGATGGCCTCGGCCTCGGACTCGCTGTAGACCGCGCCGGTCGGGTTGGACGGCGAGACGAAGAGGACGACCTTCGTCTTCTCCGTGCGGGCCGCCTCCAGCTGCTCGACGGTGACGCGGTAGCCGGTCGTCTCGTCGGCCACGACCTCCACCGGGACACCGCCCGCGAGCCGGATCGACTCCGGGTAGGTGGTCCAGTACGGGGCCGGGACGATGACCTCGTCGCCCGGGTCGAGGATCGCGGCGAACGCCTCGTAGATGGCCTGCTTGCCGCCGTTGGTCACCAGGATCTGGGAGGCGTCGACCTCGTAGCCCGAGTCCCGCAGGGTCTTCGCGGCGATGGCCGCCTTCAGCTCCGGCAGGCCGCCGGCCGGGGTGTAGCGGTGGAACTTCGGGTTCCGGCAGGCCTCTACGGCTGCCTCGACGATGTAGTCCGGGGTCGGGAAGTCGGGTTCACCGGCGCCGAAGCCGATCACCGGACGCCCGGCGGCCTTGAGGGCCTTGGCCTTGGCGTCCACGGCGAGGGTGGCGGACTCGGAGATCGCGCCGACTCGGGCGGAGACCCGGCGCTCGGTGGGAGGGGTTGCAGCGCTCATACGCCCATCGTTCCAGACCGGAAACACGGCGGGCACACGGGTTTCACAGACTGAACAGCACCGGGCGGCCGCCGGAACAAGGGTCCGAATCCGGGCCGCGGCCTGGACGATCTTCCACTCCGGGCGTCCGGCCGGGCACTTTCTGTTCGACGCCGGGCCGTGGAGCACGTACACTCATCCCTCGTTGGCCTCCAGCAGCCACCGCGTGAGCGCCCCACACCGGGCGGTCGGGCGGATGCGGTAGGTTGGGGGACACCAAAGGGTCGTAGCTCAATTGGTAGAGCACCGGTCTCCAAAACCGGCGGTTGGGGGTTCAAGTCCCTCCGGCCCTGCTACACACACCGCCAGGATGTGTGCGCATGTACGTACAGCAATGCACCGCCGTGCGGCTCTGAATTCACCGGGCGCGGCACGGCCACGATTCCGGGATCAGGTGAGGACGCATGACGGACGCCGTGGGCTCCATCGACACGCCTGATGCCCAGGACGAGCTGTCGGATGCCAAGAAGCCCCGCAAGGGCGGCAAGCGTGCCAAGAAGGGCCCGCTGAAGCGTCTTGCCACTTTTTACCGCCAGATCATCGCGGAACTCCGCAAGGTCGTCTGGCCGACCCGCAATCAGCTGACGTCGTACACGACCGTAGTGATCGTCTTCGTCGTCATCATGATTGGCTTGGTCACCGTGATTGACTATGGCCTCAACCACGCGGCCAAGTACGTCTTCGGCTGAGCCAAGAGCGAAGGGCGCCGTGGTACCGGCGCCTTTTTTCGCATGTTCCACCCCTATGTATCCAGGAAGAAGCAGCCATCGTGTCTGACCCGAACCTGAACGACGCCACCGAGCCTCGCCGAGAAACCGCGGAGGCGGTGGACGCCGAGCTCGACACCGTCGAGGGCGCGGACGAGCAGGACGAGTTCGAGGCTGCCGAAGCGGTCACCGAGGTCGACGAGGATGTCGTCGCGACCGACGCGACCGAGGAGACGGACGAGGCCGGCGACGACGTCGTCGAGGCCGAGGAAGCCGTCGAGGTCGTCGAGGAGGAGCCGGCCGAGCCGGTCGACCCCGTCGCCGCGCTCCGCGAGGAGCTGCGCACGCTGCCCGGCGAGTGGTACGTCATCCACACCTACGCGGGTTACGAGAACCGCGTGAAGACGAACCTGGAGCAGCGCGCCGTCTCGCTGAACGTCGAGGACTACATCTTCCAGGCCGAGGTGCCGCAGGAAGAGGTCGTCCAGATCAAGAACGGCGACCGCAAGACGATCAAGCAGAACAAGCTGCCGGGTTACGTCCTGGTCCGCATGGACCTGACCAACGAGTCCTGGGGCGTCGTCCGCAACACCCCCGGCGTCACCGGCTTCGTGGGCAACGCCTACGACCCGTACCCGCTGACCCTGGACGAGATCGTCAAGATGCTCGCCCCGGAGGCCGAGGAGAAGGCCGCCCGCGAGGCCGCCGAGGCCGAGGGCAAGCCCGCCCCGCAGCGCAAGGTCGAGGTCCAGGTGCTGGACTTCGAGGTCGGCGACTCGGTCACCGTCACCGACGGCCCCTTCGCCACCCTGCAGGCCACGATCAACGAGATCAACGCCGACTCGAAGAAGGTCAAGGGCCTCGTCGAGATCTTCGGCCGCGAGACCCCGGTCGAGCTGAGCTTCGACCAGATCCAGAAGAACTAGTTCTTCTGGTCACACGCTTCCGTGCAGGTCAGACGGGCTCTCGTAGCCGGTCTGACCTGCACGGTTTTTAGCCGCACATCTATACCCGCTATCGTTGTGCGGTATGCCTGCGTCCGGGTTGGTCCCCTTACGCGGGCAGGACCCGAATCGAAAGGACCCGGAGAGCTATGCCTCCCAAGAAGAAGAAGGTCACGGGGCTCATCAAGCTCCAGATCAACGCCGGTGCGGCGAACCCCGCTCCGCCGGTCGGCCCCGCGCTCGGTCAGCACGGCGTCAACATCATGGAGTTCTGCAAGGCCTACAACGCCGCGACCGAGTCGCAGCGTGGCTGGGTCATCCCGGTGGAGATCACGGTCTACGAGGACCGTTCCTTCACCTTCGTGACCAAGACCCCGCCGGCCGCGAAGATGATCCTCAAGGCCGCTGGTGTCGAGAAGGGCTCCGGCGAGCCCCACAAGACCAAGGTCGCGAAGATCACCGACGCGCAGGTCCGCGAGATCGCCACCACGAAGATGCCCGACCTCAACGCCAATGACCTGGACGCCGCGGCGAAGATCATCGCCGGTACCGCGCGCTCCATGGGCATCACGGTCGAGGGCTGAGCCCCACCTTCGTAGTTCCCCGCGGCCGCCGAACCAGCCGTCGCACGTGGTAGGGCCTGCTCGGCCCGTACACCACGACTCCTTTTCCAGAACACACAGGAGCAAGTTGTGAGCAAGCGCAGCAAGGCTCTCCGCGCTGCGGACGCCAAGATCGACCGGGAGAAGCTGTACGCCCCGCTCGAGGCCGTCCGTCTCGCCAAGGAGACCTCCACGACCAAGTTCGACGGCACCGTCGAGGTCGCCTTCCGCCTGGGTGTCGACCCGCGCAAGGCCGACCAGATGGTCCGTGGCACCGTGAACCTCCCGCACGGCACTGGTAAGACCGCTCGGGTCCTGGTCTTCGCGACCGGTGACCGTGCCGAGGCCGCGCGTGCCGCCGGCGCCGACATCGTCGGTGCCGACGAGCTGATCGACGAGGTGGCGAAGGGCCGTCTGGACTTCGACGCCGTCGTCGCCACCCCGGACCTCATGGGCAAGGTCGGCCGCCTCGGCCGCGTCCTCGGCCCGCGTGGTCTGATGCCGAACCCGAAGACCGGCACCGTGACCCCGGACGTGGCCAAGGCCGTGACCGAGATCAAGGGCGGCAAGATCGAGTTCCGCGTCGACAAGCACTCGAACCTGCACTTCATCATCGGCAAGACGTCGTTCGACGACGACAAGCTGGTGGAGAACTACGGCGCCGCGCTGGAGGAGATCCTCCGCCTGAAGCCGTCCGCCGCCAAGGGTCGCTACATCAAGAAGGCCGCCATCAGCACCACGATGGGCCCCGGCATCCTGGTGGACCAGAACCGCACCCGCAACCTCCTCGTCGAGGAGGACCCGGCCGCCGTCTGAGCCTTCGCTCACCGGTAGCCGCGTCTGCGACGCGTGACGCAGGTCGAGGACCCCGCACCCCTCACGGGTGCGGGGTCCTCCCCTTTTCTCCGTTTCTCCGTTTCCCCGTCCCCTCCCGGCCGCGCCCGCCCCTGGGTTACGGTGCGGACAGGCGCGTACAGGGGTGGGGGACCGGATGAGGAGCACGAACGTCCGCCGGGCGGGGTTCGCGGCGCTGGCGCTGGCCCTGTGCACCCCGGCCGCGTGCGGCCGGGCCCACGACGACGGTGACGGGAGCGGCGCCCGCCCGCTGGCCGCCCTGCGCTCCGCCGAACGCTCCACCGACCGCGCCGAGTCGGTCCGGGTGCGCTCCACGCTCAGCTACGGCAAGGCCCTCTCCCTGTCCTCCGACGGCGCCCTGCGCTGGCAGGACGGGGTCACCGGCCACCTCACCATCCGCTACACCGGCGGCGCCCTGGCGGCCGCGATGCGCAAGGCCGGCACCCCGTCCCTGACGGCCCGCTACCTCCCGGACGCCTACTACGCGCGGATGAGCGACACCTTCGCCGAGCGGGCCGGCGGCCGGCACTGGATCAGGTACGGATACGCCGACCTGGCGCGCGGCGGCGACGGCCTCGGGATGTATCTGAAGGACCAGATGCGCAACACCACCCCCAACCAGTCGGTGAAGATGCTGCTGGCCTCCGGGGACGTGCGCCGGGCCGGCACCGGGCGGGTCCAGGGCGTCGAGGCGACGCACTACCGGGGCCGGGTCCGGGTCGCCGACCTGGCGGCCCGGGACAGCGGGCTCAGCGCGCGCGAGCTGGCCGGGCTGAAGCGGCAGCTCGACCAGGCCGGGGTGCGCACCGAGACCGTCGACCTGTGGATCGACCACCGGAACCTGCTGGTCAAGAAGGTGGAGCGGGCCGACACCGCCCAGGGCAGCCTGGTCAGCACCGCCTACTACCGGGACTACGGCGTCCGCGTCACCGCCGAGGCGCCCCCGGCCGCCGACACCCGGGACTTCACCGAGCTGGCCCGCTCCAAGGGCGTCGCCAGAGGCCGCTGAGCACCGGATTTGCCCGTCGGTGCCCGAGTCCCGTACTCTCCTGGAGAAGCCAAAGACCGCTGGTCGTTGCCGCACGCTCACCTGAGGGTGTGGTGGCCGAAGGACTCACTGCAAAGTGGGCGACCCGCGCAGGTGTCAGTGGAAGAACTCCCGGAGCAGACGCTCTCACGCGTAAGCGCCCGGTCGAGTCCGCCCCGAGCGCCTGCGCCGGGGCGTTTGTTTTCCCAGTCTCCTCCTTCGGGGTCCGCGCGGTCAGAATCACCCGGAAGGAGGCCGAGACTCTATGGCGAGGCCCGACAAGGCTGCCGCAGTGGCCGAGTTGACGGAGCAGTTCCGCAACTCCAACGCTGCCGTGCTGACCGAGTACCGCGGTCTCACCGTGGCGCAGATCAAGACCCTGCGCCGGTCGCTCGGTGAGAACGCCAAGTACGCCGTGGTGAAGAACACGCTGACCAAGATTGCGGCCAACGAGGCCGGGATCACGCTGGACGACCAGCTCTTCGCTGGTCCGACGGCTGTCGCCTTCGTCACCGGTGACCCGGTGGAGTCGGCGAAGGGTCTCCGTGACTTCGCCAAGGACAACCCGAATCTCATCATCAAGGGCGGTGTCCTTGACGGCAAGGCGCTGTCCGCCGATGAGATCAAGAAGCTTGCGGACCTCGAGTCCCGCGAGGTTCTGCTCAGCAAGCTGGCCGGTGCCTTCAAGGGCAAGCAGTCCCAGGCTGCTCAGCTCTTCCAGGCGCTGCCCTCGAAGCTCGTCCGCACCGTGGACGCGCTCCGTGCCAAGCAGGCCGAGCAGGGCGGTGCCGAGTAATTCGGCTCGCTTTCTGATCCTGGCCGCGTGACGCGGCGAGGGTCGCAGCGGGCCCTAAGTACGCCCGCCTCACCCAGTACATCCGGCACCTGCCGATTTAGTGGAAGGACCGCCATCATGGCGAAGCTCACCCAGGACGAGCTGCTTGCCCAGTTCGAGGAGATGACCCTCATCGAGCTCTCCGAGTTCGTGAAGGCCTTCGAGGAGAAGTTCGACGTCACCGCCGCCGCCGCGGTCGCCGTGGCCGGCCCGGCCGCCCCCGGCGCCCCGGCCGAGGCTGCCGAGGAGCAGGACGAGTTCGACGTCGTCCTCACCGGCGCCGGCGAGAAGAAGATCCAGGTCATCAAGGTCGTGCGCGAGCTGACCTCCCTGGGTCTGAAGGAGGCCAAGGACCTCGTCGACGGCACCCCGAAGCCGGTCCTCGAGAAGGTCACCAAGGAGGCCGCGGAGAAGGCTGCCGAGTCCCTCAAGGCCGCCGGCGCCTCCGTCGAGGTCAAGTAAGACCTCACGGGGTTCCCGCGAACCTCACCCGCGTGACCGCGGCCTGAAAAGGCTGTAACGCGAACGCACCGAAGAGCGATCATCCATCCGGGTGGTCGCTCTTCGGCGTATCCGAGGGGGGACCACGGTTGCCTTGCACTCGTCGTGGCGAGGGGTATGGTGATCTTCGTCGTGTCTCCGGAAGGCCCCATTCCGGCTGGGGGGCCTTGACGAACCGCACGCAGCGCGCAATTCTCAGGACGCGTCGTCACAACGATCCGGATCCGAGGCATGGATCGGAGGCGAAGCGGGCAGGATGAACCTGCGTCGAGGGCAGCAGGCCGAGGGCGTCGAAGACGAGGGCGTTGAGAAAAACGAGGGTCTCCGAAACCGGGACTGGACATCAGTGTGCCAAGTGGCTACACTGACCCTTTGCGCTGCCTGTTAGCTGCCCCCTGCCCGTCACCAGGGGTCTGCCCTCGCTCGAGCACCGACGCCGAACTTCCCTGACCTGGGGTTTCCCGTCGTGAGCCTGAGAGAGGGACCGGTACGCGCGTAGTGAGTCCGAGCCCTCGGAAGGACCCCCTCTTGGCCGCCTCGCGCACTGCCTCGACCGCGAATACGAACAACGCCGCCAGCACCGCCCCGCTGCGCATCTCCTTTGCAAAGATCAAGGAGCCCCTCGAGGTTCCGAACCTTCTTGCGCTCCAGACCGAGAGCTTCGACTGGCTGCTCGGCAATGACGCCTGGAAGGCTCGCGTCGAGAAGGCTCTCGAGAACGGTCAGGACGTTCCCACCAAGTCCGGTCTGGAGGAGATCTTCGAGGAGATCTCCCCGATCGAGGACTTCTCCGGGTCGATGTCGCTGACGTTCCGCGACCACCGCTTCGAGCCGCCGAAGAACTCCATCGACGAGTGCAAGGACCGCGACTTCACGTACGCCGCGCCGCTCTTCGTCACCGCCGAGTTCACCAACAACGAGACCGGCGAGATCAAGTCCCAGACGGTCTTCATGGGCGACTTCCCGCTCATGACGAACAAGGGCACCTTCGTCATCAACGGCACCGAGCGTGTCGTGGTGTCCCAGCTCGTCCGCTCGCCGGGTGTCTACTTCGACTCCTCCATCGACAAGACGTCCGACAAGGACATCTTCTCGGCCAAGATCATCCCGTCCCGGGGTGCCTGGCTGGAGATGGAGATCGACAAGCGCGACATGGTCGGTGTCCGCATCGACCGCAAGCGCAAGCAGTCGGTCACCGTTCTGCTCAAGGCGCTCGGCTGGACGACCGAGCAGATCCTCGAGGAGTTCGGCGAGTACGAGTCCATGCGCGCCACCCTGGAGAAGGACCACACCCAGGGCCAGGACGACGCGCTGCTCGACATCTACCGCAAGCTGCGTCCGGGCGAGCCGCCCACGCGTGAGGCCGCGCAGACGCTGCTCGAGAACCTGTACTTCAACCCCAAGCGCTACGACCTCGCCAAGGTCGGCCGCTACAAGGTCAACAAGAAGCTCGGTGCCGACGCCCCGCTCAACGCGGGTGTGCTCACCACCGAGGACGTCATCTCGACGATCAAGTACCTGGTCAAGCTGCACGCCGGCGAGACCGAGACGGTCGGCGACAGCGGTCAGTCGATCGTCGTCGAGACCGACGACATCGACCACTTCGGCAACCGCCGCCTGCGCAGCGTCGGCGAGCTGATCCAGAACCAGGTCCGTACGGGTCTCGCCCGTATGGAGCGTGTCGTGCGTGAGCGCATGACCACTCAGGACGTCGAGGCGATCACGCCGCAGACCCTGATCAACATCCGGCCGGTCGTCGCCTCCATCAAGGAGTTCTTCGGCACCAGCCAGCTGTCGCAGTTCATGGACCAGAACAACCCGCTGTCGGGTCTCACCCACAAGCGCCGTCTGTCGGCTCTTGGCCCGGGTGGTCTCTCCCGTGAGCGGGCCGGCTTCGAGGTCCGTGACGTGCACCCCTCGCACTACGGCCGCATGTGCCCGATCGAGACGCCCGAAGGCCCGAACATCGGTCTGATCGGCTCGCTCGCCTCCTACGGCCGGGTCAACGCGTTCGGTTTCGTCGAGACCCCGTACCGCAAGGTCGTCGACGGCCAGGTCACCGACGAGGTGGACTACCTGACCGCCGACGAGGAGGACCGCTTCGTCATCGCGCAGGCCAACGCCACGCTCAACGACGACATGCGGTTCGAGGAGGCCCGCGTCCTGGTCCGCCGTCGTGGCGGAGAGGTCGACTACGTCCCCGGTGACGACGTCGACTACATGGACGTGTCGCCGCGCCAGATGGTGTCCGTCGCCACCGCGATGATCCCGTTCCTGGAGCACGACGACGCCAACCGTGCCCTCATGGGCGCGAACATGATGCGCCAGGCCGTGCCGCTCATCAAGAGCGAGGCCCCGCTCGTCGGCACCGGCATGGAGTACCGCTCCGCCGTCGACGCCGGCGACGTGGTCAAGGCCGAGAAGGCGGGTGTGGTCCAGGAGGTCTCCGCGGACTACGTCACCACCGCCAACGACGACGGCACGTACATCACGTACCGCCTGCACAAGTTCTCGCGCTCCAACCAGGGCACGTCGGTCAACCAGAAGGTCATCGTCAACGAGGGCGACCGGATCATCGAAGGCCAGGTCCTGGCCGACGGTCCGGCCACCGAGAACGGCGAGATGGCCCTCGGCAAGAACCTGCTCGTGGCCTTCATGCCGTGGGAGGGTCACAACTACGAGGACGCGATCATCCTGTCGCAGCGCCTCGTGCAGGACGACGTCCTCTCCTCGATCCACATCGAGGAGCACGAGGTCGACGCCCGTGACACCAAGCTCGGCCCCGAGGAGATCACCCGGGACATCCCGAACGTCTCCGAGGAGGTCCTGGCCGACCTCGACGAGCGCGGCATCATCCGCATCGGCGCCGAGGTCACCGCGGGCGACATCCTCGTCGGCAAGGTCACGCCCAAGGGTGAGACCGAGCTGACGCCGGAGGAGCGCCTGCTGCGCGCCATCTTCGGTGAGAAGGCCCGCGAGGTCCGCGACACCTCCCTGAAGGTGCCGCACGGCGAGACCGGCAAGATCATCGGTGTCCGCGTCTTCGACCGCGAGGAGGGCGACGAGCTGCCCCCGGGCGTCAACCAGCTCGTCCGTGTCTACGTCGCCCAGAAGCGCAAGATCACCGACGGTGACAAGCTCGCCGGCCGTCACGGCAACAAGGGCGTCATCTCCAAGATCCTGCCGATCGAGGACATGCCGTTCCTGGAGGACGGCACCCCGGTCGACATCATCCTCAACCCGCTGGGTGTCCCGTCCCGAATGAACCCGGGACAGGTCCTGGAGATCCACCTCGGCTGGCTCGCCAGCCGCGGCTGGGACGTCTCCGGCCTCGCGGAGGACTGGGCCGAGCGCCTCCAGGTGATCGGCGCCGACCAGGTCGACCCCGGCACGAACGTCGCCACCCCGGTGTTCGACGGCGCGCGCGAGGACGAGCTGGCGGGTCTGCTGCAGCACACCATCCCGAACCGCGACGGTGAGCGGATGGTGCAGCCGACCGGCAAGGCCCGGCTGTTCGACGGCCGCTCCGGTGAGCCGTTCCCGGACCCGATCTCCATCGGGTACATGTACATCCTCAAGCTCCACCACCTGGTCGACGACAAGCTGCACGCCCGTTCGACCGGTCCGTACTCGATGATCACCCAGCAGCCGCTGGGTGGTAAGGCCCAGTTCGGTGGCCAGCGCTTCGGTGAGATGGAGGTGTGGGCGCTGGAGGCTTACGGCGCCGCCTACGCCCTCCAGGAGCTGCTGACCATCAAGTCCGACGACGTGACCGGCCGCGTGAAGGTCTACGAGGCCATCGTCAAGGGCGAGAACATCCCCGAGCCCGGCATCCCCGAGTCCTTCAAGGTGCTCATCAAGGAGATGCAGTCGCTCTGCCTCAACGTGGAGGTGCTGTCCAGCGACGGCATGTCCATCGAGATGCGCGACACCGACGAGGACGTCTTCCGCGCTGCGGAGGAGCTCGGCATCGACCTGTCCCGGCGCGAGCCGAGCAGCGTCGAAGAGGTCTGACGGGAGTCCGGCAGGGGGCTCGGTCCCGCAAGGAACTGAGCCCCCGGCCGGCCCCAGGACCCCCGTTTCAGACCCCATGACTTACGACACTGAGAGGGATTGACGCATAGTGCTCGACGTCAACTTCTTCGACGAGCTCCGGATCGGCCTGGCCACCGCGGACGACATCCGCCAGTGGAGCCACGGCGAGGTCAAGAAGCCCGAGACCATCAACTACCGCACCCTCAAGCCCGAGAAGGACGGACTCTTCTGCGAGAAGATCTTCGGTCCGACCCGGGACTGGGAGTGCTACTGCGGCAAGTACAAGCGTGTCCGCTTCAAGGGCATCATCTGTGAGCGCTGTGGCGTCGAGGTCACGCGCGCCAAGGTGCGCCGTGAGCGGATGGGCCACATCGAGCTCGCCGCTCCCGTCACCCACATCTGGTACTTCAAGGGCGTTCCGTCGCGGCTGGGCTACCTGCTCGACCTCGCCCCGAAGGACCTCGAGAAGGTCATCTACTTCGCCGCGTACATGATCACGTACGTCGACGAGGAGCGCCGTCAGCGCGACCTGCCGTCGCTGGAGGCCCACGTCTCCGTCGAGCGTCAGCAGATCGAGAACCGCCGCGACTCCGACCTGGAGGCCCGCGCCAAGAAGCTCGAGACCGACCTGGCCGAGCTGGAGGCCGAGGGCGCCAAGGCGGACGTGCGCCGCAAGGTGCGCGAGGGCGCCGAGCGCGAGATGAAGCAGCTCCGTGACCGCGCCCAGCGCGAGATCGACCGCCTCGACGAGGTGTGGAACCGCTTCAAGAACCTCAAGGTCCAGGACCTCGAGGGCGACGAGCTGCTCTACCGCGAGCTGCGTGACCGCTTCGGCACGTACTTCGACGGTTCGATGGGTGCCGCGGCGCTGCAGAAGCGCCTGGAGTCCTTCGACCTGGAGGAGGAGGCCGAGCGCCTCCGCGAGATCATCCGTACCGGCAAGGGCCAGAAGAAGACCCGTGCGCTCAAGCGCCTCAAGGTCGTCTCCGCGTTCCTGCAGACCTCCAACAGCCCCAAGGGCATGGTCCTGGACTGCGTCCCGGTCATCCCGCCGGACCTGCGTCCGATGGTGCAGCTGGACGGTGGCCGCTTCGCGACCTCCGACCTGAACGACCTGTACCGCCGTGTCATCAACCGCAACAACCGCCTGAAGCGGCTTCTCGACCTCGGCGCGCCCGAGATCATCGTGAACAACGAGAAGCGCATGCTCCAGGAGGCCGTGGACGCCCTCTTCGACAACGGTCGTCGTGGTCGCCCGGTCACCGGTCCCGGCAACCGCCCGCTGAAGTCCCTGAGCGACATGCTCAAGGGCAAGCAGGGTCGTTTCCGTCAGAACCTGCTCGGCAAGCGAGTCGACTACTCGGCGCGTTCCGTCATCGTCGTCGGCCCGCAGCTCAAGCTGCACCAGTGCGGTCTGCCCAAGGCGATGGCGCTGGAGCTGTTCAAGCCGTTCGTGATGAAGCGCCTGGTCGACCTGAACCACGCGCAGAACATCAAGAGCGCCAAGCGCATGGTGGAGCGCGGCCGCACGGTCGTGTACGACGTCCTCGAAGAGGTCATCGCCGAGCACCCGGTTCTGCTGAACCGTGCTCCCACCCTGCACCGCCTCGGCATCCAGGCCTTCGAGCCGCAGCTGGTCGAGGGCAAGGCCATCCAGATCCACCCGCTCGTCTGCACCGCGTTCAACGCGGACTTCGACGGTGACCAGATGGCCGTGCACCTGCCGCTCTCCGCGGAGGCGCAGGCCGAGGCACGCATCCTGATGCTGTCCTCGAACAACATCCTCAAGCCCGCCGACGGCCGTCCGGTGACGATGCCGACCCAGGACATGGTCCTCGGTCTGTTCTTCCTCACCACCGACGGCGAACTCCGTGACACCAAGGGCGAGGGCCGCGCGTTCGGCTCCACGGCCGAGGCGACCATGGCGTTCGACGCCGGCGAGCTGGCCCTGCAGTCGCCCGTCGACATCCGCTTCCCGGTGGGCACCATCCCGCCGCGTGGCTGGACGCCGCCGGCCCGCGAGGAGGGCGAGCCCGAGTGGCAGCAGGGGGACTCGTTCCGTCTGCGCACCACCCTGGGCCGCGCGCTCTTCAACGAGCTGCTGCCCGAGGACTACCCGTTCGTCGACTACTCGGTGGGCAAGAAGCAGCTCTCCGAGATCGTCAACGACCTGGCCGAGCGCTACCCCAAGGTCATCGTGGCGGCGACGCTCGACAACCTGAAGGCGGCGGGCTTCTACTGGGCGACCCGTTCCGGCGTCACCGTGGCCATCTCCGACGTCGTCGTTCCCGAGGCGAAGAAGGAGATCGTCAAGGGCTACGAGGCGCAGGACGAGAAGGTCCAGAAGCAGTACGAGCGCGGTCTGATCACCAAGGAAGAGCGCACGCAGGAGCTCATCGCGATCTGGACCAAGGCGACCAACGAGGTCGCCGAGGCGATGAACGCGAACTTCCCCAAGACGAACCCCATCTTCATGATGGTTGACTCGGGTGCCCGAGGAAACATGATGCAGATGCGGCAGATCGCCGGTATGCGTGGTCTGGTGTCGAACGCCAAGAACGAGACCATCCCGCGTCCGATCAAGGCGTCCTTCCGTGAGGGCCTGTCCGTGCTGGAGTACTTCATCTCCACGCACGGTGCCCGTAAGGGTCTGGCGGACACCGCCCTGCGTACCGCCGACTCGGGTTACCTCACCCGTCGTCTGGTGGACGTCTCGCAGGACGTCATCATCCGCGAGGAGGACTGCGGCACCGAGCGCGGCCTCAAGCTGTCGATCGCCGAGCGCGGCGCCGACGGTGTGCTGCGCAAGGCGGACAACGTCGAGACGTCCGTGTACGCGCGCTGCCTCGCCGAGGACATCGTCGTCGACGGCAAGGTGCTGGCCCCGGCCGGCACCGACCTGGGCGACGTGCTCATCGACGAGCTGGTCAAGTACGGCGTCGAGGAGGTCAAGACCCGCTCGGTCCTGACCTGCGAGTCCGCCGTCGGTACCTGCGCGATGTGCTACGGCCGTTCGCTGGCCACCGGCAAGCTGGTCGACATCGGTGAGGCGGTCGGCATCATCGCCGCCCAGTCCATCGGTGAGCCCGGTACCCAGCTGACGATGCGTACCTTCCACACCGGTGGTGTGGCCGGTGACGACATCACCCAGGGTCTGCCCCGTGTGGTCGAGCTCTTCGAGGCCCGTACCCCGAAGGGTGTCGCCCCGATCTCCGAGGCCTCCGGCCGCGTGCGGATCGAGGAGACCGAGAAGACCAAGAAGCTCGTCGTGACCCCGGACGACGGCAGCGACGAGACGGCGTTCCCGATCTCCAAGCGCGCCAAGGTCCTGGTCCGCGAGGGCGAGCACGTCGAGGTGGGCCAGCAGCTCACCGTGGGTGCCACCAACCCGCACGACGTGCTGCGCATCCTGGGTCAGCGTGCCGTCCAGGTCCACCTGGTCGGCGAGGTCCAGAAGGTCTACAACTCGCAGGGTGTGTCGATCCACGACAAGCACATCGAGATCATCATCCGGCAGATGCTCCGCCGCGTGACGATCATCGAGTCCGGCGACGCCGAGCTGCTGCCCGGCGAGCTGGTCGAGCGCTCGAAGTTCGAGACCGAGAACCGTCGTGTGGTCCAGGAGAACGGACACCCGGCCTCCGGCCGTCCGCAGCTCATGGGTATCACCAAGGCGTCGCTGGCGACCGAGTCGTGGCTGTCCGCGGCCTCCTTCCAGGAGACGACCCGGGTCCTGACGGACGCGGCGATCAACGCCAAGTCCGACTCCCTGATCGGCCTCAAGGAGAACGTCATCATCGGTAAGCTCATCCCGGCCGGTACGGGTCTGTCCCGCTACCGCAACATCCGGGTCGAGCCGACCGAGGAGGCCAAGGCCGCGATGTACTCGGCCGTCGGCTACGACGACATCGACTACTCGCCGTTCGGCGCCGGCTCCGGCCAGGCCGTTCCGCTGGAGGACTACGACTACGGTCCGTACAACCAGTAGGCGAGCAGCCGAAAGGCACGCCTGATCCGAAGGGCGGTATCCCCCCGGGGATGCCGCCCTTCGGCGTTTTCCCTCCGGCGGGCGGACATTTGGGCGCATGATGGAAGAACCCCGGTCGGGGGTTCGGGAGGTGCTCCGTGTCGCATCCGTCGTGGCATCCGTCGTGGCAGCCGTCGCGCCCGCAGAACTGGCCCGCCGTGCCCCCTCCCGGCGCCTTCCCCGGCCATCTCCCGCCGCAGCCCCCGGCGTACTGGCCGGCGCCGCCCCAGGGGCCGGCCGGGGGAGCGGCGTTCATGCTGGCCTCGCACGCGGACCGGGACCGGGCGGTGGACGTGCTGCGCGCCGGGTTCGCCGAAGGACGGCTGGAGAAGGACGAGTTCGACCGCCGCGTCAGCCGGGTCTACGCGGCCCGTACGGTGGGGGAGCTGGCCCTGGTGGTGGCCGACCTGCCGCAGGGCCCGGCGCCGCATCCGGGGCCCGTGGCGGCCGTACCGCAGGTGTTCCTGGCCACACCCCGGCCGGCGCAGAACGGCAGGGCGGTCGGGTCGATGGTGTGCGGGCTGCTGTGCCTGCTGACCGCGGGGCTCACCGGAATCCCGGCCGTGGTGCTCGGGCACACCGCCCGCGCGGAGATCCGGCGCACCGGCGAGGACGGCGACGGCATGGCTCTGACCGGCCTCGTTCTGGGCTGGCTGTCCGTCGGCGGCTGGGCGCTGTTCTGGCTGCTGCTGATCGCGGTGGACGTGCTGGACTGACGGCGGGGCGACGGCCGGGTGGTGACAGAGGTGTGGCGCGGTGTGTGCGCTACGTGAAATCCAAGATCGTTGACGGCGTTGGGACTTGACATGCCCTGTCCGTCACGGGGGGCCGCCTCGCATTTGTTTTGACCGAAGTCCGTGCGATAGGTACGCTCAGACCTTGTGCCTGGGGTGTGCCCTGGCTCCCGTGTGTGCCACTCACCGCACGGCGAGCCGTCAGTGGCCGCCGAAATCCGCGCTCTTCCCTTTGCGGCGGGAGTCCGTGGGTTCGACACACCCGACCGCGTGGGTCGGAAGTCGTTCCAGGTTAGCTTCACCATTCGGCACACAGAAACCGGAGAAGTAGTGCCTACGATCCAGCAGCTGGTCCGTAAGGGCCGGCAGGACAAGGTCGAGAAGAACAAGACGCCCGCACTCGAGGGTTCGCCCCAGCGTCGTGGCGTCTGCACGCGTGTGTTCACGACCACCCCGAAGAAGCCGAACTCGGCCCTGCGTAAGGTCGCGCGTGTGCGTCTGACCAGCGGCATCGAGGTCACGGCCTACATTCCGGGTGAGGGACACAACCTGCAGGAGCACTCCATCGTGCTCGTGCGCGGCGGCCGTGTGAAGGACCTGCCGGGTGTTCGCTACAAGATCATCCGCGGCTCGCTCGACACCCAGGGTGTCAAGAACCGCAAGCAGGCCCGCAGCCGCTACGGCGCCAAGAAGGAGAAGTAAGAATGCCTCGTAAGGGCCCCGCCCCGAAGCGCCCGGTCATCATCGACCCGGTCTACGGTTCTCCTCTGGTGACCTCCCTCATCAACAAGGTGCTGCTGAACGGCAAGCGCTCCACCGCCGAGCGCATCGTCTACGGCGCCATGGAGGGTCTGCGTGAGAAGACGGGCAACGACCCGATCATCACGCTGAAGCGCGCGCTGGAGAACATCAAGCCGACCCTCGAGGTCAAGTCCCGCCGCGTCGGCGGTGCGACGTACCAGGTGCCGATCGAGGTCAAGCCCGGTCGCGCCAACACGCTCGCGCTGCGCTGGCTCGTCGGTTACTCCCGCGCCCGTCGCGAGAAGACGATGACCGAGCGTCTGCTCAACGAGCTTCTCGACGCTTCGAACGGCCTCGGTGCGGCCGTCAAGAAGCGCGAGGACACGCACAAGATGGCCGAGTCCAACAAGGCCTTCGCGCACTACCGCTGGTAGTCGCTACCCACATCGAGACCGAGAGAAGACTGAAGCCTTATGGCTACCACTTCACTTGACCTGGCCAAGGTCCGCAACATCGGGATCATGGCCCACATCGACGCGGGCAAGACGACCACCACCGAGCGGATCCTGTTCTACACCGGTGTGTCGTACAAGATCGGTGAGGTCCACGACGGCGCCGCCACGATGGACTGGATGGAGCAGGAGCAGGAGCGTGGCATCACGATCACGTCCGCTGCGACCACCTGCCACTGGCCCCTCGAGGGCAGTGACTACACCATCAACATCATCGACACCCCGGGTCACGTCGACTTCACCGTCGAGGTGGAGCGTTCGCTCCGCGTGCTCGACGGCGCCGTGACGGTGTTCGACGGTGTCGCCGGTGTGGAGCCGCAGTCCGAGACGGTGTGGCGTCAGGCCGACCGTTACGGCGTGCCGCGCATCTGCTTCGTCAACAAGCTGGACCGTACCGGCGCCGAGTTCCACCGCTGCGTGGACATGATCAAGGACCGCCTCGGCGCGGTCCCGATCGTCATGCAGCTGCCGATCGGTGCCGAGATGGACTTCCAGGGCGTTGTGGACCTCGTCCGCATGAAGGCGCTCGTGTGGTCCGCCGAGGCGGCCAAGGGCGAGATGTACGACGTCGTCGACATCCCGGCCACGCACGTCGAGGCTGCCGAGGAGTACCGCGGCAAGCTGGTGGAGACCGTCGCCGAGCACGACGACGAGATCATGGAGCTCTTCCTGGAGGGCCAGGAGCCCACCGAGGAGCAGCTCTACGCCGCGATCCGCCGGATCACCATCGCGTCCGGCAAGTCCGAGGGCGTCACGGTCACCCCGGTGTTCTGTGGCACCGCGTTCAAGAACAAGGGCGTCCAGCCCCTGCTCGACGCGGTCGTGCGCTACCTGCCGACCCCGCTCGACGTCGAGGCCATCGAGGGCCACGACGTCAAGGACCCCGAGGTCGTCGTCAAGCGCAAGCCGTCCGAGGACGAGCCGCTGTCCGCGCTCGCGTTCAAGATCATGAGCGACCCGCACCTGGGCAAGCTCACCTTCGTCCGGGTCTACTCGGGCCGCCTGGAGTCCGGCACCTCGGTGCTGAACTCCGTCAAGGGCAAGAAGGAGCGCATCGGCAAGATCTACCGCATGCACGCCAACAAGCGTGAGGAGATCGAGTCGGTGGGCGCCGGCGACATCGTCGCCGTCATGGGCCTGAAGCAGACCACCACCGGTGAGACGCTGTCCGACGACAAGAACCCGGTCATCCTGGAGTCCATGGACTTCCCGGCGCCGGTCATTCAGGTCGCCATCGAGCCCAAGTCCAAGGGTGACCAGGAGAAGCTGGGTGTCGCCATCCAGCGTCTCGCGGAGGAGGACCCCTCCTTCCAGGTCCACTCGGACGAGGAGACCGGCCAGACCATCATCGGCGGTATGGGCGAGCTGCACCTCGAGGTGCTGGTCGACCGCATGCGCCGTGAGTTCAAGGTCGAGGCGAACGTCGGCAAGCCGCAGGTGGCTTACCGCGAGACGATCCGCAAGGCCGTCGAGCGGCTCGACTACACCCACAAGAAGCAGACCGGTGGTACCGGTCAGTTCGCCAAGGTGCAGATCGCGATCGAGCCGATCGAGAGTGGCGACACCTCGTACGAGTTCGTGAACAAGGTCACCGGTGGCCGCATCCCGAAGGAGTACATCCCTTCGGTGGACGCCGGTGCGCAGGAGGCCATGCAGTTCGGCATCCTGGCCGGCTACGAGATGACGGGCGTCCGCGTCATTCTTCTCGACGGTGGCTACCACGAGGTCGACTCCTCCGAGCTCGCCTTCAAGATCGCCGGTTCGCAGGCCTTCAAGGAGGCCGCGCGCAAGGCTTCTCCCGTGCTCCTCGAGCCGATGATGGCCGTCGAGGTCACCACGCCCGAGGACTACATGGGTGAGGTCATCGGCGACATCAACTCCCGCCGTGGCCAGATCCAGGCCATGGAGGAGCGGGCCGGTGCCCGCGTCGTGAAGGGCCTCGTGCCCCTCTCGGAGATGTTCGGCTACGTCGGAGACCTCCGCAGCAAGACCTCGGGTCGCGCAAGCTACTCGATGCAGTTCGACTCCTACGCCGAGGTTCCCCGGAACGTCGCCGAGGAGATCATCGCGAAGGCCAAGGGCGAGTAACGCACCCCGTTTACACGCTTTAGGCTTGACACCGACCGCCGGGGTCGGACCACACGGAAGGATCCCGGCGGGCGGCATCCCAGCAAAGATCACCTGGCGCCGATGAGTAAGGCGTACCAGAACCACTCCACAGGAGGACCCAGTGGCGAAGGCGAAGTTCGAGCGGACTAAGCCGCACGTCAACATCGGCACCATCGGTCACATCGACCACGGTAAGACGACCCTCACGGCCGCCATTACCAAGGTGCTGCACGACGCGTACCCGGACCTGAACGAGGCCTCGGCCTTCGACCAGATCGACAAGGCTCCCGAGGAGCGCCAGCGCGGTATCACGATCTCGATCGCGCACGTCGAGTACCAGACCGAGACGCGTCACTACGCCCACGTCGACTGCCCCGGTCACGCGGACTACATCAAGAACATGATCACCGGTGCCGCGCAGATGGACGGCGCGATCCTCGTGGTCGCCGCCACCGACGGCCCGATGCCGCAGACCAAGGAGCACGTGCTCCTGGCCCGCCAGGTCGGCGTTCCGTACATCGTCGTCGCCCTGAACAAGGCCGACATGGTGGACGACGAGGAGATCCTGGAGCTCGTCGAGCTCGAGGTCCGTGAGCTCCTCTCCGAGTACGAGTTCCCGGGCGACGACCTGCCGGTCGTCAAGGTCTCGGCGCTCAAGGCGCTCGAGGGCGACAAGGAGTGGGGCAACACCGTCCTCGAGCTCATGAAGGCCGTGGACGAGAACATCCCGCAGCCCGAGCGTGACGTCGACAAGCCGTTCCTGATGCCGATCGAGGACGTCTTCACGATCACCGGTCGTGGCACCGTCGTCACCGGCCGCATCGAGCGTGGTGTCCTCAAGGTCAACGAGACCGTCGACATCGTCGGTATCAAGCAGGACAAGACCACCACCACGGTCACCGGCATCGAGATGTTCCGCAAGCTGCTCGACGAGGGCCAGGCCGGTGAGAACGTCGGTCTGCTCCTCCGTGGCATCAAGCGCGAGGACGTCGAGCGCGGCCAGGTCATCATCAAGCCCGGTTCGGTCACCCCGCACACCGAGTTCGAGGCCCAGGCCTACATCCTGTCCAAGGACGAGGGTGGCCGCCACACGCCGTTCTTCAACAACTACCGCCCGCAGTTCTACTTCCGCACCACGGACGTGACCGGCGTCGTGACCCTCCCCGAGGGCACCGAGATGGTCATGCCGGGCGACAACACTGAGATGACCGTTTCGCTCATCCAGCCCGTCGCCATGGAAGAGGGCCTGAAGTTCGCCATCCGCGAGGGTGGTCGCACGGTGGGCGCCGGCCAGGTCACCAAGATCGTCAAGTAAGCACCCCTTGCTTGAGGGTCACTGACTGACCCAGAGAGGCCCGCACGACTTAGGTCGCGCGGGCCTCTTTGCTGTTGCGTGAGCGGTGCGTACAGCGGTGCTCAAGCGCTTCGTGGGCTCTCCCAGGGACCTTTGGTGCCCTCAAGGGGCCAAGGCCGCGGTGTGGGCGGGTCGTTGCGCGTGACGTTCACCTCAGGCGCTGATCCCGATGGGTTTGACCTGCGTCACTATCGGGGTAATCTACTCGGCTCGATTGGCCAGGGGGGTAGGCCATATGGCAGACTGTCGGAGTTGCTCGGTCGAGTGTTGATGCTGCGCGCCTCCCGCCGGGAGGACCGGAAGCGAGTCCCACAGTACTCGTCAACCCCCTGGGGTTGGACGTACGGGAATCTTCCGGGAAGCGTGGGCGCAGCACCGACCAGGCGCCCGGTGGGCCTTCCGCCCCCGGTCCGCGGTTCCGGCAGGGCCGTGTGCATTCCCTGAAGGGATGTTCCAGCGATGGGCATTCTCGTTAGCGGCAGTGCGACACGCCCGACCGCGTGGGTCGGAGAGAAGGCAGTGTGAAACTGCCGGGTTCCAGAGCGTGAGAGAAGACAGGACTACTGAGTAGCCATGGCGGGACAGAAGATCCGCATCCGGCTCAAGGCCTACGACCACGAGGTCATCGACTCCTCGGCGAAGAAGATCGTCGAGACGGTGACCCGCACTGGTGCGTCGGTCGCGGGCCCGGTGCCGCTGCCCACTGAGAAGAACGTGTACTGCGTCATCAAGTCGCCGCACAAGTACAAGGACTCGCGCGAGCACTTCGAGATGCGCACGCACAAGCGCCTGATCGACATCCTCGACCCGACGCCCAAGACCGTTGACTCCCTGATGCGACTCGACCTCCCGGCCGGTGTCGACATCGAGATCAAGCTCTAGGGATCGGTGATCTGAGAATGGCTAAGCAGATCAAGGGCATCCTGGGCGAGAAGCTCGGCATGACGCAGGTGTGGGACGAGAACAACCGTGTTGTTCCGGTCACCGTCGTCAAGGCCGGCCCCAACGTCGTCACCCAGGTCCGTACGAACGACGTCGACGGCTACGAGTCGGTCCAGATCGCCTTCGGCGAGATCGACCCGCGCAAGGTGAACAAGCCCCTCAAGGGCCACTTCGCCAAGGCCGACGTCACCCCGCGCCGCCACCTGGTGGAGCTCCGCACCTCCGACGCCAGCGACTACACGCTGGGCCAGGAGATCACTGCCGAGGTCTTCGAGTCGGGCGTCAAGGTCGACGTCACCGCGAAGAGCAAGGGCAAGGGCTTCGCGGGTGTCATGAAGCGCCACAACTTCAAGGGTGGCAAGGCGTCCCACGGTGCCCACCGTGTGCACCGCATGCCTGGTTCCATCGGTGGCTGTGCCACCCCCGGCCGTGTCTTCAAGGGCATGCGCATGGCGGGTCGCATGGGCAACGAGCGGGTGACCACCCAGAACCTGACCGTTCACGCCGTTGACGCGGAGAAGGGCCTGCTCCTCATCAAGGGCGCGGTTCCTGGTCCGAACGGCGGCCTCGTCCTGGTCCGCACCGCGGCCAAGGGGGCCTGAGGACTATGAGCACCATTGACATTCTGTCGCCCTCCGGCGACAACGCCGGGACCGTAGAGCTCCCGGCCGAGATCTTCGACGTCGAGAAGATCAGCGTTCCGCTGCTTCACCAGGTCGTCGTCGCGCAGCTTGCCGCCGCCCGTCAGGGCACGCACAAGGTCAAGCGTCGTGGCGAGGTCCGCGGTGGTGGCCGCAAGCCGTACCGCCAGAAGGGCACCGGCCGCGCGCGCCAGGGTTCGACCCGTGCGCCGCAGTTCGCCGGCGGTGGCGTCGTCCACGGCCCCACGCCGCGTGACTACTCGCAGCGGACCCCGAAGAAGATGAAGGCCGCGGCCCTGCGCCACGCCCTCACCGACCGGGCCCGCAACGCTCGTATCCACGTCATCACCGGCGTGGTCGAGGGCGACACCCCCTCCACCAAGGCCGCGAAGAGCTTCCTCGGCAAGGTCAGCGAGCGCAAGAACGTGCTCCTGGTCATCGAGCGCTCCGACGAGGCCGCGCTGCTTTCCGCGCGCAACCTGCCCCAGGTCCACATCCTGGAGCCGGGCCAGCTGAACACGTACGACGTTCTCGTCTCGGACGACGTGGTCTTCACCCAGGCCGCTTTCGAGTCCTTCGTGTCCGGCCCGAAGGCCAATGACACCGAAGGGAGCGAAGCCTGATGGCTACGCGCCACCCGAGCATCGCCTCGAAGGCCGCCAAGGCCGCCAAGGCCGCGCGCGTCGCCAAGGCGAAGCGTCACGCCACCGAGGGCAAGAACACGGTCGAGACCCCGCTGAGCAAGTCCTTCACGGACCCCCGTGACGTGCTGCTCAAGCCGGTCGTCTCGGAGAAGAGCTACGCGCTCCTCGACGAGGGCAAGTACACGTTCATCGTCGCCCCGAACGCCAACAAGACCCAGATCAAGCAGGCCGTCCAGGCGGTCTTCGACGTCAAGGTCACCGGGGTCAACACGATCAACCGCCAGGGCAAGCGCAAGCGCACGAAGACCGGCTTCGGTCAGCGTGCCGGCAGCAAGCGTGCGATCGTGACCCTCGCCGAGGGCGACCGTATCGACATCTTCGGCGGTCCGACCGCCTGACGGCGGTCTGGATCGTCCGATATCGGACGAGGACTGAGAAATGGGAATCCGCAAGTACAAGCCGACTACGCCGGGCCGTCGTGGCGCCAGCGTCGCCGACTTCGTCGAGGTCACGCGGTCCACGCCGGAGAAGTCGCTGGTCCGCCCGCTGCACAGCAAGGGCGGCCGTAACAACGCCGGTCGTGTGACCGTTCGCCACCAGGGTGGCGGACACAAGCGCGCCTACCGAGTGATCGACTTCCGTCGTCACGACAAGGACGGCGTGCCGGCGAAGGTCGCGCACATCGAGTACGACCCCAACCGCACCGCGCGCATCGCGCTGCTGCACTACGCGGACGGCGAGAAGCGCTACATCCTCGCCCCGCGCAACCTGCAGCAGGGCGACCGCGTCGAGAACGGTCCGGGCGCCGACATCAAGCCGGGCAACAACCTGGCGCTCCGCAACATCCCGGTCGGTACCACGATCCACGCGATCGAGCTCCGTCCCGGTGGCGGCGCCAAGTTCGCCCGCTCCGCCGGTGCGTCCGTGCAGCTGCTCGCGAAGGAGGGCTCCATGGCCCACCTCCGCATGCCGTCCGGCGAGATCCGTCTCGTCGACGTGCGCTGCCGCGCCACCGTCGGTGAGGTCGGCAACGCCGAGCAGAGCAACATCAACTGGGGTAAGGCCGGCCGTAAGCGGTGGCTGGGCGTTCGCCCGACCGTCCGTGGTGTGGTCATGAACCCGGTCGACCACCCGCACGGTGGTGGTGAGGGCCGGACCTCCGGTGGTCGCCACCCTGTGTCCCCGTGGGGCAAGAAGGAAGGCCGTACTCGTTCGCCCAAGAAGGCGTCGAACAAGTACATCGTCCGCCGCCGCAAGACGAACAAGAAGCGCTAAGGACGGGTTGAGATGCCTCGTAGCTTGAAGAAGGGACCCTTCGTCGACGACCACCTGATCAAGAAGGTGGACGTCCAGAACGAAGCCGGTTCCAAGAACGTCATCAAGACCTGGTCCCGTCGCTCGATGATCGTCCCGGCCATGCTCGGCCACACGATCGCGGTGCACAACGGCAAGACCCACATCCCGGTGTTCGTCACCGAGTCGATGGTCGGCCACAAGCTCGGCGAGTTCTCGCCGACTCGCACCTTCCGCGGCCACGTCAAGGACGACCGGAAGTCGAAGCGCCGCTAGTAGCGGATCGCATTCAGACACGTAAGTAACTGAGAGGGACAACCATGGAAGCCAGGGCCCAGGCGCGGTACATCCGCGTTACGCCCATGAAGGCCCGCCGCGTGGTGGACCTTATCCGTGGCATGGATGCCACGGAGGCTCAGGCTGTTCTGCGATTCGCTCCGCAGGCAGCCTCCGTGCCGGTCGGCAAGGTGCTCGACAGCGCCATCGCCAACGCCGCGCACAACTACGACCACACCGACGCCGACAGCCTCTTCATTTCCGAGGCCTACGTCGACGAGGGCCCGACCCTGAAGCGGTTCCGGCCGCGCGCCCAGGGCCGTGCCTACCGGATCCGCAAGCGGACCAGCCACATCACCGTGGTCGTCAGCAGCAAGGAAGGAACCCGGTAATGGGCCAGAAGGTAAACCCGCACGGGTTCCGGCTCGGTGTCACGACCGACTTCAAGTCGCGTTGGTACGCCGACAAGCTGTACAAGGACTACGTCAAGGAAGACGTGGCCATCCGTCGCATGCTGACGCAGGGCATGGAGCGCGCGGGCATCTCCAAGGTGGAGATCGAGCGCACCCGTGACCGTGTCCGCGTGGACATCCACACCGCGCGTCCGGGCATCGTCATCGGCCGCCGCGGTGCGGAGGCCGACAAGATCCGCGGTCAGCTGGAGAAGCTGACGGGCAAGCAGGTCCAGCTGAACATCCTCGAGGTCAAGAACCCCGAGACGGATGCGCAGCTCGTGGCCCAGGCCGTCGCCGAGCAGCTCTCCTCGCGTGTCTCCTTCCGCCGTGCCATGCGTAAGAGCATGCAGTCGGCGATGAAGGCCGGCGCCAAGGGCATCAAGATCCAGTGCGGTGGCCGCCTCGGTGGCGCCGAGATGTCCCGCTCGGAGTTCTACCGCGAGGGCCGTGTGCCCCTGCACACGCTCCGCGCGAACGTGGACTACGGCTTCTTCGAGGCCAAGACGACCTTCGGCCGCATCGGCGTGAAGGTCTGGATCTACAAGGGCGACGTCAAGAACATCGCCGAGGTCCGCGCCGAGAACGCTGCGGCCCGTGCGGGTAACCGCCCGGCTCGTGGCGGCGCCGACCGCCCGGCCCGTGGTGGCCGCGGCGGCGAGCGTGGCGGGCGTGGTCGCAAGCCGCAGCAGGCTGCCGGCGCCGAGGCCCCCAAGGCCGAGGCTCCCGCTGCCGCCGCTCCGGCTGAGAGCACCGGAACGGAGGCCTGACCGTCATGCTGATCCCCCGTAGGGTCAAGCACCGCAAGCAGCACCACCCGAAGCGCAGTGGTATGGCCAAGGGTGGCACGCAGGTCGCGTTCGGCGAGTACGGCATCCAGGCGCTGACCCCGGCGTATGTGACGAACCGTCAGATCGAAGCGGCTCGTATCGCCATGACCCGCCACATCAAGCGTGGCGGCAAGGTCTGGATCAACATCTACCCGGACCGTCCCCTCACCAAGAAGCCTGCCGAGACCCGCATGGGTTCCGGTAAGGGTTCCCCGGAGTGGTGGATCGCCAACGTCAAGCCCGGACGCGTCATGTTCGAGCTGTCGTACCCCAACGAGAAGATTGCGCGTGAGGCCCTCACTCGTGCGGCTCACAAGCTGCCGATGAAGTGCCGGATCGTCAAGCGCGAGGCAGGTGAAGCGTGATGTCGGCCGGTACCAAGGCGTCCGAGCTGCGCGAGCTGGGCAACGAGGAGCTTCTTGCGAAGCTCCGCGAGGCCAAGGAAGAGCTTTTCAATCTCCGCTTCCAGGCGGCGACTGGTCAGCTCGAGAACCACGGCCGTCTGAAGGCGGTCCGCAAGGACATCGCGCGGATCTACACCCTGATGCGCGAGCGTGAGCTGGGCATCGAGACGGTGGAGAACGCCTGATGAGCGAGAAGAACGTGACTGAGAACGCAGAGGCCCGCGGCTTCCGCAAGACCCGCGAGGGTCTCGTCGTCAGCGACAAGATGGACAAGACCGTCGTCGTCGCTGTCGAGGACCGCGTGAAGCACGCGCTGTACGGCAAGGTCATCCGCCGTACGAACAAGCTCAAGGCTCACGACGAGCAGAACGCCGCCGGCGTCGGCGACCGTGTCCTCCTCGCGGAGACCCGGCCGCTGTCGTCGACGAAGCGCTGGCGCATCGTCGAGATCCTCGAGAAGGCCAAGTAATTTTCCTGCGGGATAATCCGCAGGACAGTTCCGCCAGGCTCGGTCGGGGTTCCCGTTCCTCATAGGGACGGGACCCCGGCCGGGAACCGGCAGACAAACAGGAGATAGACGTGATCCAGCAGGAGTCGCGGCTGCGTGTCGCCGACAACACTGGTGCGAAGGAGATCCTTTGCATCCGTGTGCTCGGTGGCTCCGGTCGCCGCTACGCGGGCATCGGTGACGTCATCGTCGCCACCGTCAAGGACGCGATCCCCGGCGGCAACGTGAAGAAGGGTGACGTCATCAAGGCGGTCATCGTTCGCACCGTCAAGGAGCGCCGCCGTCCCGACGGCTCGTACATCCGCTTCGACGAGAACGCCGCTGTCATTCTCAAGAACGACGGCGACCCTCGCGGCACCCGTATCTTCGGCCCCGTCGGCCGTGAGCTGCGCGAGAAGAAGTTCATGAAGATCATCTCGCTCGCGCCGGAGGTGCTGTAAGCATGAAGATCAAGAAGGGCGACCTGGTCCAGGTCATCACCGGTAAGGACAAGGGCAAGCAGGGCAAGGTCATTGCCGCTTACCCGCGCGACGAGCGTGTCCTGGTCGAGGGTGTCAACCGGGTCAAGAAGCACACCAAGGCCGGCCCCACCGCCAGCGGTTCGCAGGCGGGCGGCATCGTCACGACCGAGGCGCCCATCCACGTCTCCAACGTCCAGCTGGTCGTTGAGAAGGATGGCAACAAGGTCGTCACGCGTGTCGGCTACCGCTTCGACGACGAAGGCAACAAGATCCGCGTTGCCAAGCGGACGGGTGAGGACATCTGATGGCTACCACCACCACTCCGCGTCTGAAGACGAAGTACCGCGAGGAGATCGCGGGCAAGCTGCGTGACGAGTTCAAGTACGAGAACGTCATGCAGATCCCCGGCCTCGTCAAGATCGTGGTCAACATGGGTGTGGGCGACGCCGCCCGCGACTCCAAGCTGATCGAGGGCGCCATCCGCGACCTCACCACGATCACCGGTCAGAAGCCGGCCGTCACCAAGGCCCGCAAGTCCATCGCGCAGTTCAAGCTGCGCGAGGGTCAGCCGATCGGTGCCCACGTCACGCTCCGTGGCGACCGCATGTGGGAGTTCCTGGACCGCACCCTGTCGCTGGCGCTTCCGCGCATCCGCGACTTCCGCGGCCTGTCCCCCAAGCAGTTCGACGGCCGTGGCAACTACACCTTCGGTCTCACGGAGCAGGTCATGTTCCACGAGATCGACCAGGACAAGATCGACCGCGTCCGGGGTATGGACATCACCGTGGTCACCACGGCGACCAATGACGCTGAGGGCCGCGCGCTCCTTCGTCACCTCGGCTTCCCGTTCAAGGAGGCGTGAGCGAGATGGCGAAGAAGGCTCTTATCGCTAAGGCTGCTCGCAAGCCCAAGTTCGGTGTGCGTGGCTACACGCGCTGCCAGCGCTGCGGCCGTCCGCACTCCGTGTACCGCAAGTTCGGCCTCTGCCGCGTGTGCCTTCGTGAGATGGCTCACCGTGGCGAGCTGCCGGGCGTGACCAAGAGCTCCTGGTAATCCCCCTAATCAGGGATTCCGGAAGCTCTCGGTAAGCAACTGGGTCGACAGGGCCCGCCCCCACATGCCGTAGGCTTGCGGGGTCGGGCGTCTGTCGCGCCCGTACGACTTACTACGCCGTAGGTCCACCGCGCCGCACCCGTCCCGTCCCGGATCGGGGAGAGGGATGGCGCACCAGGAAACCCCGGCGAGAGAGGCCGAAGGCCAATTCATGACCATGACTGATCCGATCGCAGACATGCTTACGCGTCTGCGGAACGCGAACTCGGCATACCACGACTCCGTGACGATGCCGTCCTCGAAGATCAAGTCTCACATCGCAGAGATCCTCCAGCAGGAGGGCTTCATCACGGGCTGGAAGGTCGAGGACGCCGAAGTCGGCAAGAACCTCGTCCTGGAGCTGAAGTTCGGCCCCAACCGTGAGCGCTCCATCGCGGGGATCAAGCGCATCTCCAAGCCCGGTCTCCGGGTTTACGCGAAGTCCACCAACCTGCCGAAGGTGCTCGGCGGCCTGGGCGTGGCGATCATCTCCACGTCGCACGGTCTCCTCACCGACAAGCAGGCCGGCAAGAAGGGCGTGGGTGGGGAAGTCCTCGCCTACGTCTGGTAACGGAAGGGAACGGAGGAAACAGCTATGTCGCGTATTGGCAAGCTCCCCATCACGGTTCCCGCCGGCGTGGACGTCACCATCGACGGCCGCACGGTCGCGGTCAAGGGCCCCAAGGGCTCGCTGACCCACACCGTCGTCGCGCCGATCGACATCGTCAGGGATGAGGACGGCACCCTCGCGGTGACCCGTCCCAACGACGAGCGTCAGAACAAGGCCCTGCACGGCCTGTCCCGCACGCTGGTGGCGAACATGATCACCGGCGTGACCCAGGGTTACGTGAAGAAGCTCGAGATCAGCGGTGTCGGTTACCGCGTCGTGGCCAAGGGTTCGAACCTCGAGTTCGCGCTCGGCTACAGCCACCCGATCGTCGTCGAGGCGCCCGAGGGCATCACCTTCAAGGTGGAGAGCCCGACCCGCTTCCAGGTCGAGGGCATCGACAAGCAGAAGGTCGGCGAGGTTGCGGCCAACATCCGCAAGCTGCGCAAGCCTGACCCGTACAAGGCCAAGGGTGTCAAGTACGAGGGCGAAGTCATCCGCCGCAAGGTCGGAAAGGCGGGTAAGTAAGCCATGGCATACGGACAGAAGATCCTCAAGGGCGACGCCTACAAGCGCGCCGCGATCAAGCGCCGCCACATCCGGATTCGCAAGAACATCTCCGGTACGGCGGAGCGTCCGCGTCTGGTCGTGACCCGCTCCAACCGTCACATCGTGGCGCAGGTGATCGACGACCTCAAGGGCCACACCCTGGCCTCCGCGTCCACGCTGGACGCGTCGGTCCGGAGCGGCGAGGGCGACAAGTCGGCGCAGGCCAAGCAGGTCGGCGCCCTGGTCGCCGAGCGTGCCAAGGCCGCCGGCGTCGAGGCTGTCGTGTTCGACCGTGGTGGCAACCAGTACGCCGGGCGCATCGCCGCCCTGGCGGACGCCGCCCGCGAAGCCGGCCTGAAGTTCTAAGGCCGCCCGTCGCGCCAGCGACAAAATCGTTGGCGCGTAGCTAGCGGAAACAGAGAGAGGTAATTCCAATGGCTGGACCCCAGCGCCGCGGTGGCGGTGCCGGTGGCGGCGAGCGGCGGGACCGGAAGGGCCGTGACGGCGGCGCAGCCGCCGCCGAGAAGACCGCTTACGTTGAGCGCGTTGTCGCGATCAACCGTGTCGCCAAGGTTGTGAAGGGTGGTCGTCGCTTCAGCTTCACCGCGCTGGTCGTGGTGGGCGACGGTGACGGCACCGTGGGTGTCGGTTACGGCAAGGCCAAGGAGGTGCCGGCCGCCATCGCCAAGGGTGTTGAGGAGGCCAAGAAGCACTTCTTCAAGGTCCCCCGTATCCAGGGCACCATCCCGCACCCCATCCAGGGTGAGAAGGCTGCCGGCGTCGTGCTGCTCAAGCCCGCGTCCCCGGGTACCGGTGTTATCGCCGGTGGTCCGGTGCGTGCCGTGCTCGAGTGCGCCGGTATCCACGACATCCTGTCGAAGTCCCTGGGCTCCGACAACGCGATCAACATCGTGCACGCCACCGTGGCGGCCCTCAAGGGCCTGCAGCGTCCCGAGGAGGTCGCGGCCCGCCGCGGTCTGCCGCTCGAGGACGTCGCCCCCGCGGCTCTGCTGCGTGCGCGTGCCGGGGCTGGTGCGTAATGGCGCAGCTCAAGATCACGCAGGTCAAGTCCTACATCGGCAGCAAGCAGAACCACCGTGACACCCTGCGTTCCCTTGGTCTCAAGGGGATCAACACGCAGGTCGTCAAGGAGGACCGCCCCGAGTTCCGCGGAATGGTGCACACCGTCCGCCACCTCGTGACGGTCGAGGAGGTCGACTGATCATGGCGGAGCAGAACCCGCTCAAGATCCACAACCTCCGTCCGGCCCCCGGCGCCAAGACCGCGAAGACCCGTGTCGGTCGTGGTGAGGCGTCGAAGGGTAAGACGGCCGGTCGTGGTACCAAGGGCACGAAGGCCCGTTACCAGGTTCCGGAGCGCTTCGAGGGTGGCCAGATGCCCCTCCACATGCGTCTTCCGAAGCTGAAGGGCTTCAAGAACCCGTTCAAGACCGAGTTCCAGGTCGTGAACCTCGAGAAGCTGGCCGCGCTCTACCCCGAGGGTGGCGAGGTCACCGTCGAGGGTCTGGTGGCCAAGGGTGCCGTTCGCAAGAACAGCCTCGTCAAGGTCCTGGGCCAGGGCGAGATCTCCGTGGCGCTGCAGGTGACGGTCGACGCCGTCTCCGGTTCCGCCAAGGAGAAGATCACCGCCGCCGGCGGTACGGTCACCGAGCTGGTCTGAGGCCCTCAAGGGTCCCTCAGGGTCACTCGATGACGTAGACGATCCCGACCGGGGATACCCCACAATGGGGTATCCCCGGTTGGTCGTTCCTAGGGGGGCGGTGTCGCCGGTAAGGTGGCCAGCGCTGTTCCCTTCCACTTATTCGTCGAACCTCTAGACCGTCACCCTTGACGCAGTTGCGCGGGGGTCGCAGGAGGCACCGTGCTCACCGCGTTCGCCCGGGCGTTCAGGACGCCCGACCTGCGCAAGAAGCTGCTCTTCACGCTGGGCATCATCGTGGTCTACCGGGTCGGTACCCACATCCCGATCCCCGGCGTCAATTACAAGGCCGTCCAGACCTGCGTGACCGAGGCCTCCGGCAACCAGGGCCTGTTCGGTCTGGTCAACATGTTCAGTGGTGGAGCGCTGCTCCAGATCACGATCTTCGCCCTCGGCATCATGCCGTACATCACGGCGAGCATCATCCTTCAGCTCCTCACCGTGGTGATCCCGCGTCTGGAGGCCCTCAAGAAGGAGGGTCAGTCCGGCACCGCGAAGATCACGCAGTACACCCGCTATCTGACCGTGGCGCTCGCCATCCTCCAGGGCACCGGCCTGGTGGCCACCGCCCGCAGCGGCGCGCTGTTCAGCGGGTGCACGGTGGCCGGGAACATCGTCCCGGACCAGGCGATCTTCACCACGATCACCATGGTGATCTGCATGACCGCCGGTACGGCGCTGGTGATGTGGCTCGGTGAGCTGATCACCGACCGCGGCATCGGCAACGGCATGTCGATCCTGATGTTCATCTCGATCGCCGCGACCTTCCCGTCCGCGCTGTGGGCCATCAAGAAGCAGGGCACGCTGGCCGGCGGCTGGATCGAGTTCGGCACCGTCATCCTGGTCGGCCTGGTCATGGTCGCGCTCGTCGTCTTCGTGGAGCAGGCCCAGCGCCGCATCCCGGTGCAGTACGCGAAGCGCATGATCGGCCGCCGGTCCTACGGGGGTACGTCGACGTACATCCCGCTGAAGGTCAACCAGGCCGGTGTGATCCCGGTCATCTTCGCCTCGTCGCTGCTCTACATCCCCGCGCTGATCGCGCAGTTCGCCGGCGGCGACTCGGGCTGGAAGCGCTGGATCACGGCGAACCTGACCAAGGGCGACCACCCGATCTACATCACGATGTACTTCCTTCTCATCGTGTTCTTCGCGTTCTTCTACGTGGCGATCTCCTTCAACCCCGAGGAAGTCGCCGACAACATGAAGAAGTATGGTGGCTTCATTCCGGGTATCCGGGCAGGCCGGCCGACCGCTGAGTACCTGAGTTACGTACTCAACCGGATCACCTGGCCGGGCTCGCTGTATCTGGGTCTGATCGCTCTCGTACCGACGATGGCGTTGGTGGGCTTCGGAGCAAGTCAGAACTTCCCCTTCGGCGGGACCAGCATCCTGATCATCGTGGGTGTGGGTCTTGAGACGGTGAAGCAGATCGAGAGCCAGCTCCAGCAGCGCAATTACGAAGGGTTCCTCCGCTGATGCGTATCGTCCTCGTCGGGCCGCCGGGTGCCGGTAAGGGAACGCAAGCCGTCCGTCTCGCCGAGAAGCTGGGCGTACCGCACATCTCCACGGGCGACCTGTTCCGCGCCAACATCTCTCGGCAGACGGAGCTGGGCAAGCTGGCCAAGTCCTACATGGACGCGGGGAACCTCGTCCCGGACGAGGTCACCATCGCCATGGCCAAGGACCGCATGGAGCAGCCGGACGCCGAGAGCGGCTTCCTGCTCGACGGCTTCCCGCGCAACGTCTCCCAGGCCGAGGCGCTGGACGAGCTGCTGCAGGGCGAGGGCATCAAGCTGGACGCCGTCCTGGACCTGGAGGTCCCGGAGGAAGAGGTCGTCAAGCGGATCGCCGGCCGGCGCATCTGCCGCAACGACTCCTCGCACGTCTTCCACGTGACGTACAGCGCGCCGAAGAAGGAGGGCGTCTGCGACGTCTGCGGCGGCGAGCTGTACCAGCGTGACGACGACTCCGAGGACACCGTCCGCAAGCGGCTCGAGGTCTACCACACGCAGACCGAGCCGATCATCGACTACTACAAGGCGCAGGGGCTCGTCGTGACGATCTCCTCGCTGGGCCCGGTGGACGAGATCACCAAGCGGGCGCTGGAGGCTCTCAAGCGCGAGAAGGCCGGCAGCGAGTAAGACCCCCGGTCCTTCCGGCCGCGGTGCCCGACCCGGGCGCCGCGGCCGTAGTGTTGTGCAGGTAACCCAGTCGGTGACGAGTGACGGAGAGCGCAGGCCCCCCATGGTGCAGATCAAGACCCCCGAGCAGATCGCGAAGATGCGGGCGGCGGGCCTGGTCGTCGCCGCGATCCACGCGGCCACCCGCGAGGCGGCGGTGCCCGGCGCGACCACCAAGGACCTGGACGACGTGGCGCGCAAGGTGCTGGACGAGCACGGCGCGAAGTCGAACTTCCTCGGGTACGGCGGGTTCCCCGCGACCATCTGCACGTCGGTGAACGACGTGGTGGTGCACGGCATCCCCTCCGAGAACGTCGTCCTGAACGACGGCGACATCATCTCCATCGACTGCGGCGCGATCGTGGACGGCTGGCACGGTGACGCGGCCTACACCGCGTTCGTCGGCTCGGGGCACGCGCCGGAGCTGGTCGAGCTGTCCCGGGTGACCGAGGAATCCATGTGGGCCGGGATCGCCGCGATGAAGCTGGGCAACCGGCTGGTCGACATCTCCCGCGCGATCGAGACGTACATCCGCCGGCAGCCCAAGCCGGGCGGTGGCAAGTACGGCATCGTCGAGGACTACGGCGGCCACGGCATCGGCACCGAGATGCACATGGACCCGCACCTGCTGAACTACGTCGAGCGGCGCCGCGGCAAGGGCCCCAAGCTGGTCCCCGGCTTCTGCCTCGCCATCGAGCCCATGGTCTCCCTCGGCACCCCCCGCACGAAGGTCCTCGAAGACGACTGGACCGTCATCACCACGGACGGCACCTGGTCCTCCCACTGGGAGCACTCGGTAGCCCTGACGGAAGAGGGCCCCTTGGTCCTCACGTCTCCGGACGGCGGCAAGGCCAAGCTCGCCGAATACGGCGTCACGACGGCACCGGACCCGCTCGCCTGAGCCAGCGATGGGGCGGGCCGCCGATGGCGGCTGCGGGTGCCCGGCTGTGCCCACCCGTTCCGCCCTGCGGAACGACTGCCCACAGCCGCCGCCGGGCCGCAACGCGTAGCTACCCGCATAACGATCAGCGGTATGGGGCAGAATTCTTCGATTCGTTTTTCCGGGTGGGCTGACGTAGACTGACTCGTCGGCTCTCGTGCACCCGCATGTCCGCATGCGCCCGTTAGGGAACGCGGGGGAGTCGATCAAGGTAGTCGATTCGAAGGGCGAAGCGTGGCCAAGAAGCAAGGTGCCATCGAGATCGAGGGCACTGTCGTCGAGTCTCTGCCGAACGCCATGTTCAAGGTCGAGCTCCAGAACGGCCACCAGGTCCTGGCACACATCAGCGGCAAGATGCGTATGCACTACATCCGTATCCTCCCTGACGACCGGGTCGTGGTGGAGCTGTCTCCGTACGACCTGACGCGTGGCCGGATCGTCTACCGGTACAAGTAGATCTTGCCCGCATCCCGGTTCGCGCCGGGGTGATGGCACTGACCCGGAGAACCTCACCCCATGAAGGTCAAGCCGAGCGTCAAGAAGATCTGCGACAAGTGCAGGGTGATCCGCCGTCACGGCCGGGTCATGGTCATCTGCGACAACCCGCGCCACAAGCAGCGCCAGGGCTGACGCACGGCCGAACCCTCTGCCCTCATCGCAGAGATTCGCGCGACGCAAGCTGAATTTGTTCATACGCAGAGCCCGAGCCAACCAGCTCGACACCCTCGGTCGGAGGCCGAGGACCCGGTTCGTACCTAGTACGGCGGCCGGGAACCGGTTCTGTGGAAGACCTCCGAAGAATCACCAGGAGCCATTGAATGGCACGCGTTTCCGGTGTTGACATCCCGCGCGAAAAGCGCGTGGAGGTCGCCCTCACCTACGTGTTCGGCATTGGCCGGACCCTCTCCCAGGAGACGCTGGCTGCGACCGGCGTCGACCCGAACACCCGCGTCCGCGACCTGAGCGAAGAGCAGCTCGTCGCGATCCGCGAGTACGTGGACAACAACATCAAGACCGAGGGTGACCTCCGTCGCGAGATCCAGGCCGACATCCGCCGCAAGGTCGAGATCGGTTGCTACCAGGGTCTCCGTCACCGTCGCGGCCTGCCCGTCCGCGGTCAGCGCACCAGCACCAACGCCCGCACCCGCAAGGGCCCGCGTCGCGCCATCGCCGGCAAGAAGAAGCCGGGCAAGAAGTAGTCCTCAGCGGACAACGCTTCATCAGCGGTCTTCGCTGTAGGACCGACCACCTCCCCGTAGGAGTTTGTAGATGCCCCCCAAGGGACGTCAGGGCGCTGCCAAGAAGGTGCGCCGCAAGGAAAAGAAGAACGTCGCTCACGGCCACGCGCACATCAAGAGCACGTTCAACAACACGATCGTCTCGATCACGGACCCGTCCGGCAACGTGATCTCCTGGGCCTCCGCCGGCCACGTCGGCTTCAAGGGCTCCCGGAAGTCCACGCCGTTCGCCGCGCAGATGGCCGCCGAGTCGGCTGCCCGCCGCGCCCAGGAGCACGGCATGCGCAAGGTCGACGTGTTCGTCAAGGGTCCGGGTTCCGGTCGTGAGACCGCGATCCGTTCGCTCCAGGCCACGGGCCTCGAGGTCGGCTCCATCCAGGACGTCACCCCGACCCCGCACAACGGCTGCCGCCCCCCGAAGCGCCGCCGCGTCTGACGCACAGCGCTCCGCTGGTTTCGCGGGTCCGGGCGGTACGGCTCTTTCGGGCCGTGCCGCCCGTACCCTTGCAGTACTGAGTCGGGCGTCAAATAGCGGGCGCCCCTGACTGAAGGATTCACACATGCTGATCGCTCAGCGTCCCTCGTTGACCGAAGAGGTCGTCGACGAGTTCCGCTCCCGGTTCGTGATCGAGCCGCTGGAGCCGGGCTTCGGTTACACCCTCGGCAACTCCCTCCGCCGTACCCTCCTCTCCTCGATCCCCGGTGCCGCTGTCACCAGCATCCGGATCGACGGTGTCCTGCACGAGTTCACCACCGTGCCGGGCGTCAAGGAGGACGTCACCGACCTGATCCTCAACATCAAGCAGCTGGTCGTCTCCTCGGAGCACGACGAGCCGGTCGTGATGTACCTGCGCAAGCAGGGCCCGGGTCTGGTCACCGCCGCCGACATCGCGCCCCCGGCCGGTGTCGAGGTGCACAACCCCGACCTCGTCCTCGCCACGCTGAACGGCAAGGGCAAGCTGGAGATGGAGCTGACCGTCGAGCGCGGTCGCGGCTACGTCTCCGCCGTGCAGAACAAGCAGGTGGGCCAGGAGATCGGCCGTATCCCGGTCGACTCCATCTACTCGCCGGTTCTCAAGGTCACGTACAAGGTCGAGGCCACGCGTGTCGAGCAGCGCACCGACTTCGACAAGCTGATCGTCGACGTCGAGACCAAGCAGGCGATGCGTCCCCGTGACGCCATGGCCTCCGCCGGTAAGACGCTGGTCGAGCTGTTCGGTCTCGCGCGCGAGCTGAACATCGACGCCGAGGGCATCGACATGGGTCCGTCCCCGACGGACGCCGCGCTGGCCGCTGACCTGGCTCTTCCCATCGAGGAGCTCGAGCTCACGGTCCGTTCCTACAACTGCCTCAAGCGCGAGGGCATCCACTCCGTGGGTGAGCTGGTCGCTCGCTCCGAGGCGGACCTGCTGGACATCCGCAACTTCGGTGCGAAGTCCATCGACGAGGTCAAGGCCAAGCTCGCGGGCATGGGCCTGGCGCTCAAGGACTCGCCTCCCGGGTTCGACCCGACCGCCGCCGCCGACGCGTTCGGCGCCGACGACGACGCGGACGCGGGTTTCGTGGAGACCGAGCAGTACTAAGCGCTCCGCGGGGAGGCCGTACTGCGTCTGCGGGCCGGCTGTGACTGGTTCGCGCAGTTCCCCGCACCCCTTCCGAGCGGGCCCTTCAGGGCCTGCTCGGATCTCCGAAGAGCAACCGCTCGCTCGGATACTGACCTCGGTACCTGACACGGCCGGGGCAGACACTTAGGAGAAACATCATGCCGAAGCCCGCCAAGGGTGCCCGTCTGGGCGGCAGCGCCGCGCACGAGAAGCTGCTTCTCGCGAACCTCGCGAAGAGCCTCTTCGAGCACGGCCGCATCACCACCACCGAGGCGAAGGCGCGCCGTCTGCGCCCGTACGCCGAGCGTCTGGTCACCAAGGCGAAGAAGGGCGACCTTCACAACCGCCGTCAGGTGCTCCAGGTGATCACGGACAAGAGCGTCGTCCACACGCTCTTCGCCGAGATCGGCCCGCGCTACGAGAACCGCCCCGGTGGTTACACCCGCATCACCAAGATCGGTAACCGCCGTGGCGACAACGCGCCCATGGCTGTCATCGAGCTGGTCGAGGCGCTGACCGTCGCGCAGCAGGCCACCGGTGAGGCCGAGGCCGCCACCAAGCGTGCGGTCAAGGAGTCCGACGAGGCGAAGGTCGAGCAGACCGAGGCCACCGAGGCTCCCGCCGAGGAGTCCAAGGACGCCTGAGGCTGACGCCTGAGAGCGGGCCTGCCCTTCCGGGGGCGGGCCCGCTTTCGCGTTTCCCGACCGATACGGCGCCCTGAGAGGATTCCCGCGTGAGTGACGAAGCACAGCCCGGCCATGTCCGTATCCGCCTCGACCTGTCCTACGACGGCACCGACTTCCACGGCTGGGCCAAGCAGGCCGGCGGGCGGCGGACCGTGCAGGGCGAGATCGAGGACGCCCTGCGCACGGTGACCCGGTCCAAGGAGACGTACGAGCTGACGGTGGCCGGGCGGACGGACGCCGGGGTGCACGCGCGCGGCCAGGTCGCCCATGTCGACCTGCCGGAGCCGGTGTGGGCCGAGCACCGGGAGAAGCTGCTGAAGCGGCTCGCGGGCCGGCTGTCCAAGGACGTACGGGTCTGGTCCCTGACCGAGGCCCCGCCCGGCTTCAACGCCCGTTTCTCCGCCGTCTGGCGGCGCTACGCGTACCGCGTCACCGACAACCCCGGCGGTGTCGACCCGCTGCTGCGCAACCATGTCCTGTGGCACGACTGGCCGTTGGACGTGGACGTGATGAACGAGGCGGCCCGCGCCCTGCTGGGCGAGCACGACTTCGCGGCGTACTGCAAGAAGCGCGAGGGCGCCACCACCATCCGCACCCTCCAGGAGCTGAGCCTGGTGCGCGGCGCGGACGGGGTGATCACGGCCACCGTGCGCGCGGACGCCTTCTGCCACAACATGGTGCGCTCGCTGATCGGCGCCCTGCTGTTCACCGGCGACGGGCACCGGGGCCCCGAGTGGCCCGGGAAGGTGCTGGCGGCCGGGGTGCGGGACTCCGCCGTGCACGTGGTGCGGCCGCACGGGCTGACGCTGGAGGAGGTCGGCTATCCCGCCGACGAGCTGCTGGCCGCCCGGAACAAGGAGGCCCGCAACCGGCGCTCGCTCCCGCCGGCGGGCTGCTGCTGAGCCGGCGGGCGGCCGCTCACTGGCCCGCGGCCGCCGACGCCTGGGCCTCGCCGCGCCGCCGGATCTGGCGGAAGGAGAACTGGGCCAGGTCGTTGCCGGCCGCGAACACCTTGGTGTCCTTGGTCGTCACGTCCTTGCCGTTGGTGAACCCGGCGATGGTGAAGTAGGCGTACCGGCCCAGGGTGTTGGTGGTGGAGCGGCAGATCGCTGAGTCGCAGAACGCCTTGACGCCCTTGCCGGGCAGCGCGGCGACGATGCTCTTCTTGTCGGCGCGGTCCTTGAAGCGCTGGGCGTCGGTGTCGTTGTCGAAGACGGCGACGCCCACGGTGACGGCCACGCCGTCCTTCACATAGCTGACCCGCATCAGGCGGGTGCACTTCCCCGCGGTGAGCGCCTTGGCCAGGGTGCCGCCGGCGCCGGACGCGCAGTCCTTGCTGTCGCTGGTGGCGCCCTTCTTGTACACCGTCTCGCCCATGGTGAGCTGGGTGCCGGGGAACAGGGTCTCCGGGCTCAGCGGGGCGGTGTCCTTGTTGGCGCTGGCGATGAAGTCCTTCGGGTCCAGCGGCGGGGGCGCGCTGGTCGGGGCGAAGGAGGGGGCCGTGGTCGCCGTGCCGCCCGGCAGGGACGCGGTCGCGGGCAGGCCGGAGGGACCGCCCGCCCGGCTGTCGCCGCCCGTGTTCGAGACGGCCATGGCGACGGCGGTGCCTATCGCGCCCGTGGCGAGCACGCCGCCCGCGACGAGCAGCACCTTGCGACGCTTCTTACGGTTCTCCGAGGCGTCCGCGAGCGCGGCCCAGTCCGGGGTTCCGTCGTCGTCGCCGCTCTTCCACGGCTGCTGGGATTGAGGTGTCCAAGGGTCCCACTGAGACTGGGGACCCCCCTGCCCGTAACTCATGGGGCGCATCTTAGAGGGGGCCGCGAGGTCCCGGCGCGCCCGAGGGGAGCGGGCCCGGAGACGATACGGGGACCTTCGGCGCACGGGGGAACATTGCGGCCGGGAGGATTTCCGGCAAGCTCGTTTTGACCCGTGTGGGGGCGGGCTAGTAACCTAGCTCCTCGTTGTGTATTGGCTTGCTCATTCTCACGGGACGGGCCCTTACACCGGTCCACCGGGCCGATGACCAGCGATCAGCACGCGGTTGCGTCACCGCAGTGTGATCCAGGCTGTCGTGATCGTTTCGGTGACCTGTTCAGGACCATTCACTCGAAGCGAAGGCTACGAACCGTGCGTACGTACAGCCCCAAGCCCGGCGATGTGACGCGCCAGTGGTACGTCATCGACGCTCAGGACATCGTCCTGGGTCGTCTCGCCACCACCGCCGCGACCCTTCTCCGGGGCAAGCACAAGCCGATCTACGCGCCGCATGTCGACACCGGTGACTTCGTCATCGTCGTCAACGCCGACAAGGTGCACCTGTCCGGCAACAAGCGGACCCAGAAGATGGCTTACCGCCACTCCGGCTACCCGGGTGGTCTGCGCTCCGTCCGTTACGACGAGCTGCTGGACAAGAACCCCGAGAAGGCCGTCGAGAAGGCCGTCAAGGGCATGCTCCCCAAGAACTCCCTTGGCCGTCAGATGCTCTCGAAGCTGAAGGTCTACAAGGGTGACCAGCACCCGCACGCTGCCCAGCAGCCGGTGCCGTTCGAGATCACCCAGGTCGCGCAGTAATTCCGGCCACCCTTTAAGACTGAAGAGAATCTGAGGAGAATCGTGGCCGAGACCACCCCCGAGCAGCCGCTCGAAGAGACTGAGCTCGTCGACATCGAGAGCTACACCACCGAGACCGAGCTCCCCGTCGAGGGCGAGTACACGTCGGAGTCCCTCGCGTCCCACTTCGGCGAGCCCCAGCCGGCCGCCGGCCTGGGCCGTCGCAAGAACGCCATCGCCCGCGTCCGGATCGTCCCGGGCACCGGCAAGTGGAAGATCAACGGTCGCACCCTCGAGGACTACTTCCCGAACAAGGTGCACCAGCAGGAAGTCAACGAGCCCTTCAAGGTGCTCGAGCTCGAGGGCCGTTACGACGTCGTCGCCCGCATCGCGGGTGGCGGTGTCTCCGGTCAGGCCGGTGCGCTCCGTCTCGGTGTCGCCCGTGCGCTGAACGAGGCGGACGTCGACAACAACCGCGGCGCCCTGAAGAAGGCCGGGTTCCTCAAGCGCGACGACCGTGCGGTCGAGCGCAAGAAGGCCGGTCTCAAGAAGGCCCGCAAGGCTCCGCAGTACAGCAAGCGCTAAACAGCGGCGCTTCGCGCGTACTCCGAACGCCCCGGCGGCACGCCCTGTGTGCCGCCGGGGCGTTCGTTTATCTCCGCCAAGGGCGTATAACGACACAAGACGCTCAAAGTCTTGTGTGATCGGATGCTCGGGCGCATGCCATGATTCCTGGCAGCAGTGACGCTTTCTCGGGAGGACAAGTGGGACGACTCTTCGGTACCGACGGCGTGCGTGGCGTCGCCAACGCGGACCTGACGGCCGAGATGGCGCTCGGCCTGTCCGTCGCGGCGGCGCACGTGCTGGCCGAGGCGGGCACGTTCGAGGGCCATCGGCCGACCGCCGTGGTGGGCCGTGATCCGCGTGCGTCCGGGGAGTTCCTGGAGGCCGCCGTCGTCGCGGGCCTCGCCAGCGCGGGCGTGGACGTGCTCCGCGTCGGTGTGCTGCCCACCCCCGCCGTCGCCCACCTGACCGGAGTGCTCGGCGCCGACCTCGGTGTGATGCTGTCCGCCAGCCACAACGCGATGCCGGACAACGGCGTCAAGTTCTTCGCCCGCGGCGGCCACAAGCTCGCGGACGAGCTGGAGGGCCGTATCGAGGCCGTCTACGAGTCGCACCGCCACGGCGAGCCCTGGGAGCGCCCCACCGGCGCCGGGGTCGGCCGGGTCCGTGACTACGAGGCGGGCTCGGAGACGTACGTCTCCCACCTGCTGTCGGTACTGCCCAACCGGCTCGACGGGCTGACGATCGTCCTGGACGAGGCGCACGGCGCGGCCGCCGGTGTCTCCCCGGAGGCGTTCTCCCGTGCCGGTGCGACCCTCGTCACCATCGGTGCCGAGCCGGACGGCCTCAACATCAACGACGGCTGTGGCTCGACCCACCTGGACCTGCTGAAGGCCGCCGTGCTGGAGCACGGCGCGGACCTCGGCATCGCGCACGACGGGGACGCCGACCGCTGCCTGGCCGTGGACCACACCGGCGAGGAGGTCGACGGCGACCAGATCCTCGCGGTGCTGGCGCTGGCGATGCGGGAGCGCTCGGCGCTGCCCGCCGACACCGTCGTGGCCACCGTCATGTCCAACCTGGGCTTCAAGCTCGCCATGGAGCGGGCCGGCATCCGCCTGGTGCAGACGGCCGTGGGGGACCGGTACGTGCTGGAGGAGATGAAGGAGCACGGCTACGCCCTCGGCGGCGAGCAGTCCGGGCACGTCATCATCCTGGACCACGCCACCACCGGTGACGGCACGCTGACCGGGCTGCTGCTGGCGGCGCGGGTCGCCGAGACCGGCCGGGCGCTGCGTGAGCTGGCCTCGGTGATGGACCGGCTGCCGCAGGTGCTGGTCAACGTCCCGGACGTGGACCGCTCGCGGGTGGGCACCTCGGCCGACCTCGCGGCCGCCGTGGGCGAGGCCGAGCGTGAACTCGGGCAGACCGGGCGGGTGTTGCTCCGCCCCTCGGGCACCGAGCCGCTGGTCCGCGTGATGGTCGAGGCCGCCGACATCGACCAGGCCCGCACGGTCGCCGGGCGGCTGGCGGACGCGGTCAAGTCGGCGCTGGGCTAAGCCGTTTCGGGCTTGCCGCCCTTTGTACCCTGCGCGCTCTTCCTGCCCTTCCTGGCCCAGAACGCCTTCTGGGCCAGGAGGGTCAGCACGCCCGCCACCACGATGCCGAACAGGTTCAGCAACAGTTGCTCGCTGGAGCCGACGGTCTGCGTGGTGTCCCCGTAGGCGAGGGCCACGGCCGCGTTCGCGGCGGCCGGCACGGTGGTGACCGAGATGGCCACGCCGACCAGCGCGCCTGACTTGGCCGAGGTCAGCGAGAGCGTGCCCGCCGCCCCCGCGAGCAGCGCCACCACGAACGAGAACGCGTCCGGCGCGTACACGAACCCGGTGTTGGGCCGGGACCCGTCCAACTGGTCCTTGCTGAACTGGCCGAGCAGGTCCATCAGCACGCTGAAGCCGACGGTGAGCGCCATCGCCACGGCGAAGCCCACCACCAGCGCGATCAGCGATCGCGCCGCGAGCCGGGGCTTCCCACGCACCAGCGCGGTACTGATCCCCGCCAGCGGTCCGAACTCCGGGCCCACCGCCATCGCGCCGACGATCAGCACCGCGTTGTCCAGCACCACACCGCAGGCCGCGATCATCGTGGCGATGGCGAGGAAGGCGACGTAGGTCACCGAGAGGGTCGACTCCTCGTGCGTCTCCTCCACCAGGTGCTGCCACAGCACGGCGTCCGCGGCCTCGCCGGGCGCCTCCTCCTCGGCGCGGTCGGCGCGTGTCGACAGCGACAGGTCCACGTTGTCCGCGGCGATCGAGCCGGTGCGGTCGATGCCGAGGTCCTGGAGCCGGGAGAGCAGGCCGTCGCCCGCCTCCCGGGCCACGTCGCACATCACCACGTCCCCGGCCGGGTCGCGGGCGGCGCCGGGCAGCACCACGAGGTGGACGGCGCCGACCGTGGACTCGATCAGGCGCACCACCTCGTCCGTGCGGTCGGACGGGACGATCAGGCGCAGATGCAGCATGCGCCCATCCAACCGTCCCCGGCTACAGCTTGCGCAGCCGGAGTCGCTGCACGGTGTGGTCGGGGCCCTTGCGGAGCTGGAGGGTGGCCCGGCCGCGGGTGGGGGCGATGTTCTCGGTCAGGTTGGGCTTGTTGATGGTCCGCCAGAGCATGCGCGCGTAGTCCACCGCCTCCTGCTCGGAGACCTGGGTGTACTTGCGGAAGTACGAGGACGGGTTGTGGAACGCGGTCTGGCGCAGCTTCTTGAACCGCTCCAGGTACCAGCGCTCGATGTCCTCGCCGCTCGCGTCGACGTACACGCTGAAGTCGAAGTAGTCGGCGAGACCGACCCGGGTGCGGCCGTCGCTGCCGGGCAGGGCGGGCTGGAGGACGTTGAGTCCCTCGACGATGAGGATGTCCGGGCGGCGCACGGTGAGACGCTCGCCGGGGACGATGTCGTAGATCAGGTGGGAGTAGACCGGTGCGGTGACCTCGTCCTTGCCGGCCTTGATGTCGGCGACGAAGCGGGTCAGGGCGCGGCGGTCGTAGGACTCGGGGAAGCCCTTCCTGGACATCAGTCCGCGGGCCTGCAGCTCCTTGGTGGGCAGCAGGAAGCCGTCGGTGGTGACCAGCTCCACGCGGGGGTGTTCGGGCCACCGGGAGAGCAGGGCCTGGAGCAGGCGGGCCACGGTGGACTTGCCGACGGCCACCGAGCCGGCCACGCCTATGACGAAGGGGGTGCCGGACTGGGAGCCCTTCTCGCCCAGGAAGGTGTTCAGGGCGCCTCTGAGGCCGTCGGTGGCGCCGACGTAGAGGTTGAGCAGCCGGGAGAGCGGGAGGTAGATGTCCCGCACCTCGTCGAGGTCGATGACGTCGCCGAGGCCGCGCAGCTTCTCCACCTCCTCGGCGGTGAGCGGCTGCGGCGTCTTGTCGCGCAGCGCGCTCCATTCGGCGCGGGTGAGATCGACGTAGGGAGTCGCCTCCGGCCTGTGCCGGTGGGCGCTCCGGGGCATCGCGGAGACCGGTGAGATCACATTCCATTGTTAACGCTGTTTGAACGGGGACGAGCGTGGGGTGCGTCACGCGTCCCGGTATGGAGATCACATTGCCGTCACGGTCCGCCTCCGGTTGCCATCGCCATGATCATTTGTGTGTCGGCCGTACGTAATGTGTGTCTCAATCGTGCGCAAAGCGCGGGGAAAGCGCCGAAGAGAAGAGTGTTCACATGAGTGCCACCGCCGTCCGCCGTACCGTCCTGGCCGCGTCCGCCGCCGCACTGGCCCTGCTCGCCACCGCCTGTGGCGGCTCCGGTGACTCGGACAAGGCGGCCGATGGCAAGGGGGAGGGCTCGTCCACCGCCGCGGCCGCCCCGGCGGCCAGGGCGCTGACCGGCGCCGAGCTGGAGAAGGCCGCGCTCGCGCAGTCGGACGTGAAGAGCGGCAAGGTCACCGCGAAGGTCCCGGCGAGGGACGACATCGCCGCGGGCAAGGTCACCGCCGACGACGCGGCGTGCCTGCCGCTGGCCCGTGCCCAGGCGGGCGTGGCGCAGGGTGAGCCCGCGGCGACGGCGAAGCGGTCCTGGCTCGGCACGCCGAAGAAGCCGGCGGCCGGCAGCAAGCCCGAGGACGCCCTGCTGGCCGCGCTCGACGTGAACAAGACGCTGATCGGTCTCGCGTCCTACGACGGCGGTGCGGCCGAGGCCGCCCTCAAGGGGCTGAGCACGGCCGCGCGCAAGTGCGCGGGCGGCTTCACGGCCACCATCGACGGCGAGAAGACGAAGTTCCCCGCGGTCGCCACCACCGCCGCCCCGCAGGGTGGGGACGAGGGTGTCGCGCTGACCCTGACCATGGCCGCCGACGAGGGCGTGAAGGCCCCGGTCAAGGTCGTCGTGATCCGTGAGGGCGCCACCCTGGCCACCTTCAGCACGATCAACATGGCCGCCATGACCGCCGGCCAGGACTACCAGGTTCCGGCCGACGTCATCGGCGCTCAGGTGGCCAAGCTGGGTTGAGGGGTGAGGGAGTTGTTCTGAGACGGCAGGGCAACTTTTCTCCCGCCCACGTGTCGTGTGAACGTAAGTTCGCACAGCACGTATGCAGAGCCCGGCACTGAAACGGTGGATGGATGACCCAGAGGGATGACACGGCCGTGGCCGTCACGGCCGATGAGCGACACATGGAGGAGGCCGTCAGCGTCCACGTTCCGGTGTCACAGGCACCGTCGGAGCCGAAGGAGGCCGCGCCCACTGCGCGGGCGAAGGGGCAGCGTCTTGCCGCGCTGGACGGGCTGCGGTTCCTGGCCGCCGTCGCGGTGGTGGTCTTCCACTTCACCGGGCAGACGCCGGGCACGATGGAGCACATCTGGGGGCGCCCGTACCAGGCGATCTTCCCGGACTCGCACCGCTATCTGGCCTTCGGCCGGCTCGGGGTCGACCTGTTCTTCCTGATCAGCGGCTTCGTGATCTGCATGAGCGCCTGGGGCCGCTCGCCCCGCGACTTCTTCATCTCCCGGGTGACCCGGCTGTACCCGATGTACTGGATCGGCGTGCTGGTGTCGACGGCCGTCATCTACCTGTTCGACACCCCGATGGGGCACCCGAACCCGAGGGTGATCTTCGCCAACCTCACGATGCTGCAGAAGCCGCTGGGCGTGGACGACCTGGACTCGGTGTACTGGACGCTCTGGCCGGAGCTGTGCTTCTACCTGACGTTCTCGATCGTGGTGTGGAAGGGGCTGACGTACACCCGTGTCGCCGTCTTCGCCGGTATCTGGACGGTCGCCGCGGTGCTGGCCCCGGCCGCGCATCTGCCGCTGCTGACGGTGCTGGTCAACCCGGTCTCCGCGCCGTTCTTCATCGCGGGCATGGCGTTCTACCTGATGTACCGGTTCCGGGCGACCCCGCTGCTGTGGGGGATCGTGCTGATGTCGTGGCTGCTGGCGATGCACTTCATCCTCACCCCGCACGGCGGCCGGCTCGACTGGGACACCTGGCACCCGTGGCGCGGCTGGCTGGTGCTGACGATCACCGGCTTCTTCGCGCTGATCGCCGCCATCGCGCTCGGCTGGACCAGCCGCATCCAGTGGCGCTGGCTGAGCGTGGCGGGGACGATGACCTTCCCGCTGTACCTGCTGCACGACGTGATCGGCCTGACCGTCGCCCATCACTTCGGTGACCGGATGGACCCCCGCCTGCTGGTGGTGTGCACGGTGGCCGCGCTGGTCCTGCTCGCCTACGTGGTGCACCGGCTGGTGGAGCGCCCGATAGCGAAGTACATGCGCCGCTGGCTCAACAGCGCCTCCTTCGGCCTGGAGGCCCCGGCGGTCCGCCGAGGCTGAGCCCCGCGAAGAGGGGCACCGCGTGGACGACGTTCCCGCGGTGCCCCCTTTTTTTGTCTCTTTCGGCCTCCGTACCCGGGTGAAAATTTCCGAATCCGGGCACGCGGAAGCGGTTTCCGATCGCTGACGGACCGTAGGCTGCGGCACATGTGCGGAATCGTGGGATACGTAGGGGCGCGGTCGGCGCTCGATGTCGTGATGGCCGGGCTGAAGCGGCTGGAGTACCGGGGCTACGACTCGGCCGGTGTCGCGGTACTCGCGGACGGCGGCCTGGCCACGGCGAAGCGGGCCGGGAAGCTGGTCAACCTGGAGAAGGAGCTGGCCGAACACCCGCTCCCGGCCGGCGCCACCGGCATCGGGCACACCCGCTGGGCCACCCACGGCGGCCCCACGGACGCCAACGCCCACCCGCACCTGGACAACGCGGGCCGGGTCGCGGTCGTGCACAACGGCATCATCGAGAACTTCGCCGCCCTGCGTGCCGAACTCGCCGAGCGCGGCCACGACTTGGCCTCCGAGACCGACACCGAGGTGGTCGCGCACCTGCTCGCGGAGGAGTTCTCCGCGAGCGCCGACCTCGCGGAGGCGATGCGGCTGGTGTGCCGCCGTCTGGAGGGCGCGTTCACCCTGGTCGCGGTGCACGCCGACGAGCCGGACGTGGTCGTGGGCGCCCGCCGCAACTCCCCGCTGGTGGTGGGCGTCGGCGAGGGCGAGACGTTCCTCGCCTCCGACGTGGCCGCGTTCATCGCGCACACCCGCGAGGCGATCGAGCTGGGCCAGGACCAGGTCGTCGAGCTGCGCCGCGACGGCGTCACCGTGACCGGCTTCGACGGCAGCCCCGCCGAGGTCCGCGCCTACCACGTCGACTGGGACGCCTCGGCCGCCGAGAAGGGCGGCTACGACTACTTCATGCTCAAGGAGATCGCCGAGCAGCCCAAGGCGGTCGCGGACACCCTCCTCGGCCGCATCGACCCGGCCGGCTCGCTCACCCTGGACGAGGTGCGGATCGGAGCGGCCGAGCTGCGCGAGGTGGACAAGGTCGTCATCGTCGCCTGCGGCACCGCCTTCCACGCCGGGATGATCGCCAAGTACGCCATCGAGCACTGGACCCGCATCCCCTGCGAGGTCGAGCTGGCCAGCGAGTTCCGCTACCGGGACCCGATCCTGGACGGGCGTTCGCTGGTCATCGCCATCTCCCAGTCCGGCGAGACCATGGACACCCTGATGGCGCTCAGGCACGCCCGCGAGCAGGGCTCCAAGGTGCTCGCCATCTGCAACACCAACGGCTCGACCATCCCGCGCGAGTCCGACGCCGTGCTCTACACGCACGCCGGGCCCGAGGTCGCCGTCGCCTCCACCAAGGCGTTCCTGACCCAGCTGGTCGCCTGCTACCTCGTCGCCCTCTACCTGGGCCAGGTGCGCGGCACCAAGTGGGGCGACGAGATCCGGGACGTCGTGCGCGACCTCTCCCGCATCTCCGGCGCGGTCGACCGGGTCCTGGAGACCATGGAGCCGGTACGGGAACTCGCCCGCTCCCTCGCCGGGAAGAACACCGTGCTCTTCCTCGGCCGCCATGTGGGCTACCCCGTCGCCCTGGAGGGCGCCCTCAAGCTCAAGGAACTCGCCTACATGCACGCCGAGGGCTTCGCGGCCGGCGAGCTGAAGCACGGCCCGATCGCGCTGATCGAGCCGGACCTGCCGGTCGTCGTCATCGTGCCCTCCCCGCGCGGCCGCTCGGTGCTGCACGACAAGATCGTCTCCAATATCCAGGAGATCCGCGCCCGGGGCGCCCGCACCATCGTCATCGCCGAGGAGGGCGACGAGGCGGTCGTCCCGTACGCCGACCACCTGATCCGCGTCCCGGCCACGCCGACGCTGCTCCAGCCGATGGTCTCGGCGGTGCCGCTCCAGGTGTTCGCCTGCGAACTGGCCACCGCGCGCGGCAACGAGGTGGACCAGCCGAGGAACCTGGCGAAGTCGGTGACGGTCGAGTAGCCCGGCCGCCGTAGGCTCCCGGCATGAGCATCATCGGGGTCGGGATCGACGTGGCCGAGATCGACCGGTTCCGGGCGGCGCTGGAGCGCACCCCCAACCTGGCCGCCCGGCTGTTCGTCGCGGCGGAGCTGACGCTGCCGGGCGGGGAGCGGCGCGGGATCGCCTCGCTCGCCGCCCGCTTCGCGGCCAAGGAGGCCCTCGCCAAGGCGCTGGGCGCCCCCGCCGGGCTGCTGTGGACCGACGCCGAGGTGTACGTCGAGGCCAGCGGGCAGCCCCGGCTGCGGGTCAAGGGCACCGTCGCGGCCCGCGCGGCCGAGCTGGGGGTGCGGTCCTGGCACGTCTCGCTCAGCCATGACGCGGGCGTCGCCTCCGCCGTGGTGATCGCCGAGGCGTGAACCATCCGGGTGCGCGGGCCCGCGCACCGGGGGCAGACTCGGACCCATGCGACGTGCGTACAGCGTGGAGACGGTACGGGCCGCCGAGCGCGCCCTGATGGCCCGGCTGCCCGAGGGCACCCTGATGCAGCGGGCGGCCGCCGGACTGGCCGCCGCCTGCGCCGATTTCCTCGGGCGGGTGTACGGCAGCCGGGTGGTGCTGCTGGTCGGCAGCGGCGACAACGGCGGCGACGCGCTGTACGCCGGGGCCCGGCTGCGCCGGCGCGGCGCCGGGGTCACCGCCGTCCTCCTCTCGCCCGACCGCGCCCACGAGGGCGGCCTCGCCGCGCTGCGCCGGGCGGGCGGCGCCGTCATCGGCCCCGAGCGGGCGCTCGGCGCGATCGAGCGGGCCGACCTCGTGGTGGACGGAGTCGTCGGCATCGGCGGCAAGGGGGGCCTGAGGCCCGACGCCGCCCGCCTCGCCTCGGCCGCCGAGCGGGCGCGGGCCGCGATCGTCGCCGTGGACCTGCCCAGCGGGGTCGACGCGGACACCGGCGAGGTGTCCGGCGCCGCCGTACGCGCCGACCTCACCGTCACGTTCGGCGCCTACAAGCCCGGCCTGCTGATCGACCCCGGCCGGGAGTACGCCGGGACGGTACGGCTCGTCGGGATCGGCCTCGAACTCCCCCCGGACCCGGTACTTCAGGCGCTCCAGCACGAGGACGTGGCCCGGCTGCTGCCCCGGCCCGGCGCGGAGAGCGACAAGTACCGGCGCGGGGTGCTCGGCGTCGCCGCCGGCTCCGCGCGCTACCCGGGCGCCGCCGTCCTCGCCGTCTCCGGCGCCCTGCGCGGCGGCGCGGGCGCCGTACGGTACGTCGGCCCCGCCGGGGACGCGGTCATCGCCCGTTTCCCCGAGACCCTCGTCTCCGACCAGGGCCCCGACCACGCGGGTCGGGTGCAGGCGTGGGTGGTGGGACCGGGCGCCGGGGACGACGCGGCGACCGTGGCGAAGGTGCTCGGCGCCGACGTACCCGTGCTGCTGGACGCCGACGGGCTGCGCCTGGCCGACCGCGACCTCGTACGCGGGCGCACCGCGCCGACCCTGATGACCCCTCACGCGGGCGAGGCCGCCGCCCTGCTGGGGGTGCGCCGCGAGGAGGTCGAGGCGGCCCGGCTGACCTCGGTGCGCGAACTGGCCGCCACCTACCGGGCGACGGTGCTGCTGAAGGGCTCCACCACCCTGGTCGCCGACCCCGGCGGCGGCCCGGTCCGGGTCAACTCCACCGGCACCGGCTGGCTGGCCACGGCCGGCAGCGGTGACGTGCTGTCAGGGCTCGCCGGATCACTGCTCGCCTCCCACCTGTCCGCGCTGGACGCGGGCAGCGTCGCCGCCTACCTCCACGGCCTCGCCGGCCGCCTGGCCTCGCGCGGTGCCCCCATCGCGGCCCTGGACATCACCGAGCACCTGCCCGACGCCTGGCGGGACGTCGTACGGGACTGAGCACGGCGGATCGCCGAGGAGTGCGGCCGGGGGCCGCCGACGCCCTCTGAGAGACTGGGGGCGCCATGAACGAGACTTCCGCTGTGCCGACCGCGCCCCTGCGCGCCCGCGCCGAGATCGATCTGGGTGCCCTGCGCGCCAACGTCCGGGCGCTGCGCGCCCGTGCCGAGGGCGCGCACCTGATGGCCGTCGTCAAGTCGGACGCGTACGGCCACGGTGCCGTGCCGTGCGCCCGCGCGGCCCTGGACGCCGGGGCGACCTGGCTGGGCACGGCCACCCCGGAGGAGGCCCTCGCGCTGCGCGCGGCCGGACTGCCGGGCCGGATCATGTGCTGGCTCTGGGTGCCCGGCGGGCCCTGGCGGCAGGCGATCGAGGCCGACCTCGACGTCGCGGTCAGCGGAATGTGGGCGCTGCGCGAGGTCACCGAGGCGGCGCGCGCGGCGGGCCGTACCGCGCGGGTGCAGCTCAAGGCCGACACCGGGCTCGGCCGCAACGGCTGCGGGCCCGAGGACTGGCCCGAACTGGTCGGCGCGGCCCTCGACGCCGAGGCCGCCGGGCTGGTCAAGGTCACCGGACTGTGGTCCCACTTCGCCTGCGCCGACGAACCCGGCCACCCCTCCATCGCCGCCCAGCTCACCCGGTTCCGCGAGATGGTGGCGTACGCCGAGGAGCGGGGCGTGGCGCCCGAGGTGCGGCACATCGCCAACTCCCCGGCCACGCTGACCCTTCCGGAGACCCACTTCGACCTCGTCCGCACCGGCATCGCGATGTACGGCATCTCGCCCAGCCCCGAGCTGGGCACCCCGGCCGACTTCGGGCTGCGCCCGGTGATGACGCTGAGCGCGTCGCTGGCGCTGGTCAAGCGGGTGCCGGGCGGGCACGGCGTCAGCTACGGCCACCACTACGTCACCCCCGGCGAGACCACCCTCGGCCTGGTGCCGCTGGGGTACGCCGACGGCATCCCCCGGCACGCCTCGGGCGGCGGGCCGGTGCTGATCGAGGGCAAGCTGCGGACCGTCGCGGGGCGGGTCGCTATGGACCAGTTCGTGGTCGACCTCGGCGGCGACGAGCCCGAACCGGGCACCCGCGCCGTGCTGTTCGGCCCCGGCGACCGGGGCGAGCCCACCGCCGAGGACTGGGCGCAGGTGTGCGGCACGATCGCGTACGAGATCGTCACCCGGATCGGCACCCGCGTGCCCCGCGTCCATCTGAACGGATGACCCTCGCGGGTACCGGGCACGCTACTGTCCGGTAGCTCCGGGGCGCACCGGCCCGGGCAGGACGGCAGGACGGCGAGGAGGGAACGGTACGTGAGCGAGAGCAGTGCCAAGGCCGTGGTGGACGCGGTGGCCGCGACGGCCGCGTCCGGCGGCTGGCGCAAGGCGACCGGTCTCGCCGGCGCCGCGATAGGCGTCCTCGCCGCGGGCGCGGCGGCCGGGGTGGCCATAGAGCGGATGACGGTCGGCCGCGGCATGCGCCGCAAGGCCGCCCTGGCGCTGGACTCCACCGGCCCCTACGGCACCCTGCGCGGCACCCCCGGCAGGGCGACCGCCGACGACGGCACCGAGCTGTACTACGAGGTCGACGACGTCGAGCCCGACCCCGGCCCGCACGTCTCCCCGCGCCGCCGCAGGCTCTTCGGCCGCAAGGCGCCCGCCCCGGTGACCGTCGTCTTCTGCCACGGCTACTGCCTCGGCCAGGACTCCTGGCACTTCCAGCGGGCCGCCCTGCGCGGCGTCGTCCGCACCGTCCACTGGGACCAGCGCAGCCACGGGGAGTCCGGGCGGGGCGTGGCCCAGACCCGCGACGGGCTGCCCGTCACCATCGACCAGCTCGGCCGGGACCTGAAGGCGGTGCTGGACGCGGCGGTGCCCGAGGGGCCCGTGGTGCTGGTGGGGCACTCGATGGGCGGGATGACGGTGATGGCACTGGCCGCGCAGTTCCCGGAGTACATCCGGGAGCGGGTCGTCGCCACCGCGTTCGTCGGCACCTCCTCCGGGCGGCTCGGCGAGGTCAACTTCGGGCTGCCGGTGGCCGGGGTGAACGCGGTGCGCCGCGTACTGCCGGGCGTACTGAAGGCGCTGGGGCAGCAGGCGGAGCTGGTGGAGAAGGGGCGCCGGGCCACCGCGGAGCTGTTCGCCGGGGTGATCAAGCGGTACTCGTTCGCGGGGCGGGACGTCGACCCGGCGATCGCGCGGTTCGCGGAGCGGATGATCGAGTCCACGCCGATCGACGTGGTCGCGGAGTTCTACCCGGCCTTCACCGACCACGACAAGACCGACGCGCTGGCCTGCTTCACGGACATGCCGGTGCTGGTGCTGGCCGGGGTGCGGGATCTGGTCACGCCGAGCGAGCACAGCGAGGCCATCGCGGACCTGCTGCCCGACGCCGAGCTGGTGCTCGTGCCGGACGCCGGGCATCTGGTGATGCTGGAGCACCCCGAGGTCGTCACCGACCGGCTCGCGGACCTGCTGACCCGCGCGGGAGCCGTCCCGGCAGGAGCTACCGTTAGCGGCTATGGACGAGGCAGCAGTACCGCACAACCCGGCTGAGATCCGGCTCACCGTCACCTCCCCCGAGCAGATGCGGGAGCTGGGCCTCAGACTGGCCGGGCTGCTGCGCGCGGGCGACCTGGTGATGCTCACCGGGGAGCTGGGCGCGGGCAAGACGACGCTGACCCGGGGGCTCGGCGAGGGGCTCGGGGTGCGCGGCGCGGTCACCTCGCCGACCTTCGTCATCGCCCGGGTCCACCCCTCGCTGGTGGACGGACCGCCGCTGGTCCACGTCGACGCCTACCGGCTCTCCGGCGGCCTGGACGACATGGAGGACCTCGACCTCGACGTGTCCCTGCCCGAGTCGGTCATCGTCGTGGAGTGGGGCGAGGGCAAGGTCGAGGAACTCACCGACGACCGGCTGCAGATCCTCATCCACCGCGCGGTCGGCGACACCACCGACGAGGTCCGCCACGTCACCCTGACCGGGCTCGGGGACCGCTGGGCGAAGACCGACCTGGACGCGCTCGCGGGCTGAGGACGCCGATATCCCGACAGGCTGTCGGAAACGTATTGCGCGGGACGTACCGGGCGTGGTCACATGGTACCCAGCCCGTAGTTAGGCATACCTAACTCCGCCCGCCCCCGCAGCTCAGGAGGCGCCCCATGCCCGCTCCGCACCGCCCCGAGCCGACCCCCCAGGTCCCCATGCGAGCCCTGCTGGCGTCCTGCGCGGCGGCCAAGGCCGTCTCCACCCCACCTCCGCCCCCGGACCCGGTCGAACACGCGCCGGTCCACCGCGAAGCGGCGTAAAGCCACGTCATCGGATCACCACCACCGGCACCCCGATCGTGGCGAACTGCCACATCGCCTCGCCGTCCGGGCGGGTTTCGCGGATGGCGCCGGTGTGGGGGGCGCCGGGGTCGGGGGACTGGTTGCGGGTGGCGGCGCTGAAGCCGACGGTGACGCCGTTGACCTGGGTGAAGCGGACGACGTGTTCGACGGGGAGGCCGTCGCTGCCGGTGATGGCGTTGGAGCGGGAGGTCACCCAGTAGGAGCCGGGGACCGGGTCGACGCCGCCGGGGCGGACGCCGAAGGTGCGGGTCACCCGGTTGTGGTCGTTCACCAGCCAGACGCGGTCGTCGTCGACCGAGTACACGACCCGCTCGCCCTTGCCCGAGTCGGCCGGCAGCGCCGTGGGGTGGCGGCGGTCGCGCGGGGCCTTGGTGACGGCCACCGAGGGGGAGGCGCTCGCCGAGGGGGTGCGCAGGCTCGCCGGGACGGTCGCGTCGGCCCGGTAGGCGAGGATGCCGACGGTGCCGACGGACACCGCGACGAGTCCGGCCACGATCCCCGAGCTGGTCCCTGTCACGTGCGCCACCCCTGTCTCGTACCGACCCGTTGCGGTTCGCGGACTTTGTCGTAATTCATACAGACCGTAGCAGTCAGTGACGGTCCGACCGGGACGGGCGTGCGCGAGCCGTCGGCGCCGTAGGCTGTTCGCGTGCTTCTGCTCGCTCTGGATACCGCCACCCCCGCCGTCACCGTCGCCCTGCACGACGGGACGGACGTCGTCGCCTCGTCGAGCCAGGTGGACGCCCGCCGCCACGGAGAGCTGCTGCTGCCCGCCGTGGACCGCGTCCTCGCCGCCGCCGGGGTCAAGCTGGACGCCGTCACCGGCATCGTCGTCGGCACCGGACCCGGCCCCTACACCGGGCTGCGGGTCGGCCTGATGACCGCCGACACCTTCGGGCTCGCCCTCGGCGTCCCCGTGCACGGCGTGTGCACGCTGGACGGTCTGGCGTACGCGGCCGACATCACCGAGGGCCCCTTCGTCGTGGCGACCGACGCCCGCCGCAAGGAGGTCTACTGGGCGACGTACGCCGACTCCCGCACCCGGCTCACCGGCCCGGCCGTGGACCGCCCGGCCGACATCGCCGAGCAGGTCGCGGGGCTGCCCGCCGTGGGCGCGGGCGCGCTGCTCTACCCGGACGCCTTCCCCGACGTGCACGAGCCGGAGCACGTCTCCGCCGCCGCGCTCGCCTCGCTGGCCGCCGAGAGGCTGGCCGCCGGGCAGGAGCTGGACGAGCCCCGCCCGCTGTACCTGCGCAGGCCCGACGCCCAGGTGCCGAAGAACTACAAGGTGGTCACCCCCAAGTGACCGCGAAGCTGCGCGAGATGCGCTGGTGGGACATCGACCGGGTCCTGGAGCTGGAGAAGGACCTGTTCCCCGAGGACGCCTGGTCGCGGGGGATGTTCTGGTCCGAGCTGGCCCACGCGCGCGGGGACGGCGCCACCCGCCGCTACCTCGTCGCGGAGGACGGCGCCCGGCTCGTCGGGTACGCCGGGCTCGCCTCCTCCGGCGACCTGGGCGACGTGCAGACCATCGCCGTCGCCCGCGACCAGCAGGGCACCGGCCTCGGCGCCCGCCTGCTGACCGAGCTGCTGCGGGCCGCCACCGCCTTCGAGTGCGCCGAGGTGATGCTGGAGTGCCGGGTGGACAACACCCGCGCCCAGAAGCTCTACGAGCGCTTCGGCTTCGCCCCCATCGGCTTCCGGCGCGGCTACTACCAGCCGGGCAACGTGGACGCCCTGGTGATGCGCCTGACCGACCCCTCTTCCTCCCTGGAAGACGTACAAGGAACCGAGATCAATGGCTGACGAACCTCTCGTCCTCGGCATCGAGACCTCCTGCGACGAGACCGGCGTCGGCATCGTGCGCGGCACCACCCTGCTCGCCGACGCGGTCGCCTCCAGCGTCGACGAGCACGCCCGCTTCGGCGGTGTCGTGCCCGAGGTGGCGTCACGCGCGCACCTGGAGGCGATGGTCCCGACCATCGACCGCGCCCTGAAGGAGGCGGGCATCACCGCCCGTGACCTGGACGGCATCGCGGTCACGGCCGGTCCCGGCCTCGCGGGCGCCCTCCTGGTCGGAGTCTCCGCCGCCAAGGCGTACGCCTACGCCCTCGGCAAGCCGCTGTACGGCGTGAACCACCTCGCCTCGCACATCTGCGTGGACCAGTTGGAGCACGGCCCGCTGCCCGAGCCGACCATGGCCCTGCTGGTCTCCGGCGGCCACTCCTCGCTGCTGCTCTCCTCCGACATCACCTCCGACGTCCGGCCGATGGGCGCGACCATCGACGACGCGGCCGGCGAGGCGTTCGACAAGATCGCCCGCGTGCTGAACCTGGGCTTCCCCGGCGGCCCGGTCATCGACCGCTACGCCCGCGAGGGCGACCCGACGGCCATCGCCTTCCCGCGCGGCCTGAGCGGCCCCCGCGACCCCGCGTACGACTTCTCCTTCTCCGGTCTGAAGACCGCCGTGGCCCGCTGGATCGAGGCGAAGCGCGCGGCCGGCGAGGAGGTGCCGGTGCGGGACGTGGCCGCGTCCTTCCAGGAGGCCGTGGTGGACGTGCTGACCCGCAAGGCGGTGCGCGCCTGCAAGGACGAGGGCGTGGACCACCTGATGATCGGCGGCGGTGTCGCGGCCAACTCCCGGCTGCGGGCGCTTGCCCAGGAGCGCTGCGAGGCGGCCGGCATCCGGCTGCGCGTGCCGCGCCCCAAGCTGTGCACGGACAACGGCGCGATGGTGGCCGCGCTCGGCGCCGAGATGGTCGCCCGCAACCGGTCCGCCTCCGACTGGGACCTGTCCGCCGACTCCTCCCTGCCGGTGACCGACCCGCATGTGCCGGGCACCGGGCACAGCCACGACCACGACCATGTGCACGAGGTCAGCAAGGAGAACCTGTACTCGTGAGCGTCGCCCTGATGTGGGAGGCGAAGGCCGCCGAGGGCCGGGGCGGGGAACTCCTCGCCTGGGCCCGCGCGCAGCGGCTCGACGGCAGCCCGCTGCGCCGCGAGACCTTCCGCGCGCCGGGCGACCGGGTCCTGGTCATCACCTGGTGGGACGCGGCCTACGACGCGGACGTGCCGGAACTCCCGGCGCCGGACGCGGAGCTGGTGTCCCGGCCGGTGCACCGGTGGCGGTTCGAGCCGGTCGACGACTGAGGGGCCCGGTCCGGCTCGGGTGGCGCACCTCCGCGATCACGCGCTATGATCATCACACAGCGAACGGCCGGAACAACTCCGGTACGAACGCCGCGCGTTGGTGGTCCAAGTCAAGACGCCCCGCTTCCTGCGGGGAAATGCAGGTGCAATCCCTGCCCAGCGCTCCAGCACGAAGGCCGCTCCGGTTCCGACCGGGGCGGCCTTCGCCGTTCCCGGCCTACTCCACCGGTGCCACCGAGGTCCCGCAGCGCAGCACCCGGTCCGGCCCGGCCTCCCGCACCGGCCCGGTCAGCCGGAGCCGGGTGGTGTGCCGGACCTCGGTACTGGACGGGCCGAGCCGCAGCTCCAGCAGCCCCGGCTCGACCACCCGTACCCCGGCGGGGCCGGTGAAGGACGCCAGGTCGGCGTGGAAGGCAAAGGTGATCCGGCGGGCCTCGCCGGGCGCCAGCCCGACCCGCTGATAACCGACCAGCCGTACGTCCGGCCGGGTCACCGAGGCCACCGGGTCGTGCAGATAGAGCTGGACCACCTCCGCGCCTGCCCGGTCCCCGGTGTTGCGCACGGTCACCGTCACCTCGTACGAGCCGTCGGTGCCGGTCTCCGCCTCCGGCGGGCCGAAGTCCGTCCAGGTGAAGGAGGTGTACGACAGGCCGTGGCCGAAGGGGTGCAGCGGGGTCGGGTCGAGGCTGCTGACCTCGCTCGCCAGACCCAGCGGCGGCTGGAGGTAGGTCCACGGCTGGCCGCCCGGCGTACGCGGCACGCTCACCGGCAGCCGCCCGGAGGGGTTCACCCGGCCCGCCAGGACCCCGGCCAGCGCGGAGCCGCCCTCCTCGCCGGGGAAGAACGCCTGCACCACCGCGCCGAGCCGGCCCGCCCAGCGGCCCAGCGCGTAGGGGCGCCCGGTGAGCAGCACCAGCACCACCGGCGTACCGGTCGCCACCAGTGCGTCCAGCAGCTCGCCCTGGACGCCCGGCAGGCTCAGGTCGGCCGCGTCGCAGCCCTCGCCCGAGGTGCCGCGTCCGAACAGCCCGGCCCGGTCGCCGAGCACCGCCACGCACACATCGGCCTCCGCCGCGCGGGCCACCGCCCCGGCGAACCCGGAGGAGTCCGGGTCCGACACCCCGCAGCCCTGTGTGAACGTGACCTCGCAATCGGGGAGTTCGGCCCGCAGCGCCTCCAGCACGGTCGGGATCCCGATGCCCGGCGCGACCCCGGGGTGGTGGGGGAGGACATGGGCCGGGAAGGAGTAGCAGCCCAGCATGGCCAGCGGATCGGCGGCACGCGGGCCGACCACCGCGACGCTCGCGCCGGGGCTCAGCGGGAGCAGCCCCGCCGGGTTCTCCAGCAGGATCACCGACTCCTCCGCCAGCCGCCGGGCCAGCGTCCGCCCCTCGGGGGAGTCCAGGACGACGGGACCGGCCGGCTCCGGGTCCCAGTCTGGGTCCAGCAGACCCAGCTCGCACTTCTGCAGCAGCACCCGGCGGGCCGCCCGGTTCACCAGCGCCTCGGGGACGCGGCCCGCCTCGACGGCGTCAACCAGCGACGTGCCGTAGCAGTCCACGGTGGGCAGTTCCACGTCCACGCCTGCCTCCAGCGCCAGGTGGGCGGCGCCGGCGCGGTCCTCGGCGAGGCGGTGCTGGGTGCGCAGGAAGCCGATGCCGAAGTAGTCCGCGACCACCGTGCCGGTGAACCCCCACTCCTCGCGCAGCACCCCGGTCAGCAGCCGGGCGTCGGCCGAGGCGGGCACCCCGTCGGTCTCGGTGTACGCGGCCATCACCGACCGGGCCCCGCCCTCGCGCAGCGCCAGCTCGAACGGGGGCAGCGTCACATCGGCCAGCTCCCGCGCGCCCGCCCGCACCGGCGCCAGATTCCGGGCGCCCGCCGAGGCCGCGTACCCGGCGAAGTGCTTGAGCGTGGCCACGATCCCGGCCGACTCCAGGCCGCGTACGTAGGCGGCGCCGACCGTGCCGACGAGGTACGGGTCCTCGCCGACCGTCTCCTCCACCCGGCCCCAGCGCGCGTCGCGGACCACGTCCAGCACCGGGGCGAGGCCCTGGTGGACGCCGGCCGCGCGCAGGTCGGCGCCGATGCGGGCGCCCACCTCGGCCACCAGCTCCGGGTCGAAGGAGGCGCCCCAGGCGAGCGGCACCGGGTAGGCGGTGGCGCCCCAGGCGGTGAACCCGGCCAGGCACTCCTCGTGGGCGAGGGCGGGGATGCCGAAGCGGTTGGCGGCGGCGATCCGGCGCTGGGCTGCGGCCAGCGCACGGGCGCCCTGGCCGGCCTCCACCGGGGCGGTGCCGAAGGAGCGGGTCAGCTGGCCGAGGCCGTGCGCGATCAGCTCGTCCCAGTCCGGCACCGCGCTCATCTCGCTCTGCAGCGGGGCGACTTCGCCGCCGTCCGGACCGGCGCCCACCCAGACGCCGTACAGCTGGGCGGTCCTCTCGCGCAGCGTCATCCGGGACAGCAGGTCCTCGACGCGTTCGGCGGCGGGCAGGGCGGGGTCGCGCCAGGCGGCGGAGGTCATGGAACTCCTGTCGTGAGACGTGGGGGAGGCGTGGCGGAAGGGGGTCACTTGCCGCCCGCGCCCATCAGGCCGCCGACCAGGGTGCGCCGGGCCACCAGGTAGACGGCGAACACGGGGACGCCGGAGAGGACGACCGAGGCGAGCAGGGCGGGGATGTCCACGCCGAACTGGCTGACGTAGGTGAACAGGCCGAGGGTGAGCATCCGGCTGTCCTCGGACTGGGTGAAGATCAGCGGGAAGAGGAAGCCGTTCCACGCCTGGAGGGACGCGTAGACCACCACCGTCCCGATGCCGCCCCGGGCCAGCGGTACGACCAGCCGGAACAGCATCCTGGCCGGGGACGCGCCGTCCAGGGCCATCGCCTCGTACAGCTCCTCGGGGATGTCCCGCAGGGTGCCGGTGAGGACCAGGACGGAGACCGGCATGGCGAAGGCGGCGGTCGGCAGGGCGACGGCGAGCAGGCTGTCGTACAGGTTCAGCTTGGTGATCATCAGGTAGAGCGGGACCACCACCGCCTGCGCGGGGACGGCGACGCCCAGCAGGAACAGCCGGAACGCGCCGCCCGACCAGAAGCCGCGGGTGCGCACGGCGACGTACGCCAGCGGGACGCACAGCACCAGGACGATCCCCACCACCACGGCCGCGACCAGCACGGTATTGCCCAGGAAGTGGCCGAAGCCGCCCGCCAGGACGGTGCCGTAGTTGGCGAGGGTGGGGTGGCGCGGCGGGCGCAGGGCGTTGCTGCCGAGCGCCTCGTCCTGGCGGGTCAGGGACACCGACACCATGACGTAGACCGGGACGAGGACGACGGCGAGCCAGATCACCGCGCCCAGGCCCGCCAGTGGGTTGGCCGGGCGCTTCACGGCCTCACATCCCTTCCCGGGTGCTGCGCATGGCGCCGAAGCCGGTCACCCGGACCAGCAGCAGCGACAGCGTGGTGGCGGCCACGACCAGGAAGGACGCGATGGCGCTCGCGTAGCCGAAGTCGTAACTCTTGAAGCCCGCCTCGTACATCAGGTACGGCAGGATCGCGGTGTCGGTGCCGGGGCCGCCCTGGGTGAGGATCAGCACGGTCTCGAAGTAGGTCAGCGAGCCGACCACCATCAGCACCAGCGAGGTCGCCGCGGTGTTGCGGAGCTGGGGGAGCGTGATGGAACGGAACCGGCGCAGGCGTCCGGCGCCGTCGATCGCGGCCGCCTGGTAGAGCACCTCGGGGATCTGCCGGGCGCCGCCCTGGTAGATCAGGGTGTGGAACGGGATGAACTGCCAGCCGCCGACGAAGACCAGCGCGAGGAACGCCCCGGAGGTGGTGCCGAGGGTGTCGCCGGGCACGATGCCGAAGTTGGGGTCGAGCAGGGCGTAGAACAGCAGCGAGACGGCGGTCGAGGAGAGCAGGAACGGTACGAAGAACACCGCCGACAGCACCGCCCGGTTGCGCTGCGGGCCCGCCGCCCAGACGCCGAGGAGCAGGGCGGCGGTCGTCTGGAAGGCGCAGCTCACCACGGTCAGCGCGACGGTGACGGCCAGCGAGCGGGCCAGCCGGCCGTCGGTCAGCAGGGCGTGCCAGTTGGCGAGTCCGGCCGGGCGGGGCTCGCCCAGGCCGTTCCACGTGGTGAAGGACAGGCCGAACGCCAGGGCCATCGGGGCCAGGGCGAAGAAGCCGAAGAACAGCACGGCGGGCAGCGCCCAGGAGGGGTGCGGGCGTCCGGCGCCTCGCTGGTGGCTCACTTCAGCTCCTTCAGCGCCGCCACGAACCGCTCCGGCGAGGACTTGCCGACGAACAGCTTGTTGACCTCGGTGAGCATCGGGGTGGCCGCGTCCGGGTCGACCGCCTGGTCCCAGCTGAGCGTGAAGGCGGGGGCCTCGCGGACCATCCGGTACTGGAAGCGGGCGAACTCGGGGCTGGGGGAGGCGTCCAGCAGCTTGTCGGCGCCGGCGGTGGCGGGCACGTCCCCGTTGGCGATCAGCTCGCGGGCGTAGGTGTCCGAGGCGCAGGTCCGCAGGAAGGCGAGCGCGGTGTCCTTGTTGCGGGTACGGGTGTTCACGGACCAGTAGTTGGTGGGGTTGCCGACCACGTTGCGGATGTCACCGGCACCTCCGTCGAACGTGGGGAACGGGCACCAGCCGAGCTGCTTGCGGGCGAAGTCGGGGAACTTGCCGAGCTGGGTGGAGTACTCCCAGGACCCCATCAGATGCATCGCGGCCTTGCCCTTGGCCAGCGCGGCCGGGGCCCCGCCGTTGGTGTACGCGACCGAGCTGAAGCCCTTGCCGAAGGCGCCGTCGTCGACGAGTTCGCGTACCGTCCGGGCCGCCTTCAGCACGGCGGGGTCGCCCCAGCCGGCCGGGTCGCCGTTCTTGACCCGGTCGAAGACCTTCGGGCCGCCGATCCGGTCCACCAGGTACTCCAGCCACATGAGTTCGGGCCAGATGTCGGCGCCGCCGAGGGCGAAGGGGGTGATCCCGGCCTTCTTGAGCTTGGCGTTGTTGTCGAGGAGCTGGTCCCAGGTGGCGGGAGGCTTCAGGCCGTGCTCGGCGAACAGGGTCTTGTTGTAGAAGAGGATCACCGGCTGCATGCCGCGCATCGGGATGCCGTACTTCCGGCCGCCGAGCGCGCCGGCGTCGAGGACGGAGGGCAGGAAACCGTCCCCCAGTACCGGGTCGCCGGCGATGACATCGGTGAGGTCGAGGATCTGGCCGGCCTCCCGGTACGCCTTGATGGAGCCGCCGCCCCAGTTGAAGAACACGTCGGGGGCGTTCGGGGAGCCCATCGCGGTGCGCAGCTTGGCCGGGTACTCGGCGCCGGGCACCTTCTCCAGCCGGAGGCTGCCCTTGGTCTCGCGGGCCGCCGCCGAGGAGTTGAAGCGGGAGACCGCCTTCGCCTGCACCTTGGCCGCGTCGTCGCCGTACACGAACGCGGTGAGGGTGCCGTCAGAGCCGCCGGAGCCGCCCGAGCCGCAGGCGGTGAGACCGGCGGCCGAGACGAGGGCGGTGGTACTCGCGCCGAGGAACCAGCGTCTGCTGTAGGTCTCCATGTGCCGGGCACCCCTCATGATCGCGGCCGAAAGTTTCGAGCGACAACTCGAATGTTCCGGGAACGTAAGGCCCTCCTGAGGGTTCGTCAAGGGGTCGCGCAGGGATACGATCGCGGCCATGGAACCGCCGAAGACCGCAGCGAAGCGGAGCGCCACGCTCGCCGAGATCGCCCGAGAGGCCGGGGTGTCGGCTCCGACTGTTTCGAAGGTGCTGAACGGCCGGGCCGACGTGGCCGCCGCCACCCGCACCCGGGTCGAGGAGCTGCTGCGCACCCACGGCTACCGGCGCAGGCGTGCCGAGGTGAGCCGCTCGCCGCTGATCGACCTGGTCTTCCACGAGCTGGAGAGCGCCTGGGCGATGGAGGTCATCCGGGGCGTGGAGAACGTGGCCCGCGACGCCGGGCTGAGCGTGGTCCTCTCCGAGAGCGCCGGGCGCCTGACACCGGGCCGCACCTGGGCCGACCAGGTGGCCGGACGCCGGCCGCACGGGGTGATCCTGGTGCTGTCCGGGCTCGACGCGGCCCAGCAGGCGCTGCTGACCAGCCGTTCGGTGCCGTTCGTGGTGATGGACCCGGCGGGCGACCCGGGGGCCGACGTGCCCTCGGTCGGCGCCACCAACTGGCAGGGCGGGCTGGCCGCCACCCGGCATCTGATCGACCTCGGCCACACCCGGATCGGCGCGATCGGCGGGCCCTCGCGCATGATGTGCGCCCGCGCCCGGCTCGACGGCTACCGGGCCGCGCTGGACACCGCCGGGCTGCCCGCCGACCCGGCGCTGATCCTGGAGGGCGACTTCCACCACGAGTCCGGCCACCGCCTCGGCCTCGACCTGCTCGGCCGCCCCGACCGGCCCACGGCCGTCTTCGCGGGCAACGACCTCCAGGCGCTCGGCCTGTACGAGGCCGCCCGCGAACTCGGGCTGCGGGTACCGGAGGACGTGAGCGTCGTCGGCTTCGACGACCTGCCCGTCGCCCGCTGGGTGGGCCCGCCGCTCACCACCGTGCGCCAGCCGCTGACCGAGATGGCCGAGGCGGCGGCACGGCTGGTGCTGGAGCTGGGACGCGGGGAGCGGGAGCGGACGGCGACCCGGCTGGAGCTGGCGACCAGCCTGGTGGTGCGGTCGAGCACCGCCGCTCCCTGACGGCGTCTCGAAACTTTCGAAGCCGTTAGGCCGGGTGCCCGATCAGCATGGTCGGCGCGCCCGCCACCCGGGTCATGAACACGGTCGCCGCGTTGGGCCCCTGCGGCTTGACCTTGCGGCGCAGTTCCTCCGGCTCCACCGCCGAGCCGCGCTTCTTCACGGTCAGGTTGCCGACCCCGCGCTCCCGCAGCAGCGCCTTCAGCTTCTTGACGTTGAACGGCATCCGGTCGGTGATCTCGTAGGCGTTGGCGTACGGCGTCGGGCGGAGTTCGTCGGCCGTGATGTAGGCGATCGTCTCGTCCAGCAGGCCGCCGCCCAGCTCCTCTGCGACCTCCGCGACCAGATGCGCCCGGATCACCGCGCCGTCCGGCTCGTACAGGTACCGGCCGGGCGGGCGCACCGCCGGGTCGGGCAGGCCCCGGCCCTCAAGGGTGCGCGGGCCGGGGAGGAGGGTGGCGCGGACACCGCCGGGTGATCCGGTGCCGAACCAGAGCACGGCCTCCTTCACATCACCCCCGTCCGAGATCCACTCCGCCTCGGCCTCGGCGGGCACCGCCTCGTGCGGGATGCCGGGGGCGATCTTCAGGGCGGCGCGGGGCGCGGCGAGCGCGGTGGCCACGGCCCAGGACAGGGGTGGCGAGTACGCCTCGGGGTCGAAGATGCGGCCGCGTCCGCCGCGCCGGGCGGGGTCCACGAACACCGCGTCGTATCCGGCGGTGCCGACCTCGGTGACGTCGGCCTCGCGCACCTCGATCAGGTCGCCCAGGCCCAGCACCTCGGCGTTGGCCCGCGCGACGGCCGCGGTCAGCGGGTCCCGGTCCACCGCGAGGACCCGGATGCCCGCGCGGGCCAGGGCGAGGGCGTCGCCGCCGATCCCGCAGCAGAGGTCGGCCACCGAGGTGACACCGAGCGCCCGCATCCGCTCCGCCCGGTACGCGGCCACGCTCGCCCGCGTCGACTGCTCGACCCCGTTGGGCGTGAAGAACATCGCCCGCGCGTCCGCCGCGCCGAACTTGGCCTCCGCCCGCCGGCGCAGCCGGGCCTGGCCGAGCGCGGCCGACACCAGCCCGGCGGGGTGGGTGCGGCGCAGCCGGGTGGCCACGGCGAGTTCGTCGGCCGGCGCGGTGCCGCGCACCTCGTCGAGGAGGGCCCGGCCCTCGTCGGTGCGCAGCGCGTGGAATCCCTGGAGGGGGGAGAGCTGGTCGTTCACCGGCTCATTGTGGGCCAGTCGGTGGACCGTACGCCTCCGGCGGCGGTGTCGGGCCGGGATCGGGGCGGGGTCCTGCCAGGATCCGGCACCATGCGACATGTAAGACAAAATGACAAATTCCGGGCCAGTTCACGGTCCCTCGCCGTGCGCTGTTCGGTCGCCGCGCTGGCCACCGCCGCCGTGCTCACCGGCTGCTCGGGCTCCGGCGCCACGGGCTCCGCCCCCGCCGGGCAGGGGGGCCCCGCCAAGGCCCCTGACGCCGCCTCGGCCCGCCTCGCGGAGCAGCGGCGCATGGTGGCAGCGGCCCGCAAGTGGCGGCTCGACCAGGTGCCGCTCACGGCTCCGGCCCCGCCGAAGGTCAAGCCGAGGATCACCGCGCGCGCGGGCTTCCAGGTGGACCACCAGGAGGACGAGAACCTCCCCCCGGTCTTCACCACCGTCCCCACCGACAAGAAGATCGTCTTCCTCACCATCGACGACGGCGCCGAGAAGGACCCCCGCTTCCTGGAGATGATGCGGGAACTGAAGGTCCCGTACACCGCCTTCCTCAGCAACTACCTGGTGAAGGACGACTACGGCTACTTCCGCAAGAGCCAGGCGTACGGCAACACGCTGGACAACCACACCCTGACCCACCCCTACCTGCCCGGCCTCTCCTACGAGCAGCAGCGCCAGGAGATCTGCGGCATGCAGGACATCATGGAGAAGCAGTACGGCAAGCGCCCCGAGGTCCTGCGCCCGCCCTACGGCGACTACAACCAGGACACCCTGCGCGCGGCCAAGTCCTGCGGCATCAAGTACGCGCCGATCTGGAACGAGGAGGTCTACGTCGACCACTGGGAGTACCGCGAGGACGACCAGCGGCTGCGCAAGGGCGACATCGTCCTCACCCACTTCCGGGGCACCAGCGACTGGGACGGCACCATGGTCGACGACATGCGCCGCTTCCTGAACAAGGTCACCCGCGAGGGATACGCCGTGGCGCGCCTGGAGGACTACCTGTGAGGCGCGGGGCGCGGCCGGCCGTCCGTGCGGCACGGGCCGTCGCGCTCGCCTCGGCCGCACTGCTGCTCACCGGCTGCGCCCAGTCGGTCGACCCCATCGAACGCCTCGGCAAGAAGGCCGCGCAGGGCGTCCGCCACTCCGCCCCGGCGCAGGTCCGCCCCCTCCTGGCCCGGACGGGGACGCGTATGGCGGACCACGTGGCCACGACCGACCGGGTCGTCTTCCTGACCTACGGCGCGGGGGCCGAACGGGACCGGAGGCTGGCCACCCTGGTCGGCGAACTCCACCTGCCGGTCACCGTCCTCACCCGCGCCGAAGCCCCCGCCCGCTGGCGCGCCAGGACCACCCGCCACGGCCGCCTCGTCTACCGGGGTACCCCCCGACACCTGACCCCGGGCGACATCATCCGCATCACCCCGGGCGGGGAGAGCACCTTGGCCGAGCGCACGGCGCAGGTGCTGAAGGAGGCCCGGGAGCGGCACCTGACGCCGGGAAAGCTGACGGACTACCTCTAGGCACCTCAGCCCGTCCGGCGCTTGAGGACGAGGCCCGTCCAGGGCCGAAGCGGGGGCCCGGGGGCGGCAGCCCCCTGGACGGCGAGCGTCCCAACAGCACAGTGAAGCCACACCAAAGAGGTACCCATCCCCGACGCGCCGCACGGCAATTGGCACTCCGCTTGACCGAGTGCTAACCCCGGTCATAGTCTCGGCACTGGCACTCGGCACGCGAGAGTGCCAACAAAGCGACGGGCAGGTCCGGCACCCGCGACGACGGATCGACCTGGTCGCCACCTCAGACAGTCAACCCCGTGAATTCTCAGAAGGGGGAGGTCGGATCGTGACGACCGCCAGCTCCAAGGTTGCCATCAAGCCGCTCGAGGACCGCATCGTGGTCCAGCCGCTGGACGCCGAGCAGACCACGGCCTCTGGCCTGGTCATTCCGGACACCGCGAAGGAGAAGCCCCAGGAGGGCGCCGTCCTCGCCGTCGGTCCGGGCCGCTTCGAGAACGGCGAGCGCCTGCCGCTCGACGTCAAGGTCGGCGACATCGTGCTGTACAGCAAGTACGGCGGCACCGAGGTGAAGTACAACGGCGACGAGTACCTCGTCCTCTCGGCTCGCGACGTGCTCGCGATCATCGAGAAGTAGTTCACCCCGAAGCATCTGCTTCACCACTGCGCCCCTGGTTCCCGCGACCGTAAAGAAGCCGGGCGGCCGGGGGCGCAGGCACATCCACCCAGATTTTCCGAGAGGGCTCCCGCTGTCATGGCGAAGACACTGAAGTTCGACGAGGACGCCCGTCGCGCCCTTGAGCGCGGCGTCAACAAGCTGGCCGACACGGTGAAGGTGACGATCGGCCCCCGTGGCCGCAACGTCGTCATCGACAAGAAGTTCGGCGCGCCGACCATCACCAACGACGGTGTCACGATCGCCCGTGAGGTCGAGATCGAGGACCCGTTCGAGAACCTCGGCGCCCAGCTCGTGAAGGAGGTGGCGACCAAGACCAACGACATCGCGGGTGACGGCACCACCACCGCCACCGTGCTCGCCCAGGCCCTGGTCCGCGAGGGTCTGAAGAACGTCGCCGCCGGCGCGTCCCCGGCCGCCCTGAAGAAGGGCATCGACGCCGCCGTCAAGGCGATCTCCGAGGACCTGCTCGCCTCCGCGCGCCCGATCGACGAGAAGTCCGACATCGCCGCCGTCGCCGCGCTGTCCGCCCAGGACCAGCAGGTCGGCGAGCTGATCGCCGAGGCCATGGACAAGGTCGGCAAGGACGGTGTCATCACCGTCGAGGAGTCCAACACCTTCGGTCTGGAGCTGGACTTCACCGAGGGCATGGCCTTCGACAAGGGCTACCTGTCCCCGTACTTCGTCACCGACCAGGAGCGTATGGAGGCCGTCCTCGACGACCCGTACATCCTGATCAACCAGGGCAAGATCTCCTCGATCACCGAGCTGCTCCCGCTGCTCGAGAAGATCATCCAGACCAACGCCTCGAAGCCGCTGCTGATCATCGCCGAGGACGTCGAGGGCGAGGCCCTGTCGACCCTGGTGGTCAACAAGATCCGTGGCACCTTCAACGCCGTCGCGGTGAAGGCCCCCGGCTTCGGCGACCGCCGCAAGGCGATGCTCCAGGACATGGCCGTCCTCACCGGCGCCACCGTCATCTCCGAGGAGGTCGGCCTCAAGCTCGACCAGGCCGGTCTCGACGTGCTGGGCACCGCCCGCCGCGTGACCGTCACCAAGGACGACACCACGATCGTCGAGGGCGGCGGCAACGCGGCCGACCTGACGGGCCGTGTCAACCAGATCAAGGCCGAGATCGAGAACACCGACTCCGACTGGGACCGCGAGAAGCTCCAGGAGCGCCTCGCCAAGCTGGCCGGCGGCGTGTGCGTGATCAAGGTCGGCGCCGCCACCGAGGTGGAGCTGAAGGAGAAGAAGCACCGTCTGGAGGACGCCATCTCCGCGACCCGCGCCGCGGTCGAGGAGGGCATCGTCTCCGGTGGCGGTTCCGCGCTGGTCCACTCCGCGAAGGTCCTCCAGGACGGTCTCGGCAAGACCGGCGACGAGGCCACCGGCGTGAGCGTCGTCCGCAACGCGGTCGTCGAGCCGCTGCGCTGGATCGGCGAGAACGCCGGCCAGGAGGGCTACGTCATCGTCTCCAAGGTCAAGGACATGGAGAAGGGCCAGGGCTACAACGCGGCCACCGGCGAGTACGGCGACCTGGTCAAGGCCGGCGTCATCGACCCGGTCAAGGTCACCCGCTCCGCCCTGGAGAACGCCGCCTCCATCGCCTCCCTCCTCCTCACGACCGAGACCCTGGTCGTCGAGAAGAAGGAAGAGGAAGAGGCCCCGGCCGGCCACAGCCACGGTCACTCGCACTAAGGCAACCCGCCTTCAGGGCACGCGACTTCGCCCCGCCAGGATCTCCTGGCGGGGCGAAGTGCTGTGTCAGCGCGGTCCGTACTTGCGGCCCGTTCGGGCGCTGATTCCGCCCAGGAGGTTGCGGGGCGCGATCTTCGCCAGGCCCATGAGGGTTTTGTAGCGGGGGTCGGGGATGGAGACGGTCTTGTTGCGGGCGAGGTCGTTGAGGGCCTCGGCGACGAGTTTGTCGGCGTCGAGCCACATCCAGCCGGGGATGTTGTCCGTGCCCATGCCGGCCCGCTCGTGGAACTCGGTGCGGACGAAGCCGGGGCACAGGGCCATCAGCCGGACCCCGCTGCCCGCGAGGTCCTTCGCCGCGCCCTGGGTGAACTGCACGACCCACGCCTTCGAGGCGCCGTACGTACCGCGCGGGACGAAGGCCGCCACCGAGGCGACGTTGACCACCCCGCCGCGCCCCCGCTCCCGCATCGCCTCCGTCGCCGCCGAGGTCAGCCGGAGCACCGCCTCGCAGTGCACCTTGATCATGCGCAGCTCGTCGGCCATGGAGACGTCGAGATAGCGGCCCTTGTTGCCGAACCCGGCGTTGTTGACCAGCAGGTCGACCGGGTGCCGGCGGTCACCGAGCCGCTCGGCCACCGTCTCGATGCCCTTGTCCTCGGCGAGGTCGGCGGTCAGCACCTCCGCCTCGATGCCGTGCCGGTCGTGCAACTCGGTCGCCTGCTCCCGCAGCCGCGCCGTGTCGCGCGCCACCAGCACCAGATCGTGCCCGTCCGCCGCCAGCCGCCGTGCGAACGCGGCGCCGATGCCCGCGGTCGATCCCGTAATCAGAGCCGTTGTCATGGCCCAAGAGTAGGGCGGCCACCGGACCGTGGTGACGGCCGCTCAGCGCGCCTGGTCCGCCAGGTACTTGTGGACCCGGGCCAGCGTCTCGCCGTGCAGGGCGTCCCCCGCCGCGAGCAGCGACGGCAGCAGCTCCCGCTCGGTGGTCACCGCGCGGAACTGCGTCGCCGCCGTCACCCCGTGGTCCGGCCGGCGCACGATCTCCACCGCGTCCCCGGCCCGTATCTCGCCCGGTTCGATCACCCGCAGGTAGGCCCCCGTGACGGCCTTCCGGGTGAACCTCCTCACCCAGCCCCGCTCGGCCATATGGCCCTGGAACGTCCGGCACGGAATCCGCCCCGACGTCACCTCCAGCACCACGGCGGCCCCGATCCGCCAGCGCTCCCCGATCAGCGCCCCGGAGACGTCGAGCCCCCCGGTGGTCAGGTTCTCCCCGAAGAAGCCGTTGGACAGCGGCCGGCCCAGCTCGCGCTCCCAGTCGTCCAGGTCCTCGCGCGCGAAGGCGTACACCGCCTGGTCGTCCCCGCCGTGATGGCGCAGCTCGCACACCGCGTCCCCGGCCAGCCCGCTGCCGCCGACCCCCTTGGGCCCCGGCGCCGCCACCCGCACCGGACCCTCGACGGGCCGCTTGTCGATGCCCGTCACCCCCTCGGCCTGGTCGGTGTACGGCACCGCGCGGGGTCGCCCCAGATTGACGGAGAGAAGCTTCATGCGCGCACGGTACGTGACCGCGCCCAAAGCGTCGACGCGATATCGGGACTCGTTCCCAAGCACCGCTTATGCTCGAAGGGTGATCGAGGCCCGCCATCTCCGCGTCCTGCGCGCCGTCGCCGCCAGTGGTTCCTTCTCGGCGGCGGGGCGCGAACTGGGCTGCACCCAGCCCGCCGTCAGCCAGCAGATGAAGGCGTTGGAAGCCTCCGTCGGCACCCCGCTGCTGGTCCGGGGCGGCCGCGAGATGCGGCTGACCCAGGCGGGAGAAGCCCTGGTCAGGCACGCCTCCGGCATCCTCGCCGGACTCACCGCCGCCGAGGAGGAGGTCGCCGCCATCGCGGGGCTGCGCGCGGGCCGGGTCCGGCTGGTCTCCTTCCCCAGCGGCACCTCCACCCTGGTCCCCACCGCGCTGGCCGCCCTGCGCGCCGCCCACCCCGGCACCCGCGTCTCCCTGGAGGACGCCGAGCCGCCGAGGTCGGTGGAGCTGCTGCGCGAGGGCGACTGCGACGTGGCCCTCGCCTTCCGCTACCAGGGCGCCCCCGCCACCGAGGAGTGGGACGACCTGGTCGTACGACGGCTGCTGACGGACCGTCTGGTCGCGCTGGTCCCGGAGCGGCACCGGCTCGCGGGCGCCGAGGCCGTCGCCATCGGGGAGCTGGCCGAGGAGCCCTGGATCGCGGGCTGCCCGCGCTGCCGGGGCCGGCTCGTGCAGGTCTGCGAGGGCGCCGGGTTCACCCCCCGCATCGACTTCGCCACCGACGACTACCCGGCCGTGGTCGGCCTGGTCGGCGCCGGCCTGGGCGTGGCCGTACTCCCCCAGCTCGCGGTGGAGTCGGTACGGCCCAGGGGGGTGCGCGTGGTCCGGCTGGAGCCCGCGGTACGACGGGAGATCGTCGCCCTCACCCTGCCCGACCTGGCCCAGGTCCCGGCCGTGGCCGCGACACTGGAACAGCTGGGCAGGGCGGCTTCGCGGGGCTAGAAGGGGCTGGAAAGGGCTGAAAAGGCCCGGACAGAGCCGGACACGGCTCAGGGGCACGCGGGTGGACGTGCCCTGATGGATGCAGAAACGTTCCTTCAGGCGTGGGAGCCGGGACTCCCGCTGGTGGTGGACACCAGGCGGTTGCGCGCCCGGCCCATCAGCTCTTCGCGCTCGTCCTCGGTCAGCCCGCCCCACACGCCGTACGGCTCGCGCACCGCCAGCGCGTGGGCCGCGCACTGCGCTCGGACCGGGCACCGCATGCAGACCTCCTTGGCCGAGTTCTCACGTGCACTCCGCGCCGCACCGCGCTCGCCCTCCGGGTGGAAGAAGAGCGAGCTGTCCACCCCTCGGCAGGCTGCCAGCAGCTGCCAGTCCCACAGGTCCGCGTTCGGTCCGGGAAGGCGGGAGAAATCTGCCATTACGTGACCCCTTGTAGCCGTTCTGGGCGGATACCGTGCCTTCGACCGTACATCTCCGGTCTAAGGAGATGAAAATATGACTCATTGCGAATCTAGCCTCAGACACTGGCAAACGACACCAAAAGCGACTAAATGGGGCACAAGTTGTGCGGAAAACCCGTGGGTCCGTCGCGCATCACGGCACTGTGTCCGACCCCTCACGTAGAGTGCCGAAGTCAGTACGCCGACCCGTAACTCTTTCGGGTGACCGTCGTTGAGAGTGCGGAGGCGGTTGAAAACACAAGTGCTCGGGCAGGCGTCCGAGACGGTCGACCGCACAGGTGACGATTCCGTACCAGCCTGGAGGCTCAAGGTGACGCGCATCAGCTCCGGAGGGCGGTCATGACTTCCGTCCTCGTCTGCGACGACTCCCCGCTTGCCCGAGAGGCGCTTCGCCGCGCGGTTGCGACCGTGCCCGGCGTCGAGCGCGTGACGACGGCTGCCAACGGCGAGGAAGTCCTCCGCCGCTGGGGCGCCGACCGCTCCGACCTCATTCTCATGGACGTACGCATGCCCGGCCTGGGCGGCGTCGAGACCGTGCGCCGTCTGCTGTCCGCCGATCCGGGCGCGCGCATCATCATGCTGACCGTCGCCGAGGACCTCGACGGCGTCGCCCTCGCGGTCGCCGCGGGTGCGCGGGGCTACCTGCACAAGGACGCCTCCCGCGCCGAGCTGCGGGCGACGGTGACGCAGGCCCTCGCCGACCCGACCTGGCGGCTGGCCCCGCGCCGGCTGCGCTCGGCCGAGATGGGCGCGGCGCCCACGCTCACCGCGCGCGAGATCCAGGTGCTGGAGGGCATGAGTCACGGCCGCTCCAACGCGGAGATCGGGCGCGAGCTGTTCCTCTCCGAGGACACCGTCAAGACCCACGCCCGGCGCCTGTTCAAGAAGCTCGGCGCCTCGGACCGCGCCCACGCGGTGGCACTCGGCTTCCGCTGGGGACTGGTCCGGTAACGCATGCGCGGCCGCTGCGCTCGGCCTTGGCCCTCGGGTTCTTGGCGGGCGTCGGAGGGTGTGCGCGGGCGGTCGGCCTCGGCGGCGGGGTCGGTCCCTGCCGGTGCCGGGAGCGTTGCCGGGGAGGGTTCCCGTCCGGCGGGGCTCACTTCGGCCGACGCCAGCGGTGCGGTGTGCGGGTGCGGCCGATCGAGACCGCCGGCGGGGTCGGTGGCGGCGGTCGGTGGTACCCCTCGCGGGGGCGTCGGGCTGAGCCCGGCGCCGATCGGTGGACGTCGGGCGCCGCGACATCGGGCTTCGACTGTCGGTGATGCCCCTCATACGCCGGCCGGCCCGGGGCGGACCCCGCGCAGTCGGGCGGCTGCGGTCGCCGGAGGTGTCTCGCCCGGGGGGCCGTCGTGGCTCCGGGTGCCGGGCCGTTCCGTGGGTGCCCGCGGGCGCGAGTGCGCCCCGCCGGGGTCGGCCGCGGCTGGCGGGCGCGAGTGGCCGAATCCGCTCTCGGTCGACTCGCAGCGGCTCGGCTGTGGCGACGGTGCTGCCCAAGCGCGGGCTCACCTGCACCCCCGTACCCACCCTGCCGGAGGCACGCGTGGCGGAATCGACCCCGTTCACGCCCCGCGAGGGACCGCGTGCTGCTTGTTTCGGCGGGGATGCCGCATCCTTGAGGTGTGGAGTCTCTCGGGGACGAGTCGAGCGAGCGGAAAACGAGCGGAAGGGGAGGGCGCAGGAGATGAGTGCCGGCGCACCTGCTCATAACGCTTCGGTGCACAACCACGAACGCGATGCCACGGACCGGACGGCCGCAAGGCACCATGGACCGATGCGCGAGGACGAGGCGGGCACGGCCCCCGGGCCGATCGGCCCCCTGGTGCACCGTGCCGTCGACGGGGACGAGCAGGCCACGCACGACCTGCTCGCACACGTCCACCCCCTCGCGCTGCGCTACTGCCGCACCCGGCTGTCCCGGCTGCCCGGCGACGCCCGCCACTTCGTGGAGGACCTCGCCCAGGAGGTCTGCGTGGCGGTGCTGCTCGCCCTGCCGCGCTACCGCGACACCGGCCGGCCCTTCGAGGCGTTCGTCTTCGCCATCGCCTCCCACAAGGTGGCCGACCTCCAGCGCGCCGCGATGCGCCATCCCGGCTCCACCGCAGTCCCCTCGGACGAGATGCCGGAGCGCCCCGACGACTCGCTCGGCCCCGAGGAGCGCGCCCTGCTCAGCTCCGACGCCGCCTGGGCGAAGAAGCTGCTGGCCAACCTCCCGGAGAACCAGCGCGAACTGCTGCTGCTCCGGATCGCCGTGGGCTTGACCGCGGAGGAGACAGGGCAGATGTTGGGAATGTCACCAGGAGCGGTACGCGTGGCGCAGCATCGCGCGCTGAGCCGCCTGCGCGCCCTGGCCGAGCAGTAGCCTCCGAGCAGTGGCCTCCGAGGCTCCCGTGCTGAAATTCGTACGAACATACGAAGCCTGAAGCGCCCCCATAGCGTGGAATTTGCTCACGACGCTTCCCGTTAGCATGGACATCCGCACCGATCAAGGCCATTTGGGGAAGGTGTCATGACTGCCAACGTCGACGGAGTGCCCGGTAAATTCCAGACACTCGGGCTGACCTACGACGACGTGCTGCTGCTGCCGGGCTCGTCGGACATGGCGCCCGACGACATCGACACCGCCTCGTACGTCTCCCGGAACGTGCGGGTCAACATCCCGCTGCTGTCCGCGGCCATGGACAAGGTGACCGAGTCCCGCATGGCCATCGCCATGGCCCGTCAGGGTGGCGTGGGCGTGCTGCACCGCAACCTGTCCATCCAGGACCAGGCCAACCAGGTCGACCTGGTGAAGCGGTCCGAGTCGGGGATGGTCACCGACCCGATCACCATCCACCCGGAGGCCACCCTCGCCGAGGCCGACGCGCTGTGCGCCCGGTTCCGGATCAGCGGTGTGCCGGTGACCGACAACGACAAGAAGCTGCTCGGCATCGTCACCAACCGCGACATGGCCTTCGAGAGCGACCGCACCCGGCGCGTCCACGAGGTCATGACGCCGATGCCGCTGGTCACCGGCAAGGTCGGCATCTCCGGCCCGGAGGCCATGGAGCTGCTGCGCAAGCACAAGATCGAGAAGCTGCCGCTGGTCGACGAGCACGGTGTGCTCAAGGGTCTGATCACGGTCAAGGACTTCGTCAAGGCCGAGCAGTACCCGAACGCGGCCAAGGACTCCGAGGGCCGGCTGCTGGTCGGCGCGGCGGTCGGCGTGGCCGGTGACTCCTTCGAGCGCGCCCAGGCGCTGATCGAGGCGGGCGCCGACTTCATCGTCGTCGACACCGCGCACGGTCACTCCCGGCTGGTCGGCGACATGATCGCCAAGATCAAGTCCAACTCCTCCGGCGTCGACGTCATCGGCGGCAACATCGCCACCCGGGACGGCGCCAAGGCGCTGGTGGACGCGGGCGCGGACGGCATCAAGGTCGGCGTCGGGCCCGGCTCGATCTGCACCACGCGGGTGGTCGCGGGCGTCGGTGTCCCGCAGGTCACCGCGATCTACGAGGCCGCGCTGGCCGCCAAGGAGGCCGGGGTCCCGGTCATCGGCGACGGTGGCCTGCAGTACTCCGGCGACATCGCCAAGGCCCTGGTCGCGGGCGCCGACACGGTGATGCTCGGCTCGCTGCTCGCGGGCTGCGAGGAGTCGCCGGGCGAGCTGCTGTTCATCAACGGCAAGCAGTTCAAGTCGTACCGGGGCATGGGTTCGCTGGGCGCGATGCAGACGCGCGGCGACCGCAAGTCGTTCTCCAAGGACCGGTACTTCCAGGAGGGCGTCGCCTCCGACGAGGCGCTGATCCCCGAGGGCATCGAGGGCCAGGTGCCCTACCGCGGCCCGCTGTCCTCCGTGGTGCACCAGCTCGTCGGCGGTCTGCGCCAGTCGATGTTCTACGTCGGCGGCCGTACGGTGCCGGAGCTGCAGGACAACGGCCGGTTCGTCCGGATCACCTCGGCGGGTCTCAAGGAGAGCCACCCGCACGACATCCAGATGACGGTCGAGGCGCCGAACTACAGCAGCAAGAAGTGACGCACGCGCACGCGTGCCGGTCGTGACGAGGGCGGTCCCGGGGCATCCGGGACCGCCCTCCGCGTCGCCGGGGACGGCCACCGCACGGCCGGTCGGCGATACTGGAAGACGCTGAAAGCATTCAGGGAAAGGCATGACGTGACTGAGATCGAGATCGGGCGCGGCAAGCGCGGCCGCCGGGCGTACGCCTTCGACGACATCGCCGTCGTCCCCAGCCGCCGTACGCGGGACCCGAAGGAGGTCTCGATCGCCTGGCAGATCGACGCCTACCGCTTCGAGCTGCCGTTCCTGGCCGCTCCCATGGACTCGGTCGTCTCCCCGGCCACCGCGATCCGCATCGGTGAGATGGGGGGCCTCGGCGTCCTCAACCTCGAGGGCCTGTGGACCCGGCACGAGGACCCGCAGCCGCTGCTGGACGAGATCGCGGAGCTGCCGGCCGAGGCCGCCACCCGCCGCCTCCAGGAGATCTACGCGGCTCCGGTCAAGGAGGAGCTGATCGGGCAGCGCATCAAGGAGGTGCGGGACGCCGGGGTGGTCACGGCCGCCGCGCTCTCCCCGCAGCGCACCGCCGAGTTCTCCAAGGCGGTCGTCGACGCGGGCGTGGACATCTTCGTCATCCGCGGCACCACGGTGTCGGCGGAGCACGTGTCCTCCTCGCACGAGCCGCTGAACCTGAAGCAGTTCATCTACGAGCTGGACGTGCCGGTGATCGTCGGCGGCTGCGCCACGTACACAGCGGCCCTGCACCTGATGCGCACCGGCGCGGCGGGTGTGCTGGTCGGCTTCGGCGGCGGCGCCGCGCACACCACGCGCAACGTGCTGGGCATCCAGGTCCCGATGGCGACCGCGGTCGCCGACGTGGCCGCCGCCCGCCGCGACTACATGGACGAGTCCGGCGGCCGGTACGTGCACGTCATCGCGGACGGCGGGGTCGGCTGGTCCGGCGACCTGCCCAAGGCGATCGCCTGCGGCGCCGACGCGGTGATGATGGGCTCCCCGCTGGCCCGTGCCACGGACGCGCCCGGCAAGGGCCACCACTGGGGCATGGAGGCGGTCAACGAGGAGCTGCCGCGCGGCCAGAAGGTCGACCTCGGCACTGTCGGCACCCTGGAGGAGGTCCTCACCGGCCCCTCCCGCACCCCCGACGGCTCCATGAACTTCTTCGGCGCCCTCCGCCGCGCCATGGCCACCACGGGCTACAGCGAACTGAAGGAATTCCAGCGCGTAGAGGTGACGGTGGCGGACAGCCAGCACCGCCGCTGATCTTTTTCGCACGTAAAGGGCCCGGTCACTTCGACCGGGCCCTTTCGTGTGCGCTCAGAGGCGGTGCGCCGCGCCCGTCGGGGTCGCTCCTCGGGTGTCCAGCAAGAGCTGGGCCTTTACCGAGAGGCCCTGGAGGTCGTAGGTGCGGTGGGGTTGGAGGAGGAGGGTGAGGTCGGCGGCTGCGGCGGCTTCGTAGAGGGAGTCGGCGCGGGGGACCGGGCGGTCGAGCACGTGCCAGGCGGGGATGTGGGGATCGTGGTAGCTGACGGAGGCGCCGAGTTCCATGAGGCGGACGGCGATCTCGTGGGCGGGGGCGCCCTGCTGGTCGGCGAGGTCGGCCTTGTAGGTGACGCCGAGGAGGAGGACGCGGGCGCCGCGGGCGGACTTCCCGTGCTCGTTGAGGAGCGCGGCGGCGCGCTGGACGACGTAGTGCGGCATGCGCTCGTTGACCTGCTGGGCCAGCTCCACCATGCGCAGGCCCCGGCTGGCGTGCCCGGTGAGGTCCTGCGGCACGCCGTGGCCGCCGACACCGGGCCCCGGCCGGAACGCCTGGAAGCCGAACGGCTTGGTCTCCGCGCAGCGGATCACGTCCCACAGGTCGACGCCCAGCTCGTGGCAGACGACGGCCATCTCGTTGACCAGCGCGATGTTGACATGCCGGAAGTTGGTCTCCAGCAGCAGTACCGCCTCCGCCTCGCGCAGCCCCCGCGCCCGGACCACCTTGTCGGTGAGCCGGCCGTAGAACGCGGCGGCCGACTCGGTGCAGGCCGGGGTGAGGCCGCCGATGACCCTCGGGGCGGGGGTGTGGTCGCGGCTGCCGGGGTCGGTCCGGCTGGGGGAGTAGGCGAGGTGGAAGTCGCGCCCGGCGCGCAGTCCGGAGCCCCGCTCCAGGATCGGCCGCAGCAGGTCCTCCGTGGTGCCGGGCAGGACGGGCGACTCCAGGATCACCGTGGTGTGCGGGCGCAGCCGCCCGGCGAGGGTGCGGGCGGCAGCCTCGACCTGTCCGAGGTCGAGCTCGCCGTCGGCGCCGCGCGGGGTCGGCGCGCAGATGACGGCGGTGCGGACCCGGCCGAGCTGGGCGGGGTCGGTGCTGGGCCGGAAGCCGGTGGAACGCATCCGGCGCAGTTCGGCGGGGCTGAGCGACCCCGCCTCGGGGCCGGTGGCGTACCCGACGGTGGGGATGCCTGCGGCGACGGCGGCCTGGGCCAGCGGCAGGCCGTAGGGACCGAGTCCGATGACGGCGAGATCTGCGGGCATGGCGTGAGCCGTCCTTCCCGATAGCCGAAGTGGGAATGGCGCGCAAGCCCGGTGGACCGGCTGAGCGAGCGCACAGTCAGACTAGGTACAAATATGACCGTTATGTGTGATTGTGTTCGTGTGTCTTCCGGGTGTCTTCGGAGGGATACGCGCAGGTTGTCCACAGGCTGGGGCCCGTGGTGGCCGAACCCGGCCGGGCCCGCCACACTTTTGAGCATGAGGTTCTGGGCATGAGGAGGGGACGAAGGGGCGGCGCCGCACCGGGCGTGGCCCATCAGGGGGTTTGCGAGAGCGGGAGGCAGCGGTGAGGACAGCGACCCTAGACCCGGCGCAGCGCGCCGAGGCACTGGCGGAGATGGCCGAGCGCGAACTGGACGTGCTGGTGGTCGGCGGCGGCATCGTGGGCGCGGGCACCGCGCTCGACGCGGCCACCCGTGGCCTGTCCACCGGCCTGATCGAGGCGCGGGACTGGGCGTCCGGCACCTCCAGCCGGTCCAGCAAGCTGATACACGGCGGCCTGCGCTATCTGGAGATGCTCGACTTCCCCCTCGTGCGCGAGGCACTGAAGGAACGCGGCCTGCTGCTGGAGCGCCTCGCCCCGCACCTGGTCAAACCGGTGCCCTTCCTCTACCCCCTCCAGCACCGGGGCTGGGAGCGGCTGTACGCGGGCACGGGCGTCGCGCTGTACGACGTGATGTCCATGGCGAAGGGGCACGGCCGCGGCCTGCCCAGCCACCGCCACCTCAGCCGCACCCGCGCCCTGCGCGTCGCCCCCTGCCTGCGCAAGGACGCCCTGGTCGGCGCCCTGCAGTACTACGACGCCGAGGTGGACGACGCCCGCTTCGTCGCCACCCTCGTCCGCACCGCCGCGTCCTACGGCGCCAAGGTCGCCAATCGCGCCCGGGTCACCGGCTTCCTGCGCGAGGGCGAGCGGGTCGTCGGGGTCCGGGTGGAGGACGTGGAGGGCGGCGGGGAGTACGAGATCCGCGCCCGCCAGGTGGTCAACGCGACCGGGGTGTGGACCGACGACACCCAGGGCCTGGTGGGGGAGCGCGGCCAGTTCCACGTCAAGGCGTCCAAGGGCATCCATCTGGTCGTGCCCAAGGACCGCATCCACTCCAGCACCGGCCTGATCCTGCGCACCGAGAAGTCCGTCCTCTTCGTCATCCCCTGGGGCCGGCACTGGATCGTCGGCACCACGGACACCGAGTGGGACCTCGACAAGGCCCACCCGGCCGCGTCCAGCGCCGACATCGACTACCTGCTGGAGCACGTCAACTCGGTCCTCGCGGTCCCGCTCACCCGGGACGACGTCGAGGGCGTCTACGCGGGCCTGCGGCCCCTGCTGGCCGGCGAGTCGGAGGCCACCAGCAAGCTGTCCCGCGAGCACACCGTCGCGCACCCGGTGCCGGGCCTGGTGGTCGTCGCGGGCGGCAAGTACACGACGTACCGGGTGATGGCGGAGGACGCCGTCGACGCGGCGGTGCACGGCCTGGACCGGCGGGTGGCCGACTCCGTCACCGAGGAGATCCCGCTGCTCGGCGCCGAGGGCTACCCGGCGATGTGGAACGCCCGCGAGCGCATAGCCGAGCGCAGCGGACTCCACGTGGCCCGGGTCGAGCACCTGCTCAACCGGTACGGCTCGATGGCCGACCAGCTCCTCGACCTGATAGCCGCCGACCCCACCCTCGGCGAGCCCCTGCGGCACGCGGACGACTACCTGCGCGCCGAGATCGTCTACGCGGCCTCGCACGAGGGCGCCCGGCACCTGGACGACGTCCTCACCCGCCGCACCCGCATCTCCATCGAGACCTTCGACCGGGGCACCCGCAGCGCCCGCGAGGCCGCCGAGCTGATGGCACCCGTGCTCGGGTGGGACGAGGACCAGATCGCCCGCGAGGTCGAGCACTACGAGAAGCGGGTCGAGGCCGAGCGCGAGTCCCAGCGCCAGCCCGACGACCTCACGGCGGACGCGGCCCGGCTGGGAGCGCCGGACATCGTGCCGCTGTAGGGCCGGCCGGAGCTTCACTCGAACGAGTGGCCGGGTGCGGGATCTCCGTTCCCGGCCCGCTCGTTCCAAGGGGGTGTGGGGGCACAACTCGGCGGCGGGCAGGGCCTGGTCGGGACGAGGTTCCGTCGTCGCGGGAGCAGAGTCGGCTCGGTCGGTGATGCCGCTGGTGCGGGTGAGCAAGGTGCGCCGGACGGGGTCCGATTCCCCGCCGGAGTGCCGTGTCCCGGCGCGGAGTCGGGGCAGGAGTCCGGGGACGTTCAGTTCGACCGTGTCGGACGGGGAAAGCCGGTGTTGGGGGTGAGCGGCAGAGCCACGAGAACCGGTATGGACAGGACTGTCCGAAGGGTCGGCATCCCTGCGCCCTTCCGCGCCGGGGGAGATCATCCCGGCAACTGGAACATCTGGTTCACAGGGGGCGCCGGCGCGGCGGACGAGGTGCGCCCGGAGGGGCCCCTGGGCGTCGGCCGGTTGCCGGGTGAGGGACAATGAAGGCTCTGTCAGGGCGGGTTGCATGAGGGGACGCATGTCGGAGGCGGAGCGGGCGGGGTCATCCCGTCAGGAGACTCGTCAGGGCAAGAACGAGCGTCGTCTTCTCGCCGGGCGGTACCGGCTGGGGGACGTGCTGGGCCGGGGCGGCATGGGCACGGTCTGGCGTGCCGAGGACGAGACCCTGGGCCGGACGGTTGCGGTCAAGGAGCTGCGGTTCCCGTCGAACATCGACGAGGAGGAGAAGCGCCGCCTGATCACGCGCACGCTGCGCGAGGCCAAGGCGATCGCCCGTATCCGCAACAACAGCGCGGTGACCGTCTTCGACGTGGTCGACGAGGACGACCGGCCGTGGATCGTCATGGAGCTGGTCGAGGGCAAGTCCCTGGCCGAGGTCATCCGTGAGGACGGCGTGCTGACGCCCCGCCGGGCCGCCGAGGTCGGGCTCGCCGTGCTGGACGTGCTGCGGTCCGCGCACCGCGAGGGCATCCTGCACCGCGACGTGAAGCCGTCCAACGTGCTGATCGCCGAGGACGGCCGGGTCGTGCTCACCGACTTCGGCATCGCCCAGGTCGAGGGCGACCCGTCCATCACCTCCACCGGCATGCTCGTCGGCGCCCCCTCCTACATCTCCCCGGAGCGGGCCCGCGGCCACAAGCCCGGTCCCGCCGCCGACCTCTGGTCGCTGGGCGGCCTGCTGTACGCGTCGGTCGAGGGCGTGCCGCCGTACGACAAGGGGTCGGCCATCGCCACCCTGACCGCCGTGATGACCGAGAACCCGGAGGAGCCCAAGAACGCGGGCCCGCTGGGCGACGTCATCAAGGGCCTGCTCACCAAGGAGCCCGAGCGGCGGCTCGACGACGCGGGCGCGCGGGCCATGCTCAACAAGGTCATCAACGCCGGCGACCGCGAGCCGCTGGACGCCACGCGGGTCGTGCCGATCCCGGCACAGGCCGAGTCGCCCGAGTCTTCCGGGTCCTCCGCGACCCGTCGCGAGGAGTCCGGGGACAAGGTGCGCGGCTCGGTGCGCAAGGCCGCCGGTGCCGCTTCGGCCGCGGCGGCCGCCCGGTCGAAGAGCGACTCCGGGACCACGGCCGGTACCGGTGGCACCGGTGGCGGGGGTACCGGCGGGAAGTCCGACACGCCGAACTCCGTTACGAACAAGCCAAGTTCGAGCTGGCCCGTGATGCCCCGGCCCGACATGGACCTCCCGCCGAGGCCGGCGCCGAAGGCGTCGCTCACCGATGTGGTGCCCCGGCGCACGCTGATCGTCATCGCGGCGGTGATCGCCCTGATCCTGGTGGTGGTCGGCACCGTCCTCGCCCTCACCCTCGGTGGTGACGACGACAAGGGCACCGGTGCGCAGGGCGCGCCCAGCGCGAGTGCCTCCGGCAAGCAGGACACGGGCAAGGACGGTTCCGGCGGCAAGCAGGCGGACGGTTCGGGCTCCGCGCCCGCCACCGACGGCTCCCGCTCCGGCGGGGCCAGTGACGCGAGCACCGCCGACGACTCCGACGGCAAGGGCAAGGACGGCAGCGGCGATTCGGACGACGACTCCTCCGGGGGCAAGGGCTCCTCGGGGAACAAGGGCTCCGGCAGCGCCCCCGTCGTGACGACCCGTAAGGCCCCCCAGGGCTACTCGATCGGTCTGCCCAAGGGCTGGAAGTACGGGTCGTCGAGCGCCGCGGGCGACCGCTACACCGGCCCCGACGGGCAGAAGCTGCTCGTCGCCTGGACCAGCACGCCCAAGAGCGACCCGGTGAAGGACTGGCAGAACCAGGAGCGCTACATGGTGCGCTCCCAGTACGACCGCGTCCGGATAGAGAAGGTGGACTACCGGAGCTGGACCACGGCCGACTGGGAGTTCACCTACGTGGACGGCGGCACCAAGTACCGCTCCGTCGACCGGGGTTTCAAGGTCAACGACCACCTCGGGCACGCGCTGATGTACACCGCGAAGAGCGCCGACTGGGACAGCGCGCTGCGCGAGGACACCTGGAAGACGCTCACCGCGTCCTTCGAGCCCAAGTCGTGACCTGACCGAGCCCGGGTTGGGAGCCCGGAAATCGGTCATCCCCTCGGTGCGGGTTGCCTCCGGCACGTATCGTGAATGGTTGAGAACCGTACGCAGCCGGGTGTGACGCGTGACGGGCGGTGAACGATCGCGGGCGACCGGAACGGCAGGGGGTGGCAGACGTGGACGACTACGCGGGGCGGGTGCTCGCCGACCGCTACCGACTGCCGCTGCCGCCCTCCGACGAGTACGAACTCACCGAGACGTACGCCTTCGACACCTACAGCGGGCAGGAGGTGCTGGTCCGTCAGGTGCCGTTGCCGGAGGTCGTCGAGGCCGAGGTGATCGACGCCGAGGGACTGCCCGAGGGGTTCACGGCGCGTGAGCGCGGCCGGCGCGCCCCGGCGGGCCGCAGCGCCACCCGTACGCCCCGGGACCCCGCCGTCCGGCGCGCCGTGGAGGCCGCGCAGGCGGCGGCCCGGATACCGGACCATCCCCGGCTGGACCAGGTCTTCGACGTGTTCGCCGAGGGCGGTTCGCTGTGGATCGTCAGCGAGGCGGTGTCGGCGCGCCCGCTGTCCGCGCTCCTGGCCGAGCAGCCCCTGTCGCCGTACCGGGCGGCCGAGGTCGCGGCCGACGTGGTGATGGCGCTGCGCGTGCTGCACGCCCACGGCTGGACCCACCGCAACATCACCGCCCGCACGGTCCTGGTCTGCGACGACGGCCGGGTCATGCTGACCGGCCTCGCGGTCGGCGCGGCGGAGGAAGCGCTCTGCGGCTACGACCCGGTCCCGGCCCAGGACGGCCCGGAGGACCACCCGCTGCCCGACCAGCGGCAGCCCGGTGCGAGTGTCGTACCGCGTGCGGCCGGGGCGGCGGCCGTGGCCGACCCGGACCCCGAGGCCGCACGGCGTGCCGCGATCCAGGCGCGCGTGACGGGCGGCCTCCCCGCACCCGCGGGCAACGGCGACTCCGGTGCGCCCGCGCCGGCCCTGCCGCGCCCGATGGAGAGCGGGGACGACATCCGGGCCGCACGCGCCGGGGCCATCGCCGCGTACCGCGCGGGGGCCCGTGCGGCGGCGCGCGTACAGGAGTCGCAGCGGGACGGCCGTGCCGCCCTGCCCGGCGCGCGGACGCCCGCCGAGGGGGAGATCGCGGAGGAGGGCGGCAATCCGCCCGGTCACGTGGCCGACCCGTACGGGGTGGCCGGACGCCCCTGGCACGGCGCGGCTCCCCGGGGCGGACGGCCGGAGGCGGCGCCGCCGTACCCGTTGAACCCCGCCCAGCCGGGCGTGCCCGCTCCGCCCCGGCCCGCGCTGCCCGCACAGAACGGCCGGAACGGCGGTTCGGGGGCTTCCGGTTGGGACGAGCCGGAGACGGCCGGAGCGCGGCGCGGGCCCGGTACCGCCATCGCGGCCGAGCGGTCGCGGCACATGCGCATGACGGTCGTCGGCCCGGTGACCGAGCGGTGGGCGCCGGAGCAGGCCGGGCCGGTGCACGAGAACTGGCAGCTGGCGGCGCCCGTCGGCCCCGCGACCGACCTGTGGGCGCTCGGCGCGCTGCTGTTCCGCGCCGTACAGGGACACGCGCCCTACCCGGAGGAGTCCACCGCCGAGCTGGTGCAGCTGGTCTGCGCGGAGCCGCCCGCCTACGCCGAGGAGTGCGGGCCGCTGCGGCCGGTCGTGGAGTCGCTGCTGCGTCAGGACCCCATCGAGCGACTGGACTTCGAGGAACTGAGCGGCTGGCTGCGCTCGCTGGTGCGCTCCGCGCCCGAGCCGGACGCCGGTGCCCATGTGGTGCCGGTGCCGCCCAACGACCCGACCCGGCTGCCGATAGTGCGCCGGCGCGGTGAGCTGGCCCGTTGGCGGCGCCGCAACAAGGCGCCGGTGCCGCATCCGCACGCCCGGCACAAACGCGCCCGGCAGGAGGCGCAGGGCTCCCCGCGCAGCCTCGGCCGCACCCTGCTGCTGCTCGTCCTCCTGCTGCTGGCCGGGGTCGTGGCGTACGCGGTGATGTTCATGCCCAAACAGGGCGAGGACGGCGACCGGGCCGGAGCGGCCGGGCAGGCGAGCCCCGCGCCCTCCCACGAGCGCCAGCCGTCCCAGGAGGCGAGCACCCCGGACGACGGGCCCACCGCGTCCTCGCCCGCCACCGAGACCCAGACCGGGGGCGGGGCGGCGGCGGACGGGTTCACGCTGCGCACCGACCCGGCCGGCTTCAAGGTCGCCGTCGCCAAGGGCTGGTCCCACGCGCCGCGCAACGGCAGCGGCCAAGTGATCTATTCGCACGGGAACTTCGAGCTCGTCGTCGTCCCCGGCCGGGACAGCACGTCCACCTACGGCACCGACCCGATGGTGTACCAGCGGGACAAGGAAAAGGAGTTGCAGCCGTACCGCGACTCCAGCTGGGCCACAGCGTCCGGGCTGCGCACCATCGAGGTGGGCGGACGCACCATGGCCGAGGGGCAGTTCACCTGGACCGACGCCCAGGGGCGCGACCTGTTCGTGCGGAACATGGCGATGCTGCTGAACGGCCGGTACCACATCGTGCAGGTGCGCGGCCCGGAGGCGGAGCGGGACGAGGTCACCCGGCTGTACGACCAGGCGACGGCCACCTACCGCTACACCGGCTGAGGCGACGCTCCGACAGGGCCCGTTGCGGAAGCGGCCGTTCGGTTGCGCCCGTTGTGCGGAAGCGACAACCGTCACAGTGCGGATTCCGTGGCACCCCGCCGGTTCCCTGGGCGGGGGCCGGTCCATAGTCTGACCCTGACAAGAGCATTGCGGGGCAACGTGAATCAGATGCAGGGCCAGCTGGTGGCGGGCCGCTACCGGCTCACCGATTCCATCGGCAGCGGCGGCATGGGACGGGTGTGGCGCGCCCATGACGAGGTGCTGCACCGGAAGGTCGCCGTCAAGGAGCTGACCGCGGCGCTGTACGTCGCCGAGAGCGACCAGCACGTGCTGCTGGCCCGTACCCGCGCCGAGGCCCGCGCCGCCGCGCGCATCAACCACTCCGCCGTCGTCACCGTGCACGACGTGCTGGAGCACGACGGCCGCCCGTGGATCGTGATGGAGCTGGTCGAGGGCGAGTCGCTGGCCGACGCGGTCAAGGAGCGCGGGCGGATAGAGCCCCGCGAGGCCGCGCGGATCGGGCTGTGGGTGCTGCGGGCGCTGCGCGCGGCGCACACGGCGGGGGTGCTGCACCGCGATGTGAAGCCGGGCAACGTCCTGCTGGGCGGGGACGGCCGGGTGCTGCTCACCGACTTCGGCATCGCGCAGATAGAGGGTGACAGCACCATCACCCGTACCGGTGAGGTCGTCGGCTCGGTCGACTACCTCGCGCCGGAGCGCATACGCGGTCACGACCCCGGCCCCGCCTCCGACCTGTGGGCGCTCGGGGCGACGCTGTACACCGCCGTCGAGGGCCGCTCGCCCTTCCGCCGCACCTCGGCGCTGGGCACCATGCAGGCCGTCGTGGAGGAGGACGCCGAGGAGCCCCGCGAGGCCGGCGCCCTCGCCCCCGTCATCGCCGCCCTGCTCCACAAGGACCCGGCCCGCCGCCCCGACCTGGCCACGGCCGAGCGCATGCTGGACGACGCGGCAGCGGGCCGCGCGACACAGACCGCGCCAATGTTCGCCCCGCCCCCGCAGAACCCCGCCCCCGCGACCCGCGACACAGCCGTCACCCCGGTCGCCCCGGCCCGGCGCGGCCATCGCACCCGGATGCTCGCCCTGGCCGCCGCGGCCGTCCTGGTCTTCGGCGCGAGCCTGGCCGTCGGCTACCTCCAGTGGGGCGGCGGCCACCACACCGACGGCAAGGGCGGCGACCCCACCAGGAGCCCGTCCGCGTCGGCCACGAACAGCGCCGGCACCGCCCCCGACGGCTGGCAGCGGTACGACGATCCGGTCGGCTTCAGCCTCTCCCTGCCCAAGGGCTGGAAGCGGTCCGTCTCCATCGACCAGGACGGCATCCGCCAGGTCGACTACTCGCCAGACAAGGGCAAGCACCTCGTACGGGTGGCCGTCGACACCGACCCCGACTTCCGCACCTCCTACGAGCACCTGACCGACCTCGACCAGCGGGTCTCGCCCCGGCTGCTGGAGTACAAGCGGCTGGTCCTCAAGGAGGAGGTGTTCCGCGACGAGCCGGGCGCCCGCTGGGAGTACACCTGGAACGCCCTGGCCAAGGACGGCCCCCACTACTTCCCGGGCCCGTACCACGCCATCGACGTCGGCTACATGAAGGCCGACGACACCGAGTACGCCATCTACGCGTCCTCCCCGGCCGACGACTGGGACACCACCAAGGAGCAGTTCACCTCCATCCTGCGGAGCTTCCAGGAGGGCTGACGGCCGCCACGTACGTACCTTGGCCGGTCAGCGCCCCGGAGGGGGTGGGTCCGGTGCGGCATGATGGGCGGTATGGGGACCGAGGGGCACGACCTCCGTGTGGTCGCGGGCCGTTACCGCCTTGAGGCGCGCATCGGTCGCGGCGGGATGGGTGTCGTCTGGCGGGCCGACGATCTGGTGCTGGGCCGTCAGGTGGCCGTCAAGGAACTCACCCTGGACGACTCGCTGTCCGAGGCCGATGCGCGCAGGCGCCGGGAGCACTCCTTCCGGGAGGCGCGGGCGGTCGCGCAGCTGCGGCACCCGCACATCATCGTGGTGCACGACGTGGTCGAGCAGGACGAACGCCCCTACCTCGTAATGGAGTTGATCGACGGCTGCTCGCTCGCCGAGCGCATCGCCGCAGGCGGCCCGGTGGAGGCCGCCGAGGCCGCCCGGATCGGCGCCGACCTGCTGAGCGCGCTGGCCACCGCGCACGCGGCCGGGGTGCTGCACCGGGACATCAAGCCCGCCAACGTGCTCCTGGAGTCCGGCACCGACCGGGTGGTGCTCACCGACTTCGGCATCGCCCGGGTCGCCGGGGCGACGACGCTCACCGAGACCGGGTCCTTCGTCGGCTCGCCCGAATACACCGCCCCGGAGCGGATGTCGGGGCTGCGCGGCGGGCCCGCCTCCGACCTGTGGTCGCTGGGCGCGCTGCTGTGCGCCGCGCTCAGCGGCGAGTCGCCCTTCCGGCGCGACTCGCTCGGCGGCATCCTGCACGCCGTCGTCACCGACGAGATCCGGCCGCCCGCCGAGGCCGGCCCGCTGCTCCCCGTCGTCCGGGGCCTGCTGGAGCGCGACCCCGAGCTGCGGCTCGGCGCGGCCGACGCCGAGCGCATGCTGCGTACGTACCTGGAGACCGGCAGCATGCCGCCCGCGTCCGGGGTCCCCGCCGCCGCGCGCACGCTCCGGCTGCTCGGCGGGGTACGCGGCGCCAAGGCCGACACGCCGCCGGCCGCGCCCGAGCCCCCGCGGAGCCCCACCGCGCCGGCGTCCCGGAGACGGGCCCGGCTGATCGCGGCCCTGCTGGTCGCCGCGGTGGCCGGAGCGGCGGTGTCGGCGGCGGTGCTGATGGTCCACGAGCACCGGGGCGGCGGCGACGACGCGCCCGGCGCCCCCTCCGCCTCCCGCACCCCGGGCCCCACCGGCACCCAGGCGCCCTCCGGCTACCGCACCGTCCGCGACCCGGCGGGCTTCGCCCTGGCGGTGCCCGAGGGCTTCACCCGCGAACGGCAGGGCGAGCGCGTCTTCTACCTCTCGGCCGGGGGCGCCTTCCGCCTCGGCATCAAGATCTCCCCGCCGGAACCGGGCGGCCCCGCCGCCGTCCTGGAACGCCTCGCGGCCGAGGGCGCGGACAGCAACCCCGGCTACCGCGACGGCCGCGTCACCGAGACCAGCCACGAGAAACACCCGGCCGCCCTCTGGGAGTTCACCTGGAACGGCTACACCGCCGCCGAGGGCCCCCGGCACACCTACGACCTGTGCTGGGAGGAGGGCGGCCGGATGTACGACGTGTGGGTGTCGGGCCCGTCCGGCCGGGTGCGCGAGGCGCGCGAGCACTTCGACGTGGCCGTGGACACCTTCACCGTCACGGCCCCTTGAGGGCATCCCCGCTCGGTCACGGCTCTGTGACCGGTTTCCGATCCCCCTGGCTGGGGGCGCGGACCGCTTGGTAGGCATGAACCATGAGCAGCGACGGGGGAGTCGGCCGCGCGGCCGACGACACGACGAGTTTTGTACTGCGCCCGCCGGACGAGGCGCCCGAGCGGCCGCCGGTACCGGCGCAGGCGCCCGAGCCGCCGAGGGAACCCGGTGCCGGGCGGCTGATCGCCGGGCGGTACCGGCTGCTCGGCAAGCTCGGGCACGGCGGGATGGGCACGGTGTGGCGGGCCCGGGACGAGACGGTGGAGCGCGAGGTGGCCGTCAAGGAACCCCGGGTGCCCGAGCACCTCTCCGAGCGCGAACGCGCCACCGTCTTCGAGCGGATGCGCCGCGAGGCCCGCGCCGCCGCCCGCCTCGACCACCCGTCCGTGGTCGACGTGCACGACGTCGCCGTGGTCGACGGACGCCCCTGGATCGTCATGGAGCTGGTGCACGGCCGCTCCCTCGGCAGCGCCCTCCAGGAGGGCACGCTGGACGCGCGCGAGGCGGCCCGGATCGGCCTCGACGTGCTCGGCGCGCTGGAGACCGCGCACGCGGCGGGCGTCCTGCACCGGGACGTGAAGCCGGACAACGTCATGCTGGGCCGGCACGACCGGGTCGTCCTCACCGACTTCGGCATCGCCCAGATCGAGGGCGAGACCCAGCTCACCGACACCGGCGGCTTCGTCGGCTCGCCCGAGTACACCGCGCCGGAGCGGGTGCTGGGGCGGCGGCCGGGACCGGCGAGCGACCTGTGGTCCCTCGGCGTGGTCCTGTACACGGCGACCGAGGGCGTGTCGCCGTTCCGGCGCAGCAACACCCCGGCCACCCTCCAGTCCGTCCTGCACGCCACCCCCGCGCCGCCCGCCGCGCGGGGCCCGCTGGCCGAGGTCATCGACGGTCTGCTCCGCAAGGACCCGGCCGCCCGTCCGACGGCACCCCAGGTACGCGCCCTGCTGGAGGCCGCCGTACGGCCCCCCGCGCCGCCGCCGCGCACGATGGCCGCACCCAGGTGGCGGCCGGGCAGGAAGACGTGGCTCGCGGCGGGGGCGGCCGTGGTGGTGGCCGCGACCGTGGGCTGGCTGGTGCTCGCCGACCCGTTCGCGGGCCCGCTGCCGGACGGCTGGACCGACCGGCAGACGCCCGCGCTGGGCGCCACCCTCGCCGTCCCGGAGAGCTACCAGGTGAAGGTCCCCGAGAAGGACGACACCGACAAGGACTGGGTGTCCTACTCCGACTGGAGCGGTGCCGTCTCCGTCGTGCTGAGCCTGGACCGCAAGGGGGACGACTCCCTGAGCGGCATCCAGAGCAACGCGGCCGCCCAGATGTACGCCGACGACGAGAAGTTCAAGAAGGACGGCGCGTACCAGCTCGACATGCCGGGCGGCGCGAGGACGAAGCCGGACGGCTCGGCCACGTACCAGGGGCGGAAGGCGGCGCGGAACACCGTCTCCTACACCACCGACGACACGCAGAACCCGCTGCCGCGCGAACTCCAGCTCTTCTACTACCGGACCGCCTCGGGCGACATGTACAAGCTCGTCGTCGGCTATCCGGGCAAGGGCGACTTCACCGCGCGGGGCCGTGAGGTGGCCCGGCAGGCGATCGCCGGAGTGCGCTTCGACAAGCCCTGAAACCAGCCGAGTTGACGGCGTGCATGCGCGTCGACAAGCGCCGGGTGCGCGCGGTACTGATGGGGCATGAGTGACGACGGCGCACCCCCGCACGGCGAACCCCTGCTCGGCGGGCGCTACCGGCTCCTCGAACCGGTCGGCGCCGGGCCGACCGGCACCGTCTGGCGCGCCCGCGACGAGCGGGACGGGTCCGTGGTCGCCGTCAAAAAGCCCCGGCTGCCCGGCGGTCCGGCGACTGAGGAGGCCGGACGGACCGCGCACCGGCTGCGGCGCGAGGCCGGCGCCGTCGCGCGGGTGCGCCATCCGTCCGCCGTACGGGTCCTCGACGTGGCCGGTGAGGACCAGCCGCCCTGGATCGTCATGGAGTGGGTCGAGGGCGAGTCGCTGCGCGAGACCGTGGGGCGCGGTCCGCTGCCGCCCGCCGAGGCGGCACGGATCGGGCTGGCCGTGCTGGGCGCGCTGCGCGCCGCGCACGCCGTCGGCATCGTGCACCGGGACATCAAGCCCGCCAACGTGCTGATCGAGTCCGGCACCGGGCGCGTGGTCGTCACCGACTTCGGGATCGGCGACGGGCACACCGAGGACGCCCCCGAGGGGTTCGTCGCGCCGGAGCGGGCGTCCGGGCGGGGTGCCGGTCCCGCCTCCGACCTGTGGTCACTCGGCGCGCTGCTCGCCGCCATGACGGACGGCGCCCCCGGCCCGCTCGCCCCGCTGCTGGAGAGCCTGCGCATCCCGGACCCCGACGCCCGGCCGGACGCGGCGGAGGTGGCGGCGGAGCTGGAGAGACACGGCGGAGTCCGGGCCGGGGAGCCGGAACCCGCACCCGTCCCGGAGCCCGCGCGGACCGTCGTGACCCCGGCCCCGGCCGTCCGCCGGACCCCGCTCGCGGCCCTCGGACTGCTGCTGTCGAAAAAACCCGGCGCCGAGTGACCGGGCCGACAACGCGCTGATCAGCACGTTTGCCGCCAGTGATCACTGGCGGAATGTGTGCGGCCGGTGAAACCCCGTTACCGACGGGTACCCAAAGGGGAAGCCACCGGCATACCCTGCCGCTCATGACGGACTCGCAGGCCCCGGAAGTCACCGGCACCAACCCGATCGCCCCGGCCCCCGAGGGCGTGCGCACCGCCGCCGACGTGGTCACCCCCGAGCTGCTGGCCCAGCTCACCAAGGGCGTCACCGGCTCGGGCCGGACCAGCAACCACTCCCCGCTCACCGGGGCCAAGCTCGCCGACCTGCCCGAGTCCACCCCGGACGACGTCGCCGCCGCCTTCGAGGCCGCCCGCGCCGCCCAGCGGGTGTGGGAGCGCACCCCGGTGCGCGAACGGGCCGCCGTGCTGCTGCGCTTCCACGACCTGCTGCTGGAGCGCCAGTCGGAGGTGCTCGACCTCATCCAGCTGGAGACCGGAAAGGCGCGGCTGCACGCCCACGAGGAGGTGCAGGCCGTCACCGTCGCCGCCCGGCACTACGGCCGCCGCGCCCCCGCCTACCTGCGCCCCAAGCGGCACACCGGCGCCATGCCGACCCTGACCAAGGTGACCGAACTGCGCCACCCGCGCGGGGTCGTGGGCCAGATCGCCCCCTGGAACTACCCGCTCGAACTCTCCGTCGGCGACGCCCTGCCCGCCTTCGTCACCGGCAACGCGGTCGTGATGAAGCCCGACACCGAGACCTGCCTGACCGCCCTGTGGGCCCGTGACCTGCTGATCGAGGCCGGACTGCCCGCCGGGGTCTTCCAAGTGGTCCTGGGCGAGGGCCCGGTGGTCGGCCCGGAGATCGTCCGGCACGCCGACTACGTCTCCTTCACCGGCTCCACCCGCACCGGCCGCGAGGTCGCCCAGGGCGCCGCCGCCCGCCTGATCGGCGTCTCCCTCGAACTCGGCGGCAAGAACGCCATGCTGGTCCTCGACGACGCCGACATCGAGAAGGCCGCCGCCGGCGCCGTCCGCGCCTGCTTCTCCTCGGCCGGACAGCTCTGCATCTCCATCGAGCGGCTGTACGTCCACGAGTCGGTCGCCGACGCCTTCCTGGAGCGCTTCGTCGCCCGTACCAAGGCCATGCGGCTCGGCACCGCCCTGGCCTACGGCGCCGACATGGGCTCGCTGGCCGGGGAACGCCAGCTCAAGGCCGTCGAGGCGCATGTGACCGAGGCCGTCGCCAAGGGCGCCAAGGTGCTCGCGGGCGGGGTGGCCCGGCCCGACATCGGCCCGTACTTCTTCGAGCCGACCGTCCTCGACGGCGTCGACGACACCATGTCCGTCTGCGCCGAGGAGACCTTCGGCCCGGTCGTCTCCGTCTACCGCTTCGGCTCCGACGACGAGGCCGTGGAGCGCGCCAACGCCACGCCCTATGGCCTCAACGCCTCGGTGTGGACGTCCGGTTCGAAGCGCGGCCTGGAGGTCGCCGCCCGGCTGCGCACCGGCACGGTCAACGTCAACGAGGGGTACGCCCCCGCGTACGGCAGCGCCCAGTCCCCGATGGGCGGCATGAAGGACTCCGGCCTCGGCCGCCGCCACGGCTCCGAGGGCATCCTCAAGTACACCGAGGCCCAGACCGTCGCCCGCCAGCGGCTGCTGCCCATGGCGCCCTCGCTCGGCATGGACGACGCCGCGTACGCGGCCTTCATGAGCCGCAGCCTGAAGGTGATGAAGGCGCTCCGCTTCCGCTGACCCTCCTGATCCGATCCGCCCGTTCCACCCGTTCTCGACGAGGAGAGCACGTGCCGCAGGAGAAGACTGTCCCCACCCGGACCGAAGAAGGGCGCGAAGGGCGCGACGACGGTTACGACTACGACGTGCTCGTGGTCGGCTCCGGCTTCGGCGGCTCGGTCACCGCCCTGCGCCTGACCGAGAAGGGCTACCGCGTCGGCGTCCTGGAGGCGGGCCGCCGCTTCACCCCGGCCACCCTGCCCCGCAACTCCTGGGACCTGCGCAACTACCTCTGGGCCCCGAAGCTCGGCCTGTACGGCATCCAGCGCATCCATCTGCTGGGCAACGTCATGGTGCTGGCCGGCGCGGGCGTCGGCGGCGGCTCCCTCAACTACGCCAACACCCTGTACGTACCGCCGAAGCCGTTCTTCGAGGACGCCCAGTGGCGGCACATCACCGACTGGCAGGACGAGCTGTCGCCGTACTACGACCAGGCCAAGCGGATGCTCGGGGTCCGGCTCAACCCGACGACCACCCCGTCCGACACGCACCTGAGGGCGGCGGCGCAGCGGATGGGCGTCGGCGACACCTTCCACATGGCGCCGGTCGGCGTGTTCTTCGGGGACGGCGAGGACGCCGACGGTTCGGCGAAGGCGCGGCCGGGCGAGCAGGTCGCGGACCCGTACTTCGGGGGTGCCGGGCCCGCGCGGCGGGCGTGCACCGAGTGCGGGGAGTGCATGACGGGGTGCCGGCACGGGGCGAAGAACACCCTCAACGAGAACTACCTGTACCTCGCGGAGAAGGCGGGCGCGGTGGTGCACCCGCTGACCACCGTCGTCTCCGTCACCGACGACTCACGCGGCGGCTACGCGGTCGCCACCCTCCCGACCGACCGCAAACGCACCGGCCAGGGACGGCTGTTCACCGCCCGCCGGGTCGTCCTCGCGGCCGGCACCTACGGCACCCAGACCCTGCTGCACCGGATGAAGGCCAACCACCTGCTGCCCCACCTCAGCGCCCGGCTCGGCGACCTCACCCGCACCAACTCCGAGGCCCTGGTCGGCGCCCAGACCGACGACCGGCGCTACCGCAAGGCGCACGGCGCGGAGAAGGTCGACTTCACGCGCGGGGTGGCCATCACGTCCTCCGTCCACCCGGACGCCGACACCCACATCGAGCCGGTCCGCTACGGCCGGGGCTCCAACTCGATGGGCGGCCTCACCATCCTCCAGGTGCCCTACGCCGAGGGCTCCTCCCGCGTCCTCGGCTGGCTCGCGCACGCCGTCCGGCACCCGGTGCAGCTGGTCCGCTCGGTCTCCAACCGGCGCTGGTCGGAGCGGACCATCATCGGCCTGGTGATGCAGTCGCTGGACAACTCCCTGACGACGTACCTGAAGCCCGGCGGCGTGGGCAAGGGCCTGCTGACCGCCCGGCAGGGCCACGGAGCGCCCAACCCGACCCAGATCAAGGCCGCCACCGAGGCCGCCTCCGCGCTCGCCGCCGAGATCAACGGCTTCGCGGGCAGCAACGTCGGCGAGCTGATGGGCACCCCGCTGACCGCGCACTTCCTCGGCGGCTGCCCCATCGGTGACTCCGCCGAGACCGGCGTGATCGACCCGTACCACCGGCTGTACGGGCACCCCGGCATCTCTGTGGTGGACGGGGCGGCGGTCTCCGCCAACCTGGGCGTGAACCCGTCGCTGACGATCACCGCGCAGGCCGAGCGGGCCATGTCGTTCTGGCCGAACAAGGGCGAGGAGGACCCACGGCCGGCACAGGGGGCGGGGTACGAGCGGCTGGAGGCGGTGGCGCCGCGTACGCCCGCGGTCCCGGCGGACGCCTTCGGCGCGCTGCGGCTGCCGCTGCTGGCGGTGCCCGAGGTGCCGCGCAAGAAGGGCTGAACCCGCGACGGGCAAAGAGACGACGGGCAAAGAGAGAGGGACCTGCGTCCCCCTCCGAACGCAGGTCCCTCGATTCTCACCGTTTTCTTGATCCCGGTGCCTGGTTCGATGCGTGAGGACGCCTTGGGGTTGTACCGGGGGCCCGTATTCCGGTGTGGTCTCGATCACATGTGTGCCAGGCATGACGAAGGGCCCCGGGCTCGGCCGCGGGGCCCTTGTCGTCGGCGCCGGCGTCAGGGATGCGCCGGGGCCGGGGGGAAGCGGTGCCGGGGATTGCGCGGGGGACAGGGGAGGGTGCGCTGCGTGCCGCACGCCCTGAGGCGTCCACGGCCCGCCCGGTCCGGCACGGGTTCATGTGTGCAGTTGTCCGCCGGACGGCCCCGGGCGTCCCCGGAGCCGGCCGTTCTCTTGGGTGACCGGGCTGCTGTCCCCTGCCGTCCGGTCACTGTTCCGGGACGAGGTCCCACGGCGTACGGCACGACCCGTACGCCTCATCGCCCCGGCGAGCCACGCGTGGTTCTGTCGGGCCCGCCCCTGGCTGGCACGGACATCGGGCTCAACGAAGCGGTGCGCGAGCCGGTCACGCGCCGTACGGGTGAGAGCGGCACCGAACTCAGATGCGACCCCGGCACAGCTCCAGCAGGGTCATGGCGAGCGCGGTGCCCGGCTTGCCGAGGGCGTCCCGGTAGCGGCCGAGGATCTCCATCTCGCGGGACAGGCTCACCCGGCGGCCGCCGGTGGCGATCCGGGTCTGCTGGACGACGGCGGAGACGGCCATCCGCTCCTGGACGAGGCCGATGATCCGGTCGTCGAGGGCGTCGATTTGCGTCCGGGCGTCGTCGATGGTCCGCTCGGGCTCGGTGTGCGAGGTGGCGGTGGTCATGCGGGGCTCCTGGTGGCTGATGGCCGCCCCGGACCGGCAGGACCCGGAAAAGACGACAGGCGCTCCGGGCCTTGTCGGCCCGGAGCGCCTGTCGGAAGTCGCTTGTTATGTGCTCAAGCGAGACGACCATGGCAGCCGGCGGGCCCGGTGCCATAGGTAAAGAAGAACGTCGTCTGGGTGAACACGGGGTCAGTATGCCACGACCACCGGTCACCCCGGACCGCCTGTGGACAGCGCCCTCCGGCGTCCGGGAGGGGGTCGGCGCCCACCCCGTTAGAATCGGTCATACAGACCCCCGCCCCACCGCCGGAAGGCACCCCGTGTCATCAGCGACCCAGTCTGCCGACGCCCCCGACACCGTTCTGGTCGTCGACTTCGGCGCGCAGTACGCCCAGCTCATCGCCCGTCGCGTCCGCGAGGCGCGGGTCTACAGCGAGATCGTGCCCAGCAGCATGCCGGTGGCCGAGATGCTCGCCAAGAACCCCGCGGCGATCATCCTCTCCGGAGGCCCCTCCTCGGTCTACGAGGAGAACGCCCCGCAGCTCGACGGCGCCCTCTTCGAGGCCGGCGTCCCCGTCTTCGGCATGTGCTACGGCTTCCAGCTGATGGCGCAGACCCTCGGCGGCACCGTCGACAACAGCGGCGCCCGCGAGTACGGCCGTACCGGCCTGCACGTCTCGATGTCCGGCTCCACCCTGTTCGAGGGCACCCCGGACGAGCAGCCCGTGTGGATGTCCCACGGCGACGCCTGCTCCGCCGCCCCCGAGGGCTTCACCGTCACCGCCTCCACCGACGTGGTCCCGGTCGCCGCCTTCGAGAACGACGAGAAGAAGCTCTACGGCGTCCAGTACCACCCCGAGGTCATGCACTCCACGCACGGCCAGCAGGTGCTGGAGCACTTCCTGTACCGGGGCGCGGGCCTGACCCCGTCCTGGACCACGGGCAACGTCATCGACGAGCAGGTCGCCGCGATCCGCGAGCAGGTCGGCGACAAGCGCGCCATCTGCGGTCTGTCCGGCGGCGTGGACTCCGCCGTCGCCGCGGCCCTGGTGCAGAAGGCCATCGGCTCCCAGCTCACCTGCGTCTACGTCGACCACGGCCTGATGCGCAAGGGCGAGACCGAGCAGGTCGAGAAGGACTTCGTCGCCGCCACCGGCGTCCAGCTCAAGGTGGTCGACGCCGAGGAGCGCTTCCTCAAGGCGCTCGCCGGGGTCTCCGACCCCGAGGAGAAGCGGAAGATCATCGGGCGCGAGTTCATCCGCGTCTTCGAGCAGGCCCAGGCCGAGATCATCGCGGACGAGGGCCCGGCCGTGGAGTTCCTGGTCCAGGGCACCCTGTACCCGGACGTGGTCGAGTCCGGCGGCGGCACCGGCACCGCCAACATCAAGTCCCACCACAACGTCGGCGGCCTCCCCGAGGACCTCGAGTTCCAGCTCATCGAGCCGCTGCGCAAGCTGTTCAAGGACGAGGTCCGCATGGTGGGCCAGGAGCTGGGCCTGCCCGAGGAGATCGTCCAGCGCCAGCCCTTCCCCGGCCCCGGTCTCGGCATCCGCATCGTCGGGGACGTGACCAAGGAGCGCCTGGACCTGCTGCGCGAGGCCGACGCCATCGCCCGTGAGGAGCTGACCGCCGCCGGTCTGGACCGCGAGATCTGGCAGTGCCCGGTCGTGCTGCTCGCCGACGTCCGCTCGGTCGGCGTCCAGGGCGACGGCCGCACCTACGGCCACCCGATCGTGCTGCGCCCGGTCTCCTCCGAGGACGCCATGACCGCCGACTGGTCCCGGCTGCCCTACGACGTGCTGGCGAAGATCTCCACCCGGATCACCAACGAGGTCCGCGACGTCAACCGCGTCGTCGTCGACGTGACCTCCAAGCCGCCGGGCACCATCGAGTGGGAGTGACCCGGGTGCCGGTCCGCTGACCGGCACCGCCCGAGGTGGAACGGCTCCGGCCGTTCCACCTCTTTTTCGCTGTCCCGGCCCCTTTTGGTACCCCGCCACCCGACGGTAACTTCCGGTCCGTAAAGCACCCCAGCGCTGGAGGACCCATGCACCGGCCCACCCCTCCCTCGCCGCTGCCCACCGACAAGCTGCGGTTCGCCATGCCGCCCATGCACGAGTCGGTCGACGAGGAACGCCGTCACCGCAAGGAACGCCTCGCGGGCGCCCTGCGCCTCTTCGGGCGCGCCGGGTTCGAGGACGGCGTATCGGGCCACATCACCGCCCGCGACCCGGAGTTCAGCGACTGCTTCTGGGTCAACCCCTTCGGGATGCCCTTCAAGCACGTCACGGTGAGCGATCTGGTCCTGGCCAACCAGGACGGGCAGGTCGTCGAGGGCGGCTACCACGTCAACCAGGCCGCCTTCACCGTCCACGCGGCGGTCCACGCGGCCCGCCCGGACGTCGTCGCCGTCGCCCACTGCCACTCCACGTACGGCCGCGCGCTCGCCTCGCTCGGCGAGGTCCCCGACCCCATCACCCAGGAGAGCTGCGCCTTCTACGAGGACACCGCGCTCTACGACGCCTACACCGGTGTCACCGTCGACGCCGAGGAGGGCCGCCGCATCGCCTCGGTGCTCGGCTCCAACAAGGCCCTGGTGCTGCGCAACCACGGCCTGCTCACCGTCGGCGACTCGGTCGACGCGGCCGCCTGGTGGTTCATGTCCATGGAACGCTCCTGCCGGGTCCAGCTCACCGCCGAGGCCGCCGGGCGCCCCGTCCTCATCGAGCACCGGCAGGCCGTCGCCACCCGCGAACAGCTCGGCGGGGACCTGGTGGCCTGGATCAACTACCAGCCCCTGTGGCAGGACATCAGCCGCAGCGAACCCGACCTGCTGAGCTGAGCCTCCCGCACGGGCGTGCGAGTGGGTCAGCAGGATGGGCGGTCCTTTCCGCCCTGCGCGGACCGGCGAACCCGAGGTGCCCGGGGTAGGGCACAATTCGCCTTGTTCACAGGGGAGTTGCTCGGCCACCGCACGCACCGTGCGTGACGGCCGCATTCCGGGATCTCGGGCAGCGGGGAAGGCGGGCGTCGGTCGTGGCGGTGCAGGAGGCGAGGCAGGGCGCGGCGGACGGCGCGGGGGCCCACGGGGGCGGCTGTGCGTGCGGGGACTGCCCGCACGGGGCACGTGAGGGGCACCGGCGGGCCGTCGCGGCCTTCCGGCAGCGCCGCGACGAGTTCGCAGCCGGACGCGGGCTGCCCTCGGCCGTGGCGCACTCCGCCTCGGCGTCCCGGCAGTGGATCTCCGCCGAACTCGCCCAGCGCGCCGAGGCGGTCGCCGAACGCGGCCGCGCCGAGGGCGATGCCTGGCTCGCCGGTCTCTGGACCCGCACCGCCTTCCTGGCCTGGGGCGCCGTGGTGATCCTGCTGCTCGCCCAGGCGCTCACCGCGATCGGCGCGGGCTGGAGCAGCGCCCGCACCGCCGGACTGCTCGCCGCGGTCGCCGTCGCGTGCGCGCTGACCCTCGCCGGCTTCCTCCACCGGGCGCGCGGCGGGGCGCTGGCCCCGATGATCGGCGAGGACAACCGGATGTCCACCTCGCGCACGGTCGCCGCCTGCTGGGTCCTGTTCGTCGCCTACGCCGTCCTGCTGCTCGCGGGCCGCCTCGCCGCCGCCTCCGACCCCGCCGAACGCGACTCCCTCCTCACCGGTCTCGACCTCGCGCGCGGCGCCGGTGTGGTGACCGTCCTCGCCGTGGTGTGCGGCATCGCCGTCCTGGTACGCCGGGTGGTCGGGCTGCGCGTCCTCGGCCAGCGGCTCCAGAAGGTCCCGGCACACCGGCCGCGCGCGGCCGACCTGCTCACCGACGACGCGGGCCGGGGTGCCTTCGCCGACATCCAGTACGTCGTCGTCAGCGCCGTCGCCCTGGTCTTCGCCGCCGTCCGCCTCGGCCGCCGCCCGGACCAGCTTCCCGACCTGCCCTGGGGGCTGGCCGTGCTGGTGCTGATCTCGGCGGCCACCTACCTGGCGGGCAAGTACGCCGAGGGCGGCCGTCCGGTGGTGCTCTCCGTGGTCCGGGCCCGCGAGCCCGGCGACCTGGACGGGCCGATCCGCACCGGGGACGACATTGAGATCCGCGGCACCGGCTTCGTCCCGCCCGGCGCCCAGGGTGCCGACCGGCTCGCCCGCATGGTCGTGCGCATCGGCGCGGTCGACGTCCATGTGCCGCTGATCCCTGTCCCCGGCGGCTTCCGCAACCCCACCGACAGCGTCCTCACCGTGCCGGTCCCGGTCGAGGTGGAGCCCGGCGCGGTGGAGGTGCAGGTGATCACGGCGGCGGGACCGGCCACCAACCGGTACCCCATCGAGGTGACGGACTGACCCCCCGTACGCTGCACCGATATCCGGAAAATCGGCCGGGGAGGATTGAACCGGCCCCCTTCGTCATACGTATCGTCGGGTGAGGGGTCCGGGACGGCGGGCGAGAGGCGGCTAGCAGTGATGACTCACGGTATGCGGACGGACACGCGCACCTCCCATCTCGACGGAGACCGTGACTGGCGGGCGGCCGCCACCCGTTACGCCCTCCTGCCACTCCGGATCTTCCTCGGCGTCACCTTCGTCTACGCCGGCCTGGACAAGATCACCGACAGCGCCTTCATGAAGGCCGCCGGCGCCGGTTCGCTCGGCGACACGATGCGCGGGGTCCGGGACTCCTCCGCCATCCCGGCCCTGGTCGACCTGGCCCTCAAGAGCCCCGTCGGCTTCGGCTACGCCATCGCCTTCGGTGAGCTGGCCGTCGGCATCGGCATCCTGATCGGACTCCTCGGCCGGCTGGCCGCCCTCGGCGGCGCGCTGATCTCGCTGAGCCTGTGGCTGACGGTGAGCTGGGCCTCCAGCCCGTACTACTACGGCAACGACCTCGCCTACCTGATGGCCTGGCTCCCCCTCGTCCTCGCGGGCACCCCCTATCTCTCCGTCGACGCCTCCCTGCGGGACCGGCGCCGACGCCGGTCGGGCGGGTACCGCTAGCCGGGACGGCGGGCCCCGCCCGGCGGGCCGGACCGGGCCGGGGGCTCGGTCTTCTTCTCCTCCGCGCCGCCGCGTCCGCGCAGGGCGCGGGTGAGGACGGTGGTCGCGCCCGCCAGGAACAGGCCGCCGACGGCCAGGGGGATCGCCGTGAACCACGGGATGTCCCACAGCCCGCGCGCGTCCCCCAGGTACAGGGCGCCCGCGACGGTCAGGCAGACCCCGCCGACCAGCCGGCCGGGCTGGAACTCATGACGCAGCACGGCTGACCTCCACCTGTCCTATGCCCACATGCAGGCCGATCCGCAGCACACCGGCCCCCTTCGCGCCCTTGTCCGGCGCCAGATTCGTCGTCTCGTGCCGGCCCGGCCGCACGTCCAGGTCCTTCGTGTCGTCACCCGGCAGCCGGATGTCGCCCACCCCCACGTCGATGCTCAGCACCGCCGCCGCGTCCGCCGGGACGATCACGCGCAGCCGGCCCGCTCCCAGTCCCGCCCGGGTGGACACCGTCTGGTCCTTGGCCAGGCGCACCCTGGTCAGGTCGAGGGTGGCGGAGCCGGACCCCAGTTCGTAGACGGGCTGGACTTCCGCCGTGGCCGCCGGACGCCAGGCCGTCTGCCGCCAGTGCGAGGTGACATCGCTCGGCATGACCGCGCTTCCGGCCAGCAGCAGCGCCGTCACCAGGGCCAGGAAGGCGGACCCGCCTCCCGTGCGCCCCAGGAAGGCGCTGACGGCTATCCCCAGCCCGAACACCACCAGGGCGCAGGCCAGCCCGGTCTGGAGGCTGGTCGCCAGCGGACGCGTCTCCCAGGTACGGCTGCCGCCGGCATAGCCCGCCAGCAGCGCCAGCAGGAACAACCAGCCGCTGATCCAGCGCGGTCCCCGGGGCTTGGGGCGCTTGTCGGGCGGGGTGCGCCCGGCGAGGGAGTGGGGCCAGGGGAGCTGCATGACGAATTCGATGGGCGGGGAGGGCGAGACGTGCTGCTCGTAGTCGTCGCTCGGGCCCCAGAAGTACCCGGTGCCGCCGACGTGGGTGCCGTCCTTGACGATCGGGTCCCGCCACCAGGAGGGCCCGCTGTAGTAGATCGGCGGTGCCTGGGTCTCCGGCGGGGCGTCGGCCGCCGCCTGCGCGGCTATGGGGTTGCCCTTGGCCGGCTTCGGCTCGTCGCTCGGGGAGGGGTCCGGGTCGGTGGCGGCGCGGTGCCGCGACCAGTACCCGGCGCCGGCCAGCAGCAGGGAGAGGACCACGGCGAAGGTCAGCACCCCGCCGTTGCGCAGGGTGGTCAGGATGACGCCGCAGCCGATCAGGGCGAACAGGACGGCGGCCAGCGCCTGCCCGTCGACCCGGCCGGTCAGCAGCTTGCGTACCTCGTTCTCCTCCTCGTCGTCGTACGGCACGAGGAGCCAGGCGAAGCCGTAGAAGATCAGGCCGATGCCGCCGGTCGCGGCCAGCACGGCCAGGGTGATGCGGAAGATCACCGGGTCCATGTCCGTGTGCCGGCCGAGGCCCGCGCACACGCCCGCGATCATCTTGTGCCGACGGTCGCGGCGGAAGCGCCGGGGGGTCTCGGCGGCGCGGTTCCTCGCCGGGGTCTCCGCTTCTCCCGTGTCCCTCACCGCTCCACCCCCTTTCTCCGCGCCCCGCTCTCCCGCGGGGCCGCTGCCGGGTCCTGGACCGGTCCCGGCGTGCTCGTGATCCGTCATGTGTCCATGGTGACGGGCCGGGAGCCGTGTGGGCAGTCGGGCCGACCCTGGTCGAACCCTGAAATCGTCCCTGAGACGAGCGGGGGAGATGTTCGACTCCGAGTCGGGGTCCCGGCCCGGACCGGCCCGCAGAGCCGGGGGAAACCCTGATGAAGATCAGGGGAGTCTCGGGGGACGACCCTGATGCCCGGGCCCCCGCCGCCGTGTGACCATCGGTGGCATGCCGGACGCCGCAGCACTCCCCCTCGAAGACCCGCGGCCGCCGCGCAAGCTCTACCGCAGCGGTGACGGCCGCTGGCTGGGCGGGGTGGCGCGGGGGCTCGCCGGGCATCTCGGGCTGCCCGTGGTGTGGGTGCGGCTCGCCTTCGTCGGCCTGTTCATGGCGAACGGGCTCGGCGCGCTGCTGTACGCCGCGTTCTGGTTCTTCGTGCCGCTCGGCGTCGGCGGGGTGGGCGACCACAAGCCGGCCTCGCTGGTCGGCACCGAGACCTCGCCGGAGGGGCGGCGCAGACTCGTCGCCCGCAAGCCGGACAAGGGGCAGATGGTCGCGCTGCTCCTCATGGTCATCGTGTCCATGGTCTTCCTGGGCAGCGTCAACCTGACCAACACCGCCAAGGCGTATCTGGTGCCGGTGGTGCTGGTCGCGGCCGGTGTCGCCCTGGTGTGGCGGCAGGCGGACAACGCCCGCCGGGCCCGCTGGGTCGAGGTCGGCGGCCGCCGGCGCACCCTCACCCTGCTCCGGGCGGCCGTGGGCGTGCTGCTGGTCACCGCCGGGGTCTCCGCGATCTTCGTGATGCAGGTGTCCGCGGCCCACCTGGGCGCGGTGCTGGAGGCGGCGCTCGCCGTGCTGGTCGGCATCACCCTGCTCGCGGGCCCCTATCTCGTGCGCGTGACGCAGGACCTGTCCGAGGAGCGGCTGATGCGCATCCGCGCCCAGGAGCGGGCCGAGGTCGCCGCGCACGTCCACGACTCCGTGCTGCACACCCTGACCCTGATACAGCGCAACGCGGACAACGCCGGGGAGGTGCGCCGCCTGGCCCGCGCGCAGGAGCGGGACCTGCGCACCTGGCTGTACAAGCCGGAGGGCACCGGCAAGGACGAGGCCGACGAGCCGGACACGGTCGCGGAGGCGGTGCGGCGCAACGCGGCCGAGGTGGAGGACAAGCACGGCGTGCCCATAGAGGTCGTCGTGGTGGGCGACTGCCCGCTGGACGACCGGACGACCGCGCAGATGCAGGCCGCGCGCGAAGCGATGGTGAACGCCGCCAAGTACGGTGGCGAGGGCGGCGCCGTACAGGTCTACGCGGAGGTCGAGGGCCGTAGGGTCTTCGTGTCCGTCCGCGACCGGGGTCCGGGCTTCGACCTCGACTCCATACCCGCCGACCGCATGGGGGTCAGGGAGTCGATCATCGGGCGCATGGAACGCAACGGCGGTACGGCCCGGCTGCGGCCGGTGCCGGACGGCGGCACGGAAGTCGAGCTGGAGATGGAGAGGGCGGAGAAGACGGCATGAGCGATGCGACCGAGGCGAACGGCACGACGGGGGAGGCGGAGGTGGCCGAGGGCACCGAGGGTGCGGTCGGGCGCCATGTGCGTGTCGTGCTCGTGGACGACCACCGCATGTTCCGTACCGGTGTGCAGGCGGAGATCGGGCAGACCGCGCGGACCGGGGTCGAGGTGGTCGGAGAGGCGCCGGACGTCGACCAGGCGGTCTCGGTCATCACCCGGACCCGGCCCGAGGTGGTCCTCCTCGATGTCCATCTGCCCGGCGGCGGCGGGGTCGAGGTGCTCCGGCGCAGCGCGGCCCTGATGGCGGACCCCGAGCAGCCGGTGCGCTTCCTCGCGCTCTCCGTGTCCGACGCGGCGGAGGACGTGATCGGGGTGATCCGGGGCGGGGCGCGCGGCTATGTCACCAAGACCATCACCGGGTCCGACCTGATCGACTCGATCTTCCGGGTGCAGGAGGGCGACGCGGTCTTCTCGCCCCGGCTGGCCGGGTTCGTGCTGGACGCGTTCGCCTCCACCGACGCCCCGCCGGTCGACGAGGACCTCGACCGCCTCACCCAGCGCGAGCGTGAGGTGCTGCGGCTGATCGCGCGCGGCTACGCCTACAAGGAGATCGGCAAGCAGCTCTTCATCTCGGTGAAGACGGTCGAGTCCCATGTCTCCGCGGTGCTGCGCAAGCTCCAGCTGTCCAACCGGCACGAGCTGACCCGCTGGGCCACGGCCCGCCGGCTGGTCTGACCCCGACGTATCCCCGGGACATCCCCGACGCACCCCCTAGGCCACCCGGGTGGCCCCCGCGAACGGCATCTGGTCGATGGGGGCGACCCGGACCGGCGCCGAGGGGTTGGGCGCGTGGATCATGCGGCCGTTGCCCACATAGATGCCCACGTGGCTGACTCCGGAGTAGAAGAACACCAGGTCACCGGGCTGGAGCTGGGAGCGGGAGACGCGTCGGCCCGCGTTGATCTGGGCGTAGGTGGTGCGGGGCAGGGAGACGCCCGCGGAGCGGTAGGCGGCCTGGATCAGCCCCGAGCAGTCGAAGGCGTTGGGCCCGGTCGCGCCCCACACGTAGGGGCTGCCGAGCTTGCGGTAGGCGTAGGCGACGGCGGCCGAGGCGCGTGAGGTGGGCGCGGGCACCGGCCGCGCGGTCGGCGTGGTCGTCCGGCCGGCGGACGTCCTGCCGGAGCCGGCCGGGGCGGAGCGGCCTCCGCCTGCGGCGCGGACCTGAACCGCCCGGGTGCCGGTGGTGGCCTTCTCCCGCTCCGGCGGGGTGAGCCGGGCGAGCAGTTGCCGGGCCTGCTCGAGCTTGGTCGTGACGGCGTCCTTCTGCCGCTTCAGCTCCGCCTGCCGGGACCGTACCGACTTCGCCTCGACGCGGGCCGCGCCGCGCAGCCGCTCGACCTCCCGGAGCTGGGCGCGTACCCGGGTCACCTGCTGGGCCTGGTGGTGGCCGGCGCGTTCGGCGAAGGCGGCGTCGTCCAGGTAGCGGTCCGGGCTGCTGGAGAGGGCGAGTTGCCAGCTCGGGGCGATCGCGCCCTCGCGGTACTGCGCGGCGGCGGAGGCGCCGAGGGCGTCGCGGGCGGTGTTGAGTCTGTCCTGCCTACGGGCGGTCTCGTCGCGCAGGGTGTTGAGCCGGTGCTGGGCGGCGCTCGCCTTCTCGTGGGCGCCGTTGTACTTCTCGGTGGCGGCCTCCGCCTCCCGGTACAGCCGGTCCACCTGGGTCCTGACCTGGGCGGTGGTGAGTTGCGGCTCGGCGTGTCCCGTTCCGTCGAAGGCCGTCGCGGTGGCCGCTCCCGCCAGGGCGAGAGTGGCGGCCGTGCGGGCCGTGTTGCCGCTGAGTGAGCGCGCTCGGAGCTTTCGGTGCGCTGCCACCTGGACCGTCACGTCCTTCCATGGGACTCGTGCGGCCGAGGGCCTCCGGTCCCTGGCGGGGCCGGTGTCCGGCGGCCGTCCGCACAGGGGAGACGGCGGCCGACGGACGGTCCTCGGCGGTGCTGTCCGGCTGCCGCCCCTGGTCCGGGCGACTGTGGGGAGCCGGTCACCTGGGGGAGGACGCTAGGCCGATTGGTGACAGCTTGGTAACGCGTGTACGGAACTGTCCCCGACGGGCCTGTATGTGACCGTGTCCGACCGGGATGCGGCGGTGCCACGGGCGCCCATCCGAAGCCGGATGATCAAAGAGGGGCAGACGGGACCCGAGGGAGGCAGGGGGTGCTAGGCCGTGTCCGGAAAGTCCCGCCTGGCTCGCGACGCCTGGCACGTGCCCTCGCGGCGTTGTCGGGATCGTCCTCGTACGCCCAGTACGAGGGCGACCCTCCGCCTTGCGAGTGCACGCACCAGACGCCGCGAGCCCTGCCCTCCGGGCAGACGGCGCCACTTTCCGGACACGACCTAGGGGGTCTCTTGCCGATCAGGCCGGATCAGGGCGCGGCACCAGGCGTCGCGAGCCCGGCATGATCGACAAGGCACCCCCTGGGAGCGGGGGAGCCCCGCGAGAGGGTGAGATCGGCCGGAGCCGTACGCAGGACGCGGCCCCCGGTACGGTGCCGACGGGATGTCGGGAACTAGGCTCGGCTTTCATGACCGTACTGATCCATGTCTTCGTCGCCCTGCACATCATCGGCATCGCCGCGCTGCTCGGCGGTTTCCTCACCCAGCTGAAGGCGATGGGCCGGGGTACCGCGCGCTTCGTGCCGGCCATGCTGCACGGCGCGATCACCATGCTGGTCACCGGTGTGGTGCTGGTGGGCCTCAACCAGGCGGACGGTCACCACGTCAACAACATCAAGATCGGCATCAAGCTGGCGCTGCTGATCGTCATCCTCGGCCTGGTCTATGTGAAGCGCGACGAGGAGACGGTCGACAAGGGGATGTTCGGCCTGGTCGGCGCCCTGACCACGGCGAACATCTTCATCGCCGTGCTGTGGACGTGACGTCCGGCGCCCCCGCCTCCCGGGGGCAGCGGTGCCCGGCGCGCGCCGCGAGCACCGCGCCCGCGGCGGCCGCCAGCCATACGGCGACCGCCACCCAGACCAGCACCTTGCCCGGCCCGCTGAGCCAGGAGACGTCCAGGGCGGCCGAGACCGCGAGCGTCGCGGTCGCCGTCATCCCCATCGAGAACACGGTGGCCCAGCGCAGCAGGCCGTAGCGGGTGCGGGGGCGTGCCAGCTCGGCCAGTACCAGTACCGCGTAGCAGGCCAGGTCCAGGGCCAGCAGGATCGCGGTGACCTGGTGCAGGACCCCGCTGTCGTCCTTGTTCCACAGGTACAGCCGGGCGCTGTCGGCGGAGATCAGTCGGGCTCCGGCCAGCGCCGAGATGGACAGGGCGCCGCCCGCGATCCAGTGGTCGCCCGGCCCCTGGAGCACCTGGCGGGAGTCGAAGCGGGGCAGGGCGAGCGCGTAGAGCAGCAGGCCCAGCCAGAACAGCACCAGCGCGGCGTGTGCGAGCCAGGCCGTCGCCTCGGCCCCGGCCAGGGTGGCCGCCAGTACCGCGAGCGCCTGTGTGGCCACGCAACACAGGAACACCGTGCCCGGCATGCGCTGCCCCCAGTTCCGCAGCACGGAGACCAGCAGCACCGGCCAGAGCAGCGCGGCCAGCGCCAGCAGGGCCCCGGCCAGGGACTGGACGCCGAGCAGCGAGACCCGGGTGCCGAGCACCGCCGTGGCCGCCACCGCCGTGAGCGCCGCCGGGTCGCGGGACTCCTCCGCCCAGCGTCCTCGCTGCCCCGCCAGCCGGAACGCGAAGGTGCCGGCCAGGGCCAGCCAGGCGAGGCAGGCCAGGACCAGGAAGATCCGGGAGACCACCTCGACGCCCGCCAGCCGCAGGCCGATGGAGACGACGGCGGTCGCCATGACGGCGGTGCCCGCCGCCGGAGGACGCTCCGCCACCCATGTTCGCAAGCCCGAGATGCCCGACATGTCCCTGATGCTAGGGAGCGGCGCGGTCCCGGCGGGGAGGGCACGCGCGCGTGGGGCTCGAAAAGAGGACCGGGCCGTCAGGGGGCCGTCCCGCCCGGAAGGAGAGACCGTTCCGCCCGGGACGGGAGATCGTTCCGCCGGGAATCCGGCCATGTTCCCGGGACCGGGACCGGTTGTCGGTGCGGCGCCCTAGACTCGTAGAGCGATGAGCAGCCTCTTTGACGACAACTTCCTGGCCAGCCTCCAGCCCCCGCGGGGACCCGAGGAGGAGTCCGCGCCGCCCGAGGACGAGCACGCTCCGGAGCCGGTCCCGGACGACCTGTTCGGGGGGAAGTTCGACGTGCCCCCGGACCGGGACACCCACTACCGCGACGGCGCCCCGCGCCCGCCGGTCGACGCGGCGGCCCTGCTGGAGGGGCTGAACGAGAACCAGCGCGCGGCCGTCGTCCACGCCGGCTCCCCGCTGCTCATCGTCGCGGGCGCCGGTTCCGGCAAGACGCGGGTGCTCACCCACCGCATCGCCCACCTGCTCGCCGAGCGCCATGTGCATCCGGGCCAGATCCTCGCGATCACCTTCACCAACAAGGCCGCGGGCGAGATGAAGGAGCGCGTCGAGCAGCTCGTCGGCCCGCGCGCGGGCGCGATGTGGGTCATGACCTTCCACAGCGCCTGCGTCCGCATCCTGCGCCGCGAGTCCAAGAGGCTGGGCTTCACCTCGTCGTTCTCGATCTACGACGCGGCCGACAGCAAGCGCCTGATGGCCCTGGTCTGCCGTGACCTGGACCTCGACCCCAAGCGCTACCCGCCCAAGTCCTTCAGCGCCAAGATCAGCAACCTCAAGAACGAGCTGATCGACGAGGAGGACTTCGCCGCCCAGGCCACCGACGGCTTCGAGAAGACCCTCGCCCAGGCATACGCGCTCTACCAGTCGCGGCTGCGCGAGGCCAACGCGCTCGACTTCGACGACCTGATCATGACCACGGTCAACCTGCTGCGTGCCTTCCCGGACGTGGCCGAGCACTACCACCGCCGCTTCCGGCACGTCATGGTCGACGAGTACCAGGACACCAACCACGCGCAGTACGCGCTGGTCCGCGAGCTGGTCGGCACCGGCGCCCACGATGAGGACGTACCGCCCAACGCGCACGACGTCCCGCCCGCCGAGCTGTGCGTCGTGGGTGACGCGGACCAGTCGATCTACGCCTTCCGGGGCGCGACCATCCGCAACATCCTCCAGTTCGAGGAGGACTACCCGGACGCGACGACGATCCTGCTGGAGCAGAACTACCGCTCCACGCAGACCATCCTGTCCGCCGCCAACGCGGTCATCGAGCGCAACGAGTCCCGCCGCCCCAAGAACCTGTGGACCAACGCCGGCCAGGGCGCGGGCATCACCGGCTATGTCGCGGACACCGAGCACGACGAGGCCCAGTTCGTCGCCGACGAGATAGACCGCCTCACCGACGCCGGCGACGCCAAGGCCGGGGACGTGGCGGTGTTCTACCGCACCAACGCCCAGTCCCGTGTGTTCGAGGAGATCTTCATCCGGGTCGGCCTGCCGTACAAGGTCGTCGGCGGAGTGCGCTTCTACGAGCGCAAGGAGGTCCGGGACGTCCTGGCCTACCTGCGCGTCCTCGCCAACCCCGAGGACTCGGTGCCGATGCGCCGCATCCTCAACGTGCCCAAGCGGGGCATCGGGGAGCGTGCCGAGGCGATGATCGACGCCCTCGCCCAGCGCGAGAAGATCAGCTTCCCGCAGGCGCTGAAGCGGGTGGACGAGGCGTACGGCATGGCCGCGCGCTCCACCAACGCGGTCCGGCGGTTCAACGCGCTCATGGACGACCTGCGCACCATCGTCGAGTCCGGCGCCGGACCGGCCACCGTGCTGGAGGCGGTCCTGGAGCGCACCGGCTACCTCGCCGAACTCCAGGCGTCCACCGACCCGCAGGACGAGACCCGGATCGAGAACCTCCAGGAACTCGCTGCCGTGGCGCTGGAGTTCGAGCAGGAGCGGGAGGACGGCGAGCAGGGCACGCTGGCCGAGTTCCTGGAGCGGGTCGCGCTCGTCGCGGACTCCGACCAGATCCCGGACGAGGAGGACGGCGACGGCGTCATCACGCTGATGACCCTGCACACCGCCAAGGGCCTGGAGTTCCCGGTCGTCTTCCTCACCGGCATGGAGGACGGCGTCTTCCCGCACATGCGCGCCCTCAACCAGACCAAGGAGCTGGAGGAGGAGCGCCGCCTGGCCTACGTCGGCATCACGCGCGCGCGGGAGCGGCTCTACCTCACCCGCGCCGCGCTGCGCAGCGCCTGGGGACAGCCGTCGTACAACCCGCCCTCCCGGTTCCTGGAGGAGATCCCGGCCACCCACCTGGAGTGGAAGCGGACCGGCGCCTCGGCCGCGCCCTCCTTCGGCAAGGCCGCCTCCTCGGTCGCCTCCACCCTCTCCTCGTCCCGGTCCCGCTCCTCGGCGGCCGGTGCCTCCGGGTTCGCCACCCGCCGGGCCGGCGAGAAGCCGGTGGTGTCGCTGGCGATCGGCGACCGCGTCACCCACGACCAGTTCGGCCTCGGCACCGTGGTCGCGGTGGCCGGCGAGGGCGACAAGGCCCAGGCCACGATCGACTTCGGCGGCGGCAACGCCAAGCGCCTGCTGCTGCGGTACGCGCCGGTGGAGAAGCTCTAGACACGACGCGAGCCCCGCCGGAAGGGCGGGGCTCGCGTCGATGTCAGGCCGGTGCGATCAGGTCGGGTCCAGACCGTGGCTGCGGAGCCAGGGCAGGGGGTCGATGGCGGCGCCGCCCGCCGGCCGGACCTCGAAGTGGAGGTGGGGGCCGGTGGAGTTGCCGGAGTTGCCGGAGTAGGCGACCGGCTGGCCGGCCTTGACCGAGGTTCCGGAGGGTACGCGGTAACTGGAGAGATGGCAGTACCAGGTCTCCGTGCCGTCCTTCGCCGTGAGGACCAGCATGTTGCCGTAGGCGCTGTTCCACTTGGTGGTGACGACACCGTCGGTCGCGGCCATCACGGTGGTGCCGTACGACACCGGGAAGTCGATGCCGGTGTGCACGGACATCCAGTTGACGCCCGCCTGCCCGAACTGGGCGCTGAGGCCCTTCTGGAGCACCGGGAGCATGAACTTGGGGCGGAGTCTCTCCTTGAGCGCGGCCTCGGCGGCGGCCTTCTTCTTCTCCAGCGCCTGCTGCGCCTTGAGGTCGATGCGCTCCTGGGTCCGGCTCACCCGGTCGGTGAAGTCGTCGGCCCCGGCGGACAGGGTCCGCAGCTGGGTGTCGAGCTTGCTGTTGGCGACGGACGGCTTCACCGTGTGCGTGTCGGCCGCCGAGGCGGCGGCCTCCTGCGTCCCACCGGTCAGGTCGCCCACCGAGGCGGCGGCGATACCGGCCACCCCCATCACACAGGCCGAGGGCACGGCGACCGTCAGCAGCGCGGAGCGCTTGGCGGGGGTACGGCGCCGGGAACGGGCCGCGGCGCGGGAACCCGCACGCGGGGCCGGGGTGACCTCCTCCTGGTCGTCCAGGAGGGCGGGGACGGCGGGGAGTTCACCGGTGCCGGTCAACTCGTCTTCGGCGTCCTGGTGTTCGCCGTACGGGTGGTCCGCGTGCTCGGCGTAGGCGGCGTCGTCCCCGTACGGGTCGTGGGTCACCTGGTCGAAGGTGGCCGTCGCCTGCTGGTCGAACGGCTCCTCGGCCCGCTGGTGCTCGGGCGTGCCGTCGGTGTTCCACTGGGTGGCGTCGTAGGCGCCGGTGTCGAAGGTCTGCGTGCCCCAGTCCCACTGCTGGGCGGGGTCCGGGGCGAGCTGCTGCCCGTACTGCGCCCAGGCGCCGGTGTCCTCGGGGGTGCCCTGCGCGGGAACGGTCCAGGCGGTGGTGTCGTAGGCGCCCGTGTCGTACGCGGTGTGCTGCTGGGCCGCGTAGGGGTCGTGGGCGAGGTGCCCGTCGTCCCCGGTCTGCCAGTGCGTCGTGTCGTACGCGCCCGTGTCGTGCGGGACGTTCCGGTATCCGCCGAGGTGCGGGTCGGCGGCGTAGGCCGCCTCGGCCACCGGGAAACCGGTGGTGTCGTAACCGCCGTACGTGGTGAGGTCGTCGTACGGGACTTCCGGTGCTCCGTACGGCGCGTAGTGCGCGGTGGAGGCGTCGGAAGCCGGAGCCGGGGTCATGGTCCCCGACGGGTGACGGTCGTTCACCAACTTCTCTTTCGCCTCGACAACAGGGGCTGCCAGAGCAGTGCGGTGACTGTACCCGGCGGTATGCGGGCGCGACAATCTTCCGCTGGTTTCATGTGGACGGGAAACGGGCATTCGGCCGTGTTTCGGGGTTTGCTGAACGCGAGTTTGGCCCTGTGTTCGAAGAACGTTCGAGAATTTGTGACGCTACGTCATCCCTGAGAAGGCTGTGACAGCGCTGCCAGCCACCTCGTGTACCACCTGTGGAAGTCCCGCTCCAATGGAGTGAAGCCGCCCCAGTCGGGGTCGAGGAACCAGACCTCCCCGGCGTGCGGTCCGTTCAGGACGAGGCGGACGTACGTTCCGCAGCCCGCCTCGGCCAGCAGCAGCGTGCCCTGCGTCAGCGTGTCGGCGGCTGCGCCGAGGCGGCCGGGCGCGGGCCCGGTGAGGGGGAAAGGGGAGGCCAGGCGGCCGGGGAGCCGGTCGCGCGCCCACTCGCCGTCCACCGCCCAGTCGTCGTCGGCCTCGGGGCGCGGGGTGACCAGCGGCAGCAGTCCATGGGCCGGGCCTGCCGGGCCGTCGCCCACCTCGGCGACGAAGGAGCGGTACTGCGGGGGCAGCTCGATGCCGTGGAGCGCCTCGAAGGCGCGGATCTCCGGTTCCGGCAAGGGAGGTCGCAATGTGTAACGGTGTGTATCCGCCCCGAAACGCTCCATGGTTCGGTCGCGCGCCGCGGCCTCCCGCAGGCGAGCCCTCACGGCGGTCCGGTCCCAGCTCTCCACGGGAGCGAACCTAACGAGGGCGGGCGACCTGCTCGTGTGCCGGGTCGCTCAGGCGACCGTCAGGCCGCCGCCCTCCTGGCGGCGCATGGCGGACTCGGAGTCGAGGGCCTCGCGGATGCCGGCGGCGACCGTGGGGTGGACCGGGAGGGCGAGGTGGCCGATGCCGCTGACCTGGATGTTGTGCGCCTCCAGGTCGGGGTGGTCGACGCAGGCCGCCTCCAGTGGGGCCATCACGGAGTCCAGGTCGCTCCAGAAGCTGACGAAGCGGGTGCGGCAGCCCGGGGCCGGGCGGGCCAGCTCCTCGATCACCGGGGAGTCGGGCCGCATCTGCCGGACGATCGGGTGCGCGTTGGCCAGCGGTATCGCGCGGGTCCCGGAGTGCGGGGTGCCCAGGGTGACCACGGTGCGCACCCGGACGTCACCGCCGAGACACTGTGCGTAGTACCGGGCTATCAGGCCGCCCAGGCTGTGGCCCACGATGTCCACCTGCGCGCTGCCGGTGCGCTCGCAGATCTCCTCCACATGCCGGCCGAGCAGCTCGGCGGCGGTGCGGATGTCGCAGGTCAGGGGGGAGTAGTTCAGCGATTCCACCCGCTGCCTGCCGTGCTGGGCGAGGCTGCGGCGGAGCAGGACGAACACGGAGCGGTTGTCGATGAAGCCGTGCACGAGGACGACCGGCGGCCCGGTCGGCACAGGGAGTCTCGACGTGCCCGCCGGCGCGGGAAGGGCGGCCTGGCGGCGCTCCTGGGTGAGGCCGGTCGGGTACAGCAGCAGGTGACCGGCGAGGATCGCGGCCTCCAGTGCGGTGGCCTTCACCAGCGTCACGGACACGGAGGCCAGTCTGCCGGGCCACAGACGCCGGCAGATCGGGAGGAAGAGTGGCAGTACCCCGGTGACCTTCATTGGCCGACCTCCTGTCGGCACGCGGGGGGCGGCTCTGTCCCCCGCGTGCCCTCATGTCCCACCATGTGATTTCCCCCTCGCCGGGTGCCGCGAAACAGTTCGCTGGGGGATGCTGGGGATAACGTTCGTTCACTTCCGGCAGGTGGCGGAACGTGCCAGGTGTGCGGTACTTGTCGGTGCGGGACGGAGGCGGCCGCTTCCGAGGTCCCTCGTGGTGGGCGCTTGATGGAGGCAGTGATGGGTGTGGCAGCCGGTCCGATCCGCGTGGTGGTGGCCAAGCCGGGGCTCGACGGCCACGATCGCGGGGCCAAGGTCATCGCCCGCGCGCTGCGGGACGCGGGCATGGAGGTCATCTACACCGGCCTGCACCAGACCCCGGAGCAGATCGTCGCCACGGCGATCCAGGAGGACGCCGACGCGATCGGCCTGTCCATCCTCTCGGGCGCCCACAACACGCTCTTCGCGGCCGTCATCGACCTCCTCAAGGAGCGCGACGCCGCCGACATCCTCGTCTTCGGCGGCGGCATCATCCCGGAGGAGGACATCCCGCCGCTGCGCGAGAAGGGTGTCGCCCAGATCTTCACCCCGGGTGCGACGACCACGACCATCGTGGAGTGGGTCCGGGAGAACGTGCGCCAGCCCGCCTCCTCCTCCTGAGCCCTCTCAGGCTCCGCCGCCCGGCGTCAGCTCGCGCACCATCGCCGCGCGCAGCCGCAGGGTGGTCGCCAGCCGCTGGAACGCCTCCGCCCAGTAGCCCCCGGCGCCGGGGGAGGCGTCCTCCCGCTCGTCCGGCACGGCCAGCAGGCTGTCCAGCCGGGCCGTCTCGGCCGGGTCGAGGCAGCGCTCGGCCAGGCCCATCACCCCGCTGAAGCTCCACGGGTAACTGCCCGCCTCCCGCGCGATGTCGAGGGCGTCCACGACCGCGCGGCCCAGCGGCGCCGTCCACGGCAGCGCGCACACGCCGAGCAGCTGGAACGCCTCGGACAGTCCGTGTCCGGCTATGAACCCGGCGACCCACGCGGCCCGTTCGTCCGCCTCCAGCGCGGCCAGCAGCTTCGCCCGGTCCGCCAGCGACACCGCGCCCGGCCCGCCGGCCTCCGGTGCGGACGGCGCGCCCAGCAGCGCCCGCGCCCACCGCGCGTCCCGCTGCCGTACGGCCGCCCGGCACCAGGCGGCGTGCAGCTCGCCCTGCCAGTCGTCCGTCACGGGCAGCGCCACGATCTGCTCGGGCGTGCGTCCGCCGAGCCGGTCCGGCCAGGTGTCCAGCGGTGCCGCCTCGACCAACTGGCCCAGCCACCAGGACCGTTCACCCCGGCCCGCCGGAGGTCTGGCGGTCACGCCGTCGCGCTCCATCCCAGGGTCGCAGGCGGCCGGTGCCTCCACGACGATCGCGGCCGCGCTGCCGGTGTGGTCCAGGGCGACGCAGGTCGCGGCCCGCCGCGCCATCCGCGCCGCGAGCGCCGAGCCGGGCAGGGTGGACAGCAGCTCGGCCGCCGTCGCCCGGACGTTCCGGCTGCGGTCGCCGAGGGACTGCTCCAGGAAGGGCTCGTCGTCGGCCGTCAGGCCCGCGCGCAGCGAGTCCAGGAACATCAGCCGGTCCTCGGCCCGCTCCTGTGCCCAGGTCTCCGCGAGCAACTCCCGCGCGGCGGAGGGGGTTCGGGCGCGGAGCGCGGTCAGCAGGGCGACACGTTCCGCGAACAGTCCCTCCCGCCACAGCCGCCGTATGCCCTCGTCGTCCTCCGCGTCGGGCAGCGCCGAGGTGCCCCCGGAGGCGGAGCGCTGGGCGAACCGCCAGTCCGGGTTCAGCCGGGCCAGCCACAGCGCCCGCGCGCCCGCGAACTCCAGCGCGGCCGGGCGGAGATCGGTGCGGGCGCGGGCCGCGTCCAGCAGGGCGGGCACCATGTGCGGGGGCGCCGCATAACCGTGTGTGTTGGCCGACGCCAGCCATTGGGGGAGGAGTTCGGTCAGGTCGGGGGTGCTGCCCCGGCGGCCGCCGCCTCCGCCGGGGCGGTCGGCCAGCAGGAGGGTGAGGCGGTGGGCCGCAGCGGGTGGCAGGGCGGGGCGGGTCTCGGCGGGGGCGGGTTCCGGGCGGGGGCCCGCCGGTCCGGGACGCAGGCCGGCCCGGCGTCGTACGGCCGCCACTGCGGCGGCGTCCAGCAGGGCGGCCGGGGCCTCGCGGCCGGCGAGGTCGGCGGGGTCGACCGGGAGCGTGCGGCGGTCGGTGCCCAGCAGGGCGGTGGTGAGGAGGTCGTCCCAGGTGGGCGCCGTGGTCATGGGTTTCCCTTCCGGGCGGGAGGTGGACGGGGGCGGGGTGGTCAGCACAGGCTCACCGGCGCGGCCGTCCCTTCCGCCCACGCCGTCAGGGGCGTGAAGCCCCGGTGGCCGCACTCGCCGAACACCCTGAGCGGAGCCCCTCCGGCCAGCGCGACCAGCCGCCACAGGACCGGACGCGCCAGGAACGACGGGGTCAGCGGCAGCGCGGTGTGCGCGTCGGCGTCGGCCAGGTGCCAGGAGCCGGAGGTGTCCTCCGGCACGGGTATGACCGCGTCCAGGGTGACCGGGACGGAGTCCAGCCAGGGGTCTTCGCGCAGGGCCTCGCCGTAGGAGGCGAGGGCCCGGGTGGTCGTGGTGCCGGGCGGGCGGGAGGCGGCGGGTGCCGCCGGGGCGTGCCGCTCGCCCAGGGTGGCCCGGACCTGGCCCGCGCCGGGATGGTCGGACAGCTCCGCGTCCAGGGACATCCCCACCGGCAGGGAGAGTTCGGGGGCCCTGCCCGCCGCGCCGAAGGAGAGGAGCAGGCGGGTGCGGCCCGAGTCCGCGCCGTGCAGCCAGATGCGGCGGGTCGTCAGCTTGGCGTCGGCCGTGTCGTACTGCGCCAGCACCTGCCAGTGGTCGCGCACCGGTGGCCCGTCCGCCGGGGTGGGCAGGCCGAGGCGGGTGCGGACCGTGGCCGCGAGGGCGTCCGGGAGCCGGTCGCGGTGCAGCCAGCCCTGGTCCAGCAGATGGAGCAGGGCGCACTCCTCCAGCAGCCGGGCCGGCCAGCCCGTACCCGACGCCGGTATGGTCCCCAACTCCCGCACCCGAGCGGCGAGTCCGGGTGCCTGGGCGTCGACCATGCGGGCCGCCGTCTCCTCCCACAGCCCGTATCCGGCGCGCTCGGCCGAGGCCAGGCCGTCGCGGAGGAGGTCGGCCAGGCGGCGCTCCAGCTCGGTCGCGCCCGCGGTGACCCGCTGGTCCCGGCGCTCCGCCCGTTTCCGCGCGGCGTCCGGGTCGGCCGCCGAACCTGCCGCCGCCTGCGTCTTTTTGACCTCCGCCCGCCCGCGCCGGCCCGCGAGCCACTGCTCGGCCCAGTCCGGCGCCGACTCCGACTCGGGCACCGCGCCCTCGTCCCCGGCCCAGAGCAGCAGCAGCCCCAGCGCGTGTTTGCACGGGAACTTACGGCTCGGACAACTGCACTTGTACGCGGGCCCGGCGGGGTCCGACAGGTCCACCACCGTCTGGTACGGCTTGCTGCCGCTGCCCTTGCACAGTCCCCACACCGCCCCCTCCCTGCCGCTGCCCGCACCGGACCACGGCCCCGCCACACCCAGTTTGCTTCCCGCTTTGCGCGACGACGCGTCAGGCGCCAGGTCAAGCACCTGCTCCGCGGTCCGGCGCACCCCCTGCTGAGTCATGCCAACGACGTTAGAACGCCCCACTGACAATCGGTCACGGAGCCGTGTTCATGCAGATCAGAGCGATTGTCAGTGGGGTGCTGCATGGTGGATGCCAGATGACCCACGGCCGAGCTGGAGGGGGCCTCAGCCATGACTGTGTCCATGGAACCCACGCACACCGAACCGATCGCGGACCAGGCGCCGCAAGCGTTGCGACCGCATGCCGAAGACGCCTTCGCCGCCGAACTCACCGCGCTCGCAGCGCAGGACGACCGGCCGCGCCCGGAGCGCTGGAAACTGTCACCGTGCGCGGTCGCCACGTATCTGCTCGGCGGCACGCTGGCGGACGGCACCGTGATCACACCCAAGTACGTGGGCCCGCGCCGGATCGTCGAGGTCGCCGTCACCACGCTGGCCACCGACCGCGCCCTGCTGCTGCTCGGCGTGCCCGGCACGGCCAAGACCTGGGTGTCGGAGCACCTCGCGGCCGCCGTCAGCGGCGACTCCACCCTGCTGGTGCAGGGCACCGCCGGCACCCCGGAGGAGGCGATCCGGTACGGCTGGAACTACGCCCGCCTCCTCGCCCACGGCCCGAGCCGGGACGCCCTGGTGCCCAGCCCCGTCATGCGGGCCATGTCCGAGGGCATGACGGCGCGGGTCGAGGAGCTGACCCGGATTCCGGCCGACGTGCAGGACACGCTGATCACGATCCTGTCCGAGAAGACCCTGCCGATCCCGGAGCTGGGCGAGGAGGTGCAGGCCGTGCGCGGCTTCAACCTCATCGCCACGGCCAACGACCGCGACCGGGGCGTCAACGACCTCTCCAGCGCGCTGCGCCGCCGCTTCAACACCGTGGTGCTGCCGCTGCCGGAGAGCGCCGACGCCGAGGTGGACATCGTCAGCCGCCGGGTCGACCAGATGGGCCGCTCGCTCGATCTGCCCCAGGCGCCCGAGGGGCTGGACGAGATCCGCCGTGTGGTCACCGTCTTCCGCGAGCTGCGCGACGGCGTGACAGCCGACGGCCGCACCAAGCTGAAGTCGCCGAGCGGCACCCTGTCCACGGCGGAGGCCATCTCCGTCGTCACCAACGGCCTCGCCCTGGCCGCCCACTTCGGCGACGGCGTGCTGCGCGCCGGAGACGTGGCCGCGGGCATCCTCGGGGCCGTGGTCCGGGACCCGGCCGCCGACCGGGTCGTCTGGCAGGAGTACCTGGAGACGGTCGTGCGCGAGCGCGACGGGTGGACGGACTTCTACCGGGCCTGCCGGGAGGTGAGCGCGTGAGCGAGGCCCCGCCCCCGGCCGGGGCGTTCGACGCGGGCCCGCTGCTGTTGGGCGTCCGGCACCACGGGCCGGGCTCCGCGCGGGCGGTGCGGGCCGCGCTGGACGCCGCCGCGCCCGCCGTGGTCCTCATCGAGGGCCCGCCCGAGGCCGACGCGCTGGTCCCGCTGGCCGCCGACCCGGGTCTGCGTCCGCCGGTCGCGCTGCTCGCCCACGCCGTGGACGAGCCCGGCCGCTCGGCGTTCTGGCCGATGGCGGAGTTCAGCCCCGAGTGGGTGGCGATCCGGTGGGCCGTCGAGCACGGGGTCCCGGCCCGCCTTATCGACCTGCCGGCGACCCACTCGCTCGCCTGGCAGGAGGAGACGGCCGACAGCGACCCTGAAGAAGAGGCCGAGCACGCGCGCGTGGACCCGCTCGCCGCCCTCGCCGAGGCCGCCGGGTACGACGACCCCGAGCGCTGGTGGGAGGACGCCGTCGAGCACCGGGGTCCGGGCCTGGGTGAGCCGTTCGCGCCGTTCGCCGCGCTGGAGGACGCCATGGGCGCCCTGCGCGAGCGGTACGGCGACGGCGGCCGGCCGCGCGACCTCGTGCGCGAGGCGTACATGCGGCTCCAGATCCGTGCCGCCCGCAAGGAGTTCGGGGAGGAGGTGGCCGTGGTCTGCGGCGCCTGGCACGTGCCCGCCCTCCGCGCGAAGGCCACCGTCAGTGCCGACCGGGCGCTCCTCAAGGGCCTGCCCAAGCTCAAGACCGACCTGACCTGGGTGCCCTGGACCCACCGCAGGCTGGCCCGGTCCAGCGGCTACGGCGCCGGGATCGACTCGCCGGGCTGGTACGCCCACCTGTTCGGCGTGCCGGACCGGCCGGTGGAGCGGTGGCTCACCAAGGTCGCCGGGCTGCTGCGCGAGGAGGACCGCATCGTGTCCTCCGCCCATGTCATCGAGGCGGTCCGGCTGGCCGACACCCTCGCGGTGATGCGCGGCCGCCCGCTGGCGGGCCTGACCGAGACCACGGACGCCGTCCGGGCGGTGCTCTGCGAGGGCTCGGACGTGCCGCTGTCCCTGGTGTACGACCGGCTGGTGGTCGGGGACGTGCTGGGCGAGGTCCCGGAGTCCGCGCCCGCCGTACCCCTTCAGCGGGACCTGGCCCGGGAGCAGCGCCGGCTGCGGCTCAAGCCGGAGGCGCTGGAGCGCGAGCTGGAGCTGGACCTGCGCAAGGACACCGACGCCGCGCGCGGCCGGCTGCTGCACCGGCTGCGGCTGCTCGGCGTCGGCTGGGGCGAACCGGCCCGCTCGCGCGGGAGCACGGGCACCTTCCGGGAGACCTGGCGGCTGCGCTGGGAACCGGAGCTGTCGGTGCGGATCGCCGAGGCCGGGGTGTGGGGCACCACCGTGCTGGGCGCGGCCACCGCCAAGGCCGAGGCGGACGCGGTCGGCGCGCGGGCGCTGACCGACGTGACCGCGCTGGCCGAGCAGTGCCTGCTCGCCGGGCTGCCGGACGCGCTGCCCGTGGTGATGCGGGTGCTCGCCGACCGCGCGGCCCTCGACGCCGACGTGAGCCACCTCGCCCAGGCGCTCCCCGCCCTGGTCCGCTCGCTGCGCTACGGCGACGTGCGCGGCACCGACACCGGCGCGCTCGCCGATGTCGCGGCCGCCCTCGCGGAGCGCGTCTTCATCGGGCTCCCGCCCGCCTGCACCACCCTGGACAGCGACGCCGCCCAGGAGATGCGGGGCCACATCGACGCCGTGCACGGCGCGGTCGGACTGCTCGCCGAGACGCTCACCGGGCACGACGGCCTACGGCCCCGCTGGCGGGCGGTGCTGCGCACGCTGTCCCGGCGGGAGACGGTGCCGGGGCTGCTCCGGGGCCGGGCGGCGCGGCTGCTGCTGGACGACGGGGAGCTGGCGGCCGAGGACGTGGCCCGGCTGATGGGGCTGGCGCTGTCGCCGGGGACACCGCCCGGAGACGCGGCCGCGTGGGTCGAGGGGTTCGTCGGCGGGGGCGGGGGAGGGCTGCTGCTGGTGCACGACGAGCAGTTGCTCGGCCTGGTCGACGCCTGGCTGACCTCCGTACCCGCAGACGCGTTCACCGACGTGCTGCCGCTGCTTCGCCGCACCTTCTCGGCGTACGAGCCCGGGGTGCGCAGGACGCTCGGGGAGCTGGTCCGGCGCGGTCCGGGCAGCGGAGCCGGGGCCGTGGGGCACGCGGCGACCTCGTCCGGCTTCGCGCCGGAACCCGATGCCGGACGCGCGGACGCCGTGCTGCCGGTGCTGCGTCTGCTGCTCGGGCTGACACCGGAGCGGCAACCAACGACGGACGACGACCTCGCGGGGGTGGGGGCATGACGAACGGGACGACACGGCTCGACGGCGACGCGGAGCGGCTGCGCCGGTGGCGGCTGGTGCTCGGCGGGGACCAGGCGGACGGCACCGGGGTCGCCCTGTCCGGCCGGGACGCGGCGATGGACGGCACCCTGACCGCGCTGTACGGCCGGGGCGACAAGGCGGGCAAGAGCCCGGCCGGGCGGGAGCGTTCGGCGGGACTCGGCGGTTCGGCGCCCTCCGTGGCGCGCTGGCTCGGGGACATCCGGACCTACTTCCCCTCCTCCGTCGTGCAGGTCATGCAGCGCGACGCCATCGACCGGCTCGGGCTGGCCGCACTGCTGCTGGAGCCGGAGATGCTGGAGGCGGTGGAGGCCGACGTCCATCTGGTCGGCACCCTGCTCTCGCTCAACAAGGCGATGCCGGAGACCACCAAGGAGACCGCGCGGGCGGTCGTGCGCAAGGTGGTCGAGGACCTGGAGAAGCGGCTGGCCACCCGCACCCGCGCCACCCTCACCGGCGCCCTGGACCGCAGCGCCCGGGTCAGCCGGCCGCGCCACCACGACATCGACTGGAACCGCACGATCGCGGCCAACCTCAAGCACTACCTGCCGGAGTACCGGACGATCGTGCCCGAGCGGCTCATCGGGTACGGGCGGGCCGCGCAGTCGGTGAAGAAGGAGGTCGTCCTCTGCATCGACCAGTCCGGCTCGATGGCCGCGTCCGTGGTCTACGCGTCGGTGTTCGGGGCGGTGCTCGCCTCGATGCGGTCGATCAGCACGCGCATGGTCGTCTTCGACACCTCGGTCGTCGACCTCACCGACCAGCTCGACGACCCGGTGGACGTGCTCTTCGGCACCCAGCTCGGCGGCGGCACCGACATCAACCGGGCGCTCGCCTACTGCCAGTCGAAGATCACCCGGCCCGCCGAGACGGTGGTCGTGCTGATCAGCGACCTGTACGAGGGCGGCATCCGGGACGAGATGCTGAAGCGGGTCGCGGCGATGAAGGCGTCCGGCGTGCAGTTCGTGACCCTGCTCGCGCTCTCCGACGAGGGGGCGCCCGCCTACGACCGGGAGCACGCGGCCGCGCTGGCCGCGCTCGGCGCCCCGGCGTTCGCCTGCACCCCGGACCTCTTCCCGGAGGTGATGGCCGCCGCGATCGAGAAGCGCCCGCTGCCCATACCGGACACCGCGTGACAAGCGGGATGGGGGGAGCGGTCGAACAAGTGCACCCCAAGAGGCACGGCGTGTCAGGGAAAACGGCATCATGTGACAGGTATCACCGCTCGGGTGTGACTCGCGATTTAGAGGCCCCCGGCAAGCAGGGATAACCTGCGAGACGGACATGCCGCGCGCTCGGACACCGTGTGCGCACCCCTTGTGACAAGCGGACGTCACGTTGCCCTTCGCGGCACGCCCACGCATCCAACGACCGCGAGATCACTGATAGGGACGGAAGCGCGTGGACCTGTTCGAGTACCAGGCGAGGGACCTCTTCGCCAAGCACGATGTACCGGTGCTGGCCGGTGAAGTCATCGACACGCCTGAGGCGGCGCGCGAGATCACCGAGCGTCTGGGCGGCAAGTCCGTCGTCAAGGCGCAGGTGAAGGTCGGTGGTCGTGGCAAGGCCGGCGGCGTCAAGCTCGCCGCCACCCCGGACGAGGCCGTCGCCCGCGCGACGGACATCCTCGGCATGGACATCAAGGGCCACACGGTCCACAAGGTGATGATCGCCGAGACCGCTCCGGAGATCGTCGAGGAGTACTACGTCTCCTTCCTCCTCGACCGTGCCAACCGCACCTTCCTCTCCATCGCCTCCGTCGAGGGCGGCATGGAGATCGAGGAGGTGGCGGCCACCCGCCCCGAGGCCGTCGCCAAGACGCCGATCGACGCCATCGACGGCGTGGACGAGGCCAAGGCCCGCGAGATCGTCGAGGCCGCCAAGTTCCCGGCCGAGGTCGCGGACAAGGTCGTCAACGTCCTGATCAAGCTGTGGGACACCTTCATCAAGTCGGACGCCCTCCTCGTCGAGGTCAACCCGCTGGCGAAGGTCGCCTCCGGCGAGGTCCTGGCGCTGGACGGCAAGGTGTCGCTCGACGAGAACGCCGAGTTCCGTCACCCCGAGTACGAAGAGCTGCACGACAAGGAAGCGGCCAACCCGCTCGAGGCCGCCGCCAAGGCGAAGGGCCTCAACTACGTCAAGCTCGACGGCCAGGTCGGCATCATCGGCAACGGCGCGGGTCTCGTCATGAGCACCCTGGACGTCGTCGCGTACGCCGGTGAGAAGCACGGCGACGTGAAGCCCGCCAACTTCCTGGACATCGGTGGCGGCGCCTCCGCCCAGGTCATGGCGAACGGCCTGGAGATCATCCTGGGCGACCCGGACGTCAAGTCCGTGTTCGTCAACGTCTTCGGCGGCATCACCGCCTGCGACGAGGTCGCCAACGGCATCGTCCAGGCGCTGCAGCTCCTGGAGGAGCGCGGCGAGAAGGTCGAGAAGCCGCTCGTCGTCCGCCTCGACGGCAACAACGCCGAGCTGGGCCGCAAGATCCTCACCGACGCCGACCACCCGCTGGTCCAGCGCGTCGACACCATGGACGGCGCGGCCGACAAGGCCGCCGAGCTGGCCCACGCCGCCGCCAAGTAAGCACTCAGGACGAGGACACCAACACACCATGGCTATCTGGCTCAACAAGGACAGCAAGGTCATCGTCCAGGGCATGACCGGCGCCACCGGCATGAAGCACACCAAGCTCATGCTGGGTGACGGCACCGAGGTCGTGGGCGGCGTCAACCCGCGCAAGGCGGGTCAGACCGTGGACTTCGACGGCACCGAGGTACCCGTCTTCGGGACCGTCAAGGAGGCCATCGAGAAGACCGGCGCCAACGTCTCCGTCATCTTCGTGCCGGAGAAGTTCACCAAGGACGCCGTCGTCGAGGCGATCGACGCCGAGATCCCGCTGGCCGTCGTGATCACCGAGGGCATCGCCGTGCACGACACGGCGTCCTTCTGGGCGTACGCCGGCAAGAAGGGCAACAAGACCCGGATCATCGGCCCGAACTGCCCCGGCATCATCACGCCGGGCCAGTCCAACGTCGGCATCATCCCGGGCGACATCACCAAGCCGGGCCGCATCGGCCTGGTCTCGAAGTCCGGCACGCTGACGTACCAGATGATGTACGAGCTGCGTGACCTGGGCTTCTCGACCGCCGTCGGCATCGGTGGCGACCCGATCATCGGCACCACGCACATCGACGCCCTGGCCGCGTTCCAGGACGACCCCGACACCGACCTGATCGTGATGATCGGTGAGATCGGTGGCGACGCCGAGGAGCGCGCGGCCGCGTTCATCAAGGACAACGTGACCAAGCCGGTCGTCGGCTACGTCGCGGGCTTCACCGCGCCCGAGGGCAAGACGATGGGCCACGCCGGCGCGATCGTCTCCGGTTCGTCCGGCACCGCCCAGGCGAAGAAGGAGGCCCTCGAGGCCGCGGGCGTCAAGGTCGGCAAGACGCCGACCGAGACGGCCAAGCTGGCGCGGGAGATCCTGAGCGCCTGACGCTCGGCCCCCTTCGGGCAGCACACCGGCGGGCCCGTCCCCTTCTCGGGGGGCGGGCCCGCCGCTGTTTTTTTCCGCGTGCGGGGGTCAGCCGGGTGACGGTGCCAGCCGTTCCGGGCCGTTGCCCGACTCCCCGCGCAGTTTGGCGCGCAGGGTCAGCTCGGTCTGCGAGAGCGGGCCGAGGGCGGGGGCCGGGGGGACGCCCCGTACGGCCTGGGCCGGGGCGATGGGTGCCTCGTAGTGGGTGGGTGCCGTGCGCAGGGTGAGGCCGGTCGCGCCGATGATGGCGACGGTGAAGGCGATGGCCGCGCGGGTCCAGAAGACGTTGCGGCGCTCGCCCGTGGTGCGGACGTTGGCCGGGGCGTCGGCGCGGAGCCGTTCGGTGGAGGCGAGTTCCGTCAGGCGCCGGTGCAGGGCGGCCGGGTCGGCCAGTTCGGGGACCTGGGCGGCGACGGCCTCGCGGGCGCGGGTCAGCCGGCCCGCCGCGGCCGGGGTGCTCGCCTCGGTCTCGGCCGCCGTCTCGGGCAGGTCGAGGCCGACGCCGTCGTACAGCACGAGGGTGCGGCGGTAGGAGGGCGGGAGGCGGAGCAGCGCGTCCAGCAGGGCGCGGGCGTCCGGGTCGGCGGGCGGCGGCTCGGGGGTGCGGTGGCGGGGGCGGAAGCCGTGCCAGGGGGAGAGGGCGTACTCGTACGCCGTCGCCCGGACCCAGCCGCCCGGGTCGCGGTCGCGGGCCACCTCGGGCCAGCGCTGCCAGGCCGCCTGGAACGCCCGCTCCACCGCCTCGCGGGCCAACTCCCGCCGCCCGGTGAGCAGATAGGTCTGGCGGACCAGGGCGGGGGCGCAGAACGCGTAGAGCGCGTCGAACGCCTGATCAGGGGTCAGGGTGGGTGCGGTGCTCTGCGTCACGGCTCACCCCTCTGTGTGAATAGGCACATAAACATATATTGGGCGACACTTCGGGGGTTCGCCTGTTACGCCGGGAAAGCGCGTGTCGTTGGGAGCATGGCGGGCGTGATGCCGCTGACACTCCGTCGCCTGTCGTCGTCCCTGCGGTCCCGGATGCGCGACCGTTCACCCGGCCTGGGCCCCGCGCTGGCGGGCGGTGCGCTCGCGGCCGGGCTCGGGCTCGGCGCGTGCGCGGCGCTGGTGATGGTGCTGTGGGTCAGTTCGCCCTACCCGGACAGCGGACCCGGCGGCGCGCTGCATGTCGCGGCCGCGCTGTGGCTGCTGGCGCACGGGGTCGAACTGGTCCGCGCCGAGACGCTGTCCGGGGCGCCGCAGCCGGTCGGCCTGACCCCGTTGCTGCTGCTCGCGCTGCCGGTGTGGCTGGTGTACCGGGCCGCGCGGGACGCCACCGACGCGTCCGACGAGCCCGAAGGCCCGCCCCCGGTCCCCGCGCGCACGGCGTGGACGGGGGTCGTGCTCGGCTACCTCGGCGTGGGCGGTGCCGCCGCGCTGTACGCCTCCGGGGGTGAACCCCGGCCCGAATGGCTCTGGGTGACGGTGTGTCTGCCGCTCCTCGTCGGCGGGGCCGCCGGGGTCGGCGTCTGGACGGGCTCCGGCCGGCCGCACCCGCCGGTGTCCTCCCGGCTCCCGCACTGGGTACGGGTGGACGCGCTCGGTACGGCGGCCCGCGCGGCCGGAGCGGCCACGGCCGTGCTCACCGGGGGCGGGGCGCTGCTGCTCGGCGCGTCCCTCATCTGGCACGGGGACACCGCCCGGCTGGCGTTCACCCAGCTCACGGAGGGATGGACCGGGCGGCTCACGGTGCTGCTGCTGGCCGTCACGCTGGTCCCCAACGCGGCGCTCTGGTCGGCCTCGTACGCGCTCGGCCCCGGATTCGCGCTCGGCGCCGGGCACATGGTGCATCCGCTCGCCTCGGACCCCGCCCCGCTGCTCCCCCCGTTCCCGCTGCTGGCCGCCGTGCCCGACACGGGCGCCGGTACGCCGCTGAACTGGGCGGTCGCGCTGGTGCCGGTGGCGGCCGGGGTGACGGCGGGCTGGTTCGTGGCGGGGGCCGCCGTGCGGCGGGGGCGGCCGTGGCTGCACTGGTCGGCCGGACGGAGCGTCGCCGTCCTGGCGCTGGCCGCGCTGTTCTGCGCCCTGGCCCTCATGCTCCTCGCCGAACTCTCCGGTGGCCCGCTGGGCGCCTCGACCCTCTCCCGCTTCGGCCCCCTCGGCTGGCAGACCGGCCCGGCGGCCGCCGCCTGGCTCCTCCTGCTGGGCACCCCGGTGACCCTCACGGCACGAGCCTGGCGCCTGCACACCCTCCGCAGCGCGGGCGTCCTGCCGTCCCGCCGCGGGAAGCAGCGCACCTGGCTGCCCCGGGCGACGGCGGAGACCCCCGCGAAGCTCCCCGCCCCCACCCCGGCGGAGCCGAAGCAGGAGGAGCTGTACGACTTCCTGGAGTCGGACACCCCGGAGTCAGCCCCCGCGCCCCGCCCTCCGGAGCCGGCCGAAGCCCTCCAGCCCGCCGACGAGAACGTCACCGAGGCTCCCCCAACGGCCGTCGCCGAGCCCGCCGCCCCGGAGACCACCCCGGACCCGGCGGAACCGGACCCGGCGGAACCGAACCCGGCCTCCTGAAGCCTCCGCAGCAGGATTCAGGAGTTCGCCGACCCCAGCACCCCCCGCAGCTGCTCCGGCAGGAGCTGGTCGCAGGACTGCTTCGACTGCTGGGTGAGGGCGTCGTTCACGCACGTGTAGTAGTCGCGGTACACCAGCTTGACGCTGAAGAACGCGGCGACGAGGACCAGGGCGAGCCCGGCGGTGATCATGCCCGTGACGGCCGCCGTGACCTGGGGGCGGGTGCCGGTCGGGCGGGGTTCGTCCGGGGAGGGGGTGCGGGGCTTGGCGCGCAGGGAGCTGCCGCCCCAGTAGAGGGCGAGGGCGCCGAGGAGCAGGGAGACGTAGGGCCAGCCGAGGAGGACGAAGAAGATGGCCCACATGCCGGACAGCAGCGCGTAGCGGGCGCGGCGCTGGGCCGGGTCGGTCGGGTCCCAGCGCTGCTTGCCCGTACCGCCGCCGCCCTGGGCCTCCGGACCCGTGCCGGGGCGCTCACCGAAGCCGCCGGGGGCGCGGCCGGGCTGGCGGTCGCTCCACTGGCTGCCCCAGCGCGAGTCCCCGGAACCCTCGTGACCCTCGTGGCCTTCCTGGCCCTCCGGGTGACGCGGGCGCCAGGGCTGGTCGGGGCGGTCCTCGGGCGGGGGCGCGTACGGGTTGTCGTCCTTGCGGTCACCGCCGCGGTCGTCGTCGCCCCGGCCGCAGGAGGGTGTCCGGGGCGGCGAGGCCGGCCGGTCCCGCAGCAGGACAACGCCACGCTCGCCCTCCTGGCCGGTCGGCGGCGGGAACGTGAGGAGTCGCGGGCTGCGATCGGGCATCAAAGGAGCGTCTTCCCCTAGGTGATTCGAAGTCCGGCATGAGCTGTCATCCCGTGAACGCGCCGCACGACGGCCGCGTTCCCGAGCCGGCTCGTCCAGAACGCTACCTTCCGGCCACGCCCCCGTCCCGTGGGGGCCGTCCGGAGTGCCGGTATCGTTGCTGGCGGCCGGCCGCTTCGTAGACTTCCCCGTATGGCGGGACGCGAAGCATTCGTAGAACCCTACAAAAGCCGGCCGGACACACCGCCGTCCCGAGAAAGGGCCTCATCGTGGCCGCCACCCCCGCCGGTCCAGCGGCCCGGCGACTCGTCGTGCTGGTCTCCGGTTCCGGCACCAACCTCCAGGCCCTGCTGGACGAGATCGAGCGCGTCGGCGCCGAGACGTACGGCGCGCGGATCGTCGCCGTGGGGGCCGACCGCGACGGCATCGAGGGGCTGGCCCGCGCCGAGCGCGCCGGGCTGCCCACCTTCGTCTGCCGGGTGAAGGACTACGCGGCCCGCGAGGAGTGGGACGCGGCGCTCGCCGAGGCGGTCGCCGCCCATGAGCCCGACCTCGTGGTCTCGGCCGGCTTCATGAAGATCGTGGGCAAGGAGTTCCTGGCCCGGTTCGGCGGCCGGTTCGTCAACACCCACCCGGCCCTGCTGCCGAGCTTCCCGGGGGCCCACGGCGTACGCGACGCGCTCGCGTACGGCGCCAAGGTCACCGGCTGCACCGTCCACTTCGTCGACGACGGCGTCGACACCGGGCCGATCATCGCGCAGGGCGTGGTGGAGATCCGGGACGAGGACGACGAGAGCGCGCTGCACGAGCGCATCAAGGACGTCGAGCGAAGGCTGCTCGTCGAGGTCGTGGGGCGCCTCGCCCGCAACGGCCACCGCATAGAGGGACGAAAGGTAGTTATCCCGTGACCGCCACCGCCGAGAGCACCAAGCGGCCCATTCGCCGGGCGCTCGTCAGCGTCTACGACAAGACCGGCCTGGAAGACCTCGCGCGCGGGCTGCACGAGGCCGGGGTCGAGCTGGTCTCCACCGGCTCCACCGCCGCCCGTATCGCCGCCGCCGGCGTCCCCGTGACGAAGGTCGAGGAGCTGACCGGCTTCCCCGAGTGCCTGGACGGCCGGGTCAAGACCCTGCACCCCAAGGTGCACGCGGGCATCCTCGCCGACCTGCGCCTGGACAGCCACCGCGAGCAGCTCGCCGAGCTGGGCGTCACGCCGTTCGACCTCGTCGTGGTCAACCTCTACCCGTTCCGGGAGACCGTCGCCTCCGGCGCCTCGCCCGACGAGTGCGTGGAGCAGATCGACATCGGCGGCCCCTCGATGGTCCGCGCCGCCGCCAAGAACCACCCCTCGGTCGCCGTGGTGACCAGCCCCGAGCGGTACGCGGACGTGGCCGCCGCCGCGCAGGAGGGCGGGTTCGACCTCGCCGCCCGCAAGCGGCTGGCCGCCGAGGCGTTCCGGCACACCGCCGCCTACGACGTGGCGGTGGCCGACTGGTTCGCCGCCGAGTACGCCCCGGTCGACGACTCCCCGTTCCCCGACTTCCTCGGCGGCACCTGGGACCGCGCGCACACCCTGCGCTACGGCGAGAACCCGCACCAGCCGGCCGCGCTGTACCTGGAGCCGGGCGCCGAGGGTCTCGCGCAGGCGGAGCAGCTGCACGGCAAGGAGATGTCGTACAACAACTACACCGACACCGACGCCGCGCGCCGGGCCGCGTACGACCACGACGAGCCCTGTGTGGCGATCATCAAGCACGCCAACCCGTGCGGGATCGCGATCGGCGCGGACGTGGCCGAGGCGCACCGCAAGGCGCACGCCTGCGACCCGCTGTCCGCGTTCGGCGGGGTCATCGCGGTGAACCGGCCGGTCAGCAAGGAGCTGGCCGAGCAGGTCGCGGAGATCTTCACCGAGGTCATCGTGGCGCCGGACTACGAGGAGGGCGCGCTGGAGGCCCTGGCCCGGAAGAAGAACATCCGGGTGCTGAAGGCGCCGCAGGGTCCCGCCGCCACCGTCGAGATCAAGCCGGTCGACGGCGGGGTGCTGGTCCAGGAGGCCGACCGCCTCCAGGCCGACGGCGACGACCCGGCCAACTGGACGCTGGCCAGCGGTGACGCGCTCTCCCCGGCCGAGCTGGCCGAGCTGGCGTTCGCCTGGCGGGCGTGCCGCGCGGTGAAGTCCAACGCGATCCTGCTCGCCAAGGACGGCGCCTCCGTCGGCGTCGGCATGGGCCAGGTCAACCGGGTCGACTCCTGCAAGCTGGCGGTCGAGCGGGCGGGCGAGGAGCGGGCGCGGGGCGCCTTCGCGGCCTCCGACGCCTTCTTCCCCTTCCCCGACGGGCCGCAGATCCTGATCGACGCCGGGGTGCGCGCCATCGTGCAGCCGGGCGGCTCGATCCGGGACGAGCAGGTCGTGGAGGCCGCCAAGGAGGCGGGCGTGACCATGTACTTCACGGGCACGCGGCACTTCTTCCACTGAGCACGCGGCAACGCGAAGAAGCGGCCGCCCGCTCCCCATCCGTGAGGGGAGCGGGCGGCCGCCTGTCGTATACGCGCGCTTACTTGGTGCGGATGACGATCGCGCCGCAGATCTTGTCGGAGAAGGTCTGGCGCTTGGAGTCCCACGCCGGCCACAGGTAGCCGAGGTAGCAGGGCAGGCCGTCGATGAAGTGGGCGAGCTGGCGGACGAAGGCCATGCCACCGCCGAGCGGCTGACCGGTCTCCTCCTTCAGCGTGCGGGTGCCGACGACCTTCTTGCCGACGGTCTGGCCGGTCTTGCCCTCCTGGATCACCTGCCAGACGAACAGGCCGAGCATGACGAGGTAGCCGATGATCATCAGTATCGAGAGGCCGTTCTTCGCGCCCACGATCACCAGGATGTACGGCACCAGGTACAGCAGCGAGTCGACGATCCGGCTCAGGACGCGCATGCCCCAGTTCGCGTACTGCGGCTGCTGGTAGCCGTAGCCCGGCTGCTGCGGGTAGCCGTAACCGGCCTGCTGCGGGACCGGGGGCGCCTGCGGGTAGCCGTAACCGGGCTGCGGGGGCATGCCCTGCGGCGGCACGCCCTGCGGCGCCTGCGGGTAACCGGGCTGCTGCGGCTGCCCGTACCCCTGCTGGGGGTCCTGCGGCTGACCGTACGGGTTCTGGGGCGAGCCGAAACTCATGGCTGGATTCCTCCGTTGGTACTGCGGGAACGACGCGGACAGCACGGAGGAACGTCAAGATCTGAGCGGTTTGCCCCCCACCGGACCGCGATGTATGCGCCGTTCATGGTTGTGGAGCCGTCACGTGTTGTCCAGCCGCATTCGCGAGGTGTTGTGCAAGTGCAACATCAACGATCAACGGAGGACATCTGGGACGCGACGGTGGCGCAGCCCACGCGGACCGGATTGGAACCGGGGGGCCGTCATCCGCGAGGATGTACGCATGACCGCCCAGATTCTCGATGGCAAGGCCACCGCAGCCGCGATCAAGTCCGATCTGACCGCCCGCGTGGCGGCGCTGAAGGAGAAGGGAATCACGCCCGGCCTCGGTACCGTCCTGGTCGGTGAGGACCCCGGCAGCCAGAAGTACGTCGCGGGCAAGCACCGCGACTGCGCCCAGGTCGGCATCGCCTCCATCCAGCGCGAACTCCCCGCCACGGCGACGCAGGAGGAGATCGAGGCGGTCGTCCGCGAGCTGAACGAGGACCCCGACTGCACCGGCTACATCGTCCAGCTCCCGCTGCCCAAGGGCATCGACGAGAACCGCATCCTGGAGCTGATGGACCCGGAGAAGGACGCCGACGGCCTCCACCCGATGAACCTCGGCCGCCTGGTCCTCAACGAGCCCGCCCCGCTGCCCTGCACCCCCAACGGCGTGCTCACCCTGCTGCGCCGGTACGGCGTGGAGACCAAGGGCGCCGAGGTCGTGGTCGTCGGCCGCGGTGTGACCATCGGGCGCTCGATGCCGCTGCTGCTCACCCGGCGCAGCGAGAACGCCACCGTCACCCAGTGCCACACCGGCACCCGTGACCTGGCGTACCACCTCAAGCGGGCCGACATCGTCGTCTCCGCCGCCGGTTCCCCGCACCTGATCCGCGCCGAGGACATCAAGCCGGGCGCGGCCGTGCTGGACGTCGGTGTCTCGCGGAACGCCGAGGGCAAGATCGTCGGCGATGTCCACCCGGACGTCGCCGAGGTCGCCGGGTGGATCTCCCCGAACCCCGGCGGGGTCGGCCCGATGACCCGCGCCCAGCTCCTGGTCAACGTGGTGGAGGCGGCGGAGCGGCGTGCCGGCTGACGAGTCCGGGGAGCCGCAGGTGCGGGACGCGATCAGCGCTCCCGACGCGCAGGGGCGCACCAGGCGCATCACCCGCCGCTTCCCGCTGTTCACCAGGGACACCGCGCGCCCCGAGGGCGGCGGCCGGGCCGCGCCCAGTGACGCCCCGGCGCCGGCCCGGCAGTGGCCGGTGCTGGTCGTGCTCTCCGCCGTCGCGCTCGGCCTGCTGCTGGTCGCCTTCGACCTGACTCGCGCCGGGCTGCTGGTGATCGGCGCCGCCCTGCTGGCGGGCGCCGCGATGCGCTGGACGCTGCCCGGCGTCGGCATGCTCGCCGTCCGCTCCCGCTTCACGGACATCGTGACCTACGGGGTACTGGGCCTCGCCATCGTCCTGCTGGCCCTGATGGCCCAGCCCCAGCCCCTGCTGCAGATCCCGTTCCTCAAGGACACGTTGCACTTCACGGTGTCCAACTAGCGCTTCGCGCAAGGCCGGTGGCTCGCCCCCGCCCCCGATCAGGGGCGAGCCACCGGGACTTCACCCTGTCGGGCCGGGTGGCCGCCGGGCAATGTCCCGCCGTGCGCTGTGGCACGGAGGTGACCGTTCCGCCACGGTGTCCGCGCCCTGCCACAGCCGGTCAATTGACGCTACGGCAAGGGCAGTTCGCCGGATACATGCCGATCGACCCCCTCTCGCGGGCTACCGTGGAGCGGGGGCGGTGGCGTGACGCGGGGAGGCGTCGCGGTACCCGCCGGGGGTGGAACGAGGGGGGAGCGGGCCATGGCTCGTTGGAAGGCACTGCCGGAGGAACTCGACCCGCAGATCGTGGAGTTCACCCGTCAGATGCGAAGACTGGTGGACGAGGTCGGTCTGGGCGTCGCCACGCTGGCCGACCGCACCGGGTACAGCAGGACGTCCTGGGAGCGGTATCTGAACGGGCGGCTGCTCGCGCCCAAGGGGGCCGTCGGCGCCCTCGCCGAGGTCTGCGGGACCAGCCCGGTCCACCTCACCACGATGTGGGAGCTGGCCGAACGCGCCTGGAGCCGGGCGGAGTCGCGGCACGACCGCACGATGGAGCAGATCCGCATCACCCAGGCCCGCGCGGAGCTGGGCGACTTCGGCGGCGGTACGGGCACCACGACGGTCGACGCCCCACCGCAGAGCCCGTCTTCCGCCGAGCCCCCTGGGGGCAGGCGCCGCGTCCTGCTCTTCCTCGCGGGCGCCGTGGCCGTACTCGCCGTGCTCGGCACGGTCTTCCTGCTCACCGGCGGCGAGAGCACACCGGCCGCCGCCGGGCCGCCCTCGCCGTCCGCCACCGGCGCGCCCGGTCTGCCGCCCGGGGTCAAGTGCGTGGGCATCGGCTGCGCCGGCAAGGACGCCGAGGCCATGGGGTGCAGCGGCGACCTGGTGACCACCGCCCGGAGCGCCACCGTCGGCGCCGCCACCCTGGAGGTCCGCTACAGCAGGACGTGCGGCGCGGCCTGGGGCCGGATCACCGGCGCCGCACCGGGCGACCGGGTGCGCGTCACGGCGGACGGCGAGAGCGAGCGGGTCGAGGCCGTCGCCGGGGAGACGTACACGTACACACCGATGGTCGCCGTCGGCCGCGCGGGCGAGGCCGAAGCCTGCGTCACCCTGACGTCGGGGCGCACCGGGTGCGCCAAGTAGCCGGAGTTTTCGGCGCGGTCCGCATGGGACGCGGAAACGGGGGCACCCGAAGGAGTACCCCCCCACGGGAGTCCGGCAAGCCGGTACCCCCGACCGGCGGCCGCCTTCGTCCTCCTCTCCCGGACGGGCGGCCGCTGTCGTGTGCGGTGCCGGTCTCCCGTCGAGCCGGGCTGTGGGGCGGGCCACAGGGCCCCGGACGCCCGGCATGCCGGATGCGCGATAGCCTGACCGCTGATCTCTCTTGACGCCAAGAGATCGATCATCCGCACGGGGCAGGGACGCCCCACCGCCAGCCATACGGAGAACGCCATGACCCGCACTCCCGTGAACGTCACCGTCACCGGCGCGGCCGGCCAGATCGGTTACGCCCTCCTCTTCCGCATCGCCTCCGGGCAGCTCCTCGGCGCGGACGTGCCGGTCAACCTCCGCCTCCTGGAGATCACCCCCGCGCTCAAGGCCGCCGAGGGCACGGCCATGGAGCTGGACGACTGCGCGTTCCCGCTGCTGAACGGCATCACCATCACCGACGACCCGAACGTCGCCTTCGACGGCACCAACGTCGCCCTGCTGGTCGGCGCCCGCCCGCGCACCAAGGGCATGGAGCGCGGTGACCTCCTGGAGGCCAACGGCGGCATCTTCAAGCCGCAGGGCAAGGCCATCAACGACAACGCCGCGGACGACATCAAGGTCCTCGTCGTCGGCAACCCGGCCAACACCAACGCGCTCATCGCGCAGGCCGCCGCCCCGGACGTACCGGCCGAGCGCTTCACCGCGATGACCCGCCTCGACCACAACCGCGCGCTGACCCAGCTCGCGAAGAAGACGGGCACCCCGGTCTCCGAGATCAAGCGCCTGACGATCTGGGGCAACCACTCCGCGACCCAGTACCCGGACATCTTCCACGCCACGGTCGCGGGCAAGAACGCCGCCGAGGTCGTGGGCGACGAGCAGTGGCTGGCCGACGACTTCATCCCGACCGTCGCCAAGCGCGGTGCCGCGATCATCGAGGCCCGCGGTGCCTCGTCGGCCGCCTCCGCCGCCAACGCCGCCATCGACCACGTGTACACCTGGGTCAACGGCACCGCCGAGGGCGACTGGACCTCCATGGGTATCCCGTCGGACGGCTCCTACGGCGTCCCGGAGGGCCTGATCTCGTCCTTCCCCGTCACCACCAAGGACGGCAAGTACGAGATCGTCCAGGGCCTGGACATCAACGAGTTCTCCCGCGCCCGCATCGACGCCTCGGTGCAGGAGCTTGCGGAGGAGCGCGACGCGGTCCGCGGTCTCGGCCTCATCTGAGCCCCGCACCCTACGAGCGACGGGCCCCCTCCGGTCTTCCGGACGGGGCCCGTTCCCATGTGCGGACTACTCCAGGCCGCGCTTGCCCGGCGCCCAGAAGGGCTTGGTCAGCACCGAGCGCCGGTCCCAGCCCGCGTCCCGCAGCACATGCCGTACCGCCTGCACGGTCCGCGCCTCCCCGGCGACGTACGCGATCCCGCCCGGCGCCGGTGCCAGGCGGCCGACCGCCTCGGGCAGCGGGACGGTGCCGCGCAGCACCCAGTCCAGCCGTCCGGCGTGGGGCAGCGGGAGCCGGTCGTCCGCCGTGGCGGTCTCCACGCAGCCGGAGACCCGCGACCCGTCGGGCAGCGCGGCGAGCATCGCGCCGAAGGCGACGGACGCCGTCTCGTCGCCGACGAAGACATGGTGCGCGGCGTCCGGGCGCAGCGTGAAGGAGCCCTCCGGCTTGCCGAGGCGCACCTCGTCGCCCGCCTTCGCCTCGCGCGCCCAGCGGGCACCGGGTCCGTCGCCCTCGTGGTCCAGCACGCACAACTCCATTGCGCCGGACGGGTCGTAGCGCCACACCGAGTAGGTGCGCCGGGTGAGCGCGGAGCCCACCAGTACCCGGACCTGCTGGCCGGGGAGCACATCGAGCCCGGCCAGCGCCTCGCCCTCGATCCGCAGGCGCCGCATCCGCGCGGTGAACCGCTCCACGGAGCTCACGGTGGCCCGGAGCATCAGCAGATCGAGGACGGGATTCAGCAGCGCGGGCATGCACGGCTCCTAGAAGTGGACAACTCGGGCCAGAAGGACCGGAGTTGATTATCGGTGGGGGGTGGAGGGCGATGCTACGCGCTCCGGGACCGGGCCGGCCGACCGGAGGGTACGGTTCCGGCCGCCCCACCCCGCGATCACCAGGGCGGTCGCCGCCAGCACCACCAGCGCGACGATGCGCAGCGCCGGGCCCATCCCGGCCCCGAGCCCGGTGTGCGCGGAGAGCACGGTCCCGGTGACGGCGACGCCCAGCGCGGCGCCGGTCTCGCGGGCGGTGGTGCCGAGCCCGCTGCCGAGTCCGGCCTGGTGCGCGGGGAGTGAGGTGATCACGCCCACGGTCAGCGCCGGCATCGACAGGCCCGTACCGGCGGAGACCACCAGCAGCCAGCAGACGTACAGCGCGTACGGGGTGTGCGCGTCGGCGGTCGACGTGGCGAGCAGGCCCAGGCCGATCAGGGCGAGGCCGGTGCCGACGAGGGCGCGGGGGTGGGCCGCCCAGCGGCCGGCGAGCCGCTGGGACACGGCCATGCCGACGGGCATGGGCAGGATCGCCAGGCCGGTCAGGGCGGCGCCCATGCCCTTCGCCTCCTGGAGGTACTGGGAGTTGACGAAGAACAGGGCGAACAGGCCGAAGAAGCCGGTGGCCGTGCCCAGCGACGCGGCGCGCAGCCGGGCCGAGGCGAAGACGCGCGGGTCGAAGAGCGGGGCGGCCGAGCGCAGGGCGTGCGCGGTGAAGGCGCCGGTCAGCACGGCACCGGCGGCGAAGGCGCCGAGGATGCGCGCGGACGTCCAGCCGTAGGAGGGGCCCTCGATGATGCCGAACAGCACGGCGACCAGGCCCCCGGTGAGCAGCAGGGTGCCCAGCGGGTCGAGGCCGGTGCCCGGGGAGCGCCCGGTGCGCGGGGTGGTCGCGGCGACGGCGGCGGCGAGCAGCGCGGCCAGCGGCACCATGACCGCGAACAGGGCCCGCCAGGACAGGTACTGCCCGGCGAAGCCGCCCGCCAGGTTGCCGACCCCGCCCCCGAGGCCGAGCGACAGCGTCCAGGCGCCCATCGCGCGGGCCCGGGTCTCGGGCGTGGACAGCCGCATCAGGATCGAGAGCGTGGCCGGGGTGATCAGCGCGGCCCCGGCGCCGGAGACGGCCCGGCCCGCGATGAGCACGGCCGGGGTGCCGGCGAGGGCACCGGTGGCGGCGCCCGCGGCGAACAGGGCGAGGCCGGTGAGCAGGGCGCCCTTGCGGCCGTAGCGGTCGCCGAGGGCGCCGGCCGGGACGAGGAGTCCGGCGAAGGCGATGACGTAGGCGTCCACTATCCACAGCAGCTGGCTGTGCGAGGGGTGTGGGGAGGACGCCATGAACTGGGGGATCAGCAGGTTGATCGCGGCGACCATGCTCTGGGCGACCAGGACACAGGCGCACAGCACGAGCAGCGTCGAGCGTTTCAGGGCAGGCGGGGGCACGGCTCCTCCAGGAGCTGGACGGGGTGGTGGTGGGCTGTGGCTTCACCGTAGGGTCGGGTCCGACCTGCTTTCCAGTGCAACCTTCGCAAGGGATGATTGCGTGTGACGCAATCCGAAGACGCCTCGCCGCTCGCGGGCGTGGACCTCAACCTGCTGCTCGCGCTCGACGTGCTCCTGGAGGAGCAGAGCGTCCGGGGTGCCGCCCGGCGGCTGCATCTGTCGGAGCCCGCGATGAGCCGCACCCTCGGCCGCATCCGCAAGGCGCTCGGCGACCCCGTACTGGTGCGCGCCGGGCGGCAGATGGTGCCGACCCCGCACGCGCTGGCGGTACGGGCCGAGGTCGGCGCGGTGGTCGAGCGGGCCCGCGCGCTGTTCGCGCCCGGCCGGGACACCGACCCGTGCACGATGACCCGTACCTTCACGATCCTCGGCCACGACGCGACCGCCGCCGGTCTCGGCGCCCCGCTGCTGACCCGCACCGCCCGCGAGGCGCCAGGCATCCGGCTGCGGTTCCTCTCCGAGAGCCCGGTCGACGCCCCCTTCCTGCGCCAGGGCACCGCCGACCTGGAGATCGGCGTGGTCGACACCACGGCCCCAGAGGTACGGGTGGAGACGCTGTACGAGGACCGGATGCTCGGGGTCGTACGGGCCGGACACCCTTTGCTGGAAGGCGAGTTGACGCCGGAGCGGTTCGCCGGGGAGGCCGGGCATCTGAGCGTGTCCCGGCGGGGGCGGCTGCGCGGGCCGATCGACGACGCGCTGGCCGCGCTCGGGCTCGCGCGGCAGGTGGCCGGCAGCGTCGGGACCTACCCGGCCTCGCTGTTCGTGCTGCGGGACACCGACCTCGTAGGGATCGTCAACCGGGGGAGCCGGTCGCTGGCGGAGACGCTCGGTCTGGTCACCTTCGCCATCCCGCTCCCGCTGCCGCCCCTGGAGGTCGGCCTCGCCTGGCACCCCCGCCACGACGCCGACCCGGCCCACGCCTGGCTGCGTGCCACGGTGAAGGAGTTGATGACCGAGCGGATTCCGGTTTCCTGACCGCCCGTCACCCCTCTATGCTCGGCGCTCGTCGTCCACCTCCTGGCGGGCGAGGGACTTTCCATGCATCGGGGGATGGCATGAGCAGTGCTCAGGTGCCGCCGCAGGCGGAGCGGACGCCGGCCGAGAGGGCGCCGGTCCATCCCCCGCCCGTCCCGCCCCACACCAGCGAGGCCACCCGGCTGCTGTGCGCGGGCGCCTATCTGGACTCCGGCTACCGTGACCGCGTCATCGAGGAACTCCACCTCAACGAGCAGCGGATCGTGGCCCCTTCGTTCGGTTTCGACGCGGCGCGGGTGCTGGCGCACGCGCTGCGGGCCCGGCGGCAGGAGCTGCTCTGGGCGGGCGCGATCACCGGGCTGTGGCTGGTGGGCATGGTGCTCAGCGGCGGGCTGCTCGCGCTGTACCTGTGGCCCAGCATCTGGCTCGCGCTCGCCCCCTGGCTGCGCGGCCGCTCCGCGACCCCGCCGCTGTACCGGCTGGTCCTCGCCTTCCTGGCGCGGTGGTGGGGGCGGGCGTGGTTCGCCGCGCTGTTCGTGCTGACCGTACTCACCGCGTTCGGCGGCGGCCCCTCCCGCGAGCCGTCCTACGACCCGTACAGGGGGTACGGCGGGTACGGCGGGTACGGGAGTTACGGCGGTTCCGAGAGCCTCTCCGACTCGCTCACCCCGGTCGTGGAGCTGTGGCAGGCGTGGTCCACCCTCGTCGTGCTCGCGCTCATCGCGCTGTGCGTGCACCTGCAGCGGACCCAGTTCAGCCGGGCGCTGGCCGGCGAGCTGTCCCCGCAGCGCTTCCCGGACGTCGCCGCCGACCCCGCCGAGCAGACGCCGGGTCCCCGTCTGGCGCGGCTCGGGCAGCGCATCCGGCTGGAGCAGCACGCGCCGCTGGTCATGTACCACGAGGCCCGGCCGTTCTGCGGGGCCGGCGACGCGTACGACACCTGGGTGCTGGCCGTGGAGCTGAAGCCGGACGAGCTGGCGAAGGAACGGCAGCCGCTCAGCAACCGGGCGGTCCTGGAGAAGATCCGCCCCCGCCTGGAGCAGCTCCGCGTCCCGGCCGAGTACGCGGGGCCCGGTGTCCGGGACCGGCTGCGCTGGCTGGAGATCGACGAGTGCGTGTTCCTCCCGGTGGAGGGGCTGCGGAAGCGGGAGCAGGCGCCGTACACCGCCGAGGCGTTCGAGCAGCACCGGGCGCGGGCGGTGGAGGAGGGGGCCGAGAAGCGGCGGCACTTCCTGCGGGTACGGGTCGGCGGCTGGGAGGAGGAGCTGGTCGTCACCGTGTACGTCCGGGTCCACACCCAGGGCGGGATGCTGATGCTGGAGATCGCGCCGCATGTACTGACTCCGGTGCGCGAGGACTTCAAGGACGCCGACCGCGCGGCCCACCGGTTCCGGCACAACCACCAGCTCGGCAAGGCCGCCACCGCGCTCGTCCTGGTGCCGGGTTCCGCCGGGCGGGCGCTCGCCCAGCTGGGCCGGGGGATGGTGCTCGGCTGGCGGCTGCTGACCGGCGGGTACGCGAACGCGCTGCCCGACGGTCCCGCGCTCTCGGTGCGCGAGCTGGGGTCCACGCCCGTCGGCTCGCTCTTCCAGGAGATGGACGTGGTGCGGTATCTGCGCGGGGTGCAGGACCGGGTCGCCGACGGGGTGCGGTCCGCGCTCGCCGAATCCGGTTACCAGACCGGGGAGTTCGTCCAGAAGGTCGTCAACATCCGCAACGGGGACGTCCACATCGGCCGCGTCGAGGGCAGCACCTTCGCCGTCGGCAGCCACGCCAACGCCACGGGCGCGCCCGCGCCGCAGAAGGGAGCCGGGGCATGACCGGTCAGGAGCCGAACGTGCGCATCGGAGACGTGTCGGGGAGCACCTTCGCCATCGGCAGCCACGCCCACGCCGAGAGCCACCAGCACGGTACGGGTGCCCCGGCCGACCAGGAACTCCTGGAAGCGGTACGGGAGTTGCGTGCCGACCTCGCGCGGGTACGGGCCACCGAGCAGACCGCCGCGCTGGGCGAGGCGCTCGCCGACACCGAGGCGGAACTCACCCGTACCGGCCAGGCGACCCCCACCCGCCGCGAACGCCTGCGCGAACTCCTCGCCGACTCCCAGTCCCTCCTGACCGTCCTCGCCTCGGCCGGCACGGTCGCCGGCCTGCTCGGACTCTGACCGCGACACCACAAGGGGGGCCGCGATGAGCGGCGGAGAACAGCACTGGAACGAAGACACCCAACGCTGGGAGCCAGCCCCACCCACCAACCCACCCCCGCCGACGTGGCCTCCGGCCGGCTCCGGGAACACCCCGCCCCCCACCGGCGGGCAAACGGCCGACTCCCCGACTTCCGCCGACGCGCCTGCGGTACCGACAGCGGGCGGCCGCTCCGCGTCTGCCGGGGCTACGAGTGGCACCCAGTCGTCGGCCGAGCCGTCGCCGTCTCCCGGTGCGCGGTCACCGGAGGGGTCCCCGGCATCCGCTGCCCCCTCCGCCCCTGCGGGCAGCACCACGAGCGCCCAGCCCTCGGGCGAGCCGTCGGCGTCCGGGCAGACGGCGACGGGCACCCAGTCCTCGGCGGCTGCCGGTGCGCGCTCCCCGGCCGGGCCTTCGGCATCCGTCGGCCCGCCGACCGAGGCCGGACCGTCCGCCGGTCCTCCGGCCCCCGCCACCTCCTCGGCCTCCGCCGAGCCCCCGGCCCCCGCCACCCCCTCGGCCTCCGCCGAGCCCTCGGCGTCCGCCACCTCCTCGGCCTCCGCCACCTCCTCGGCCTCCGCCGAGCCCCCGGCGTCCGCCACCTCCTCGGCCTCCGCCGAGCCCCCGGCGTCCGCCACCCCCTCGGCTCCCTCCTGGCCGCCCGCAGACCGGCGGACGCCCCCTCACTCCTCCTGGCCGCCGGCCGGAGCTTCCTCGGACGGGGAACCGTCGGCCGCTGCCTGGCCCCCGGCCGACGCTTCCGCGCATGCGGAGCCGCCCACCGCTCCGTGGCCCCCGGCCGACGCTTCCGCGCACGCAGAGCCCCCGACCACCTCGTGGCTCCCGGCCGAGCCTCCCGCGCACGCGGAATCTCCGACCACCTCGCGGCCCCCGGCCGAGCCCTCCGCGCACGCGGAATCTCCGACGACCCCGTGGCTCCCGGCCGAGCCCTCCGCGCACGCAGAGCCCCCGACCACCTCGTGGCTCCCGGCCGAGCCCTCCGCGCACGCGGAATCTCCGACCACCCCGTGGCCCCCGGCCGAGCCCTCCGCGCACGCGGAATCTCCGACCACCCCGTGGCCCCCGGCCGAGCCCTCCGCGCACGCGGAATCCGCGACCACCTCGTGGCCCCCGGCCGACGCTTCCGCGCACGCACAGCCCCCGACCGCCCCCTGGCCCCCGGCCGATTCCTCCGCCGCCTGGCCGTCCGCCGGCGTCTCGTCCCCGGCCGCTGCCTGGCCCCCTGACGCCCAGACCGCCACCTGGCCCCCCACCACCCCGACCTCGGCCTTCCCCGCCGCCGCCCCCTGGCCCCCCGCCGACCCCGCACCGTCCCGCAGTGGGCCCAGTCGGCGGCTGCTCTGGTCTGTCATCGTCGGGGCGGCGGCGGCCGGGATCGCGGTGAGTCTGGTGCTGGCTCTGGTGGTCGGGAAGGACGACGGCGACGACCGGAGCCAGAAGGCGCAGGGGCACACCTCCGCTCCCGTGACCCGTAGCCCGAGCCCCCTCAGCAGTTCGCCCACCCCCTCCCCGTCGCCGAGCGCGCCCCCCGCCGGATACGAGCTGCGGGACGACGACGAGGGGTTCCGGGTGGCCGTGCCCGAAGGGTGGACGCGGGCGACCGTGCCGTCCGAGTACGGGATGGCCGTCGTGAACTTCCGCAGCCCCGACCGGGAACGCAGGCTCCAGGTGTACGAGGTGTCGGAGGCGAACCCGGAGGCGTCCTTCGACCTGTACCTCTCCGACCAGACCGCCAAGCCGCGCGGATTCGAGGAGCTGGCGCTGACCAAGCTGGACGACGGGGACTTCACCGGCTCCCGGCTGGAGTACCTCGCGGACACGATCCGGAACGAGCCCGAGGTCGGCACCTGGCACGTCTACGACGAACGTTTCGTCGCCGCCGACGGCAAGATCTACGCCCTCGCCGCGTACGGCCCGGACGCCGACGGCAGGAAGGACGAGCTGGACCTCCTCACCACCGCGCTCGCCTGGTTCTGCCCGCCGGGCATGAACTGCGACCCCTCCGGGAACGCGGCGCTGGACTGATCGAATCGACCCGGTTCGCGGGAGTGCGTACCGTCGTCGTGATCTACGCCACCCCCAGACGCCCGATTCCTCCGCCTTTCTCCAGTAATTTCCGTGACCCAGCACACTTTCGGCCATCGAATGCGCATGTGTTTCACCGGCCGAGGGCATGCGGTCATCCGCCCGGACGTGGCAGCTCTGTCACACAGGGCGTCTGAACAGGAACGGAAGGCAAAACCGATCATGGCGGACAGAACGGAACGAGCGGCCGAGGCCACCATCCACGCCGGTGGCGAGTGGCTGGAAGCGGACTCCGGTGCGACCCGCGAGATCCTCGACCCGGCGGACGGCAGGCCCTTCGCCGTCGTCGCCGAGGGCGGGACCGAGGACGTCGACCGGGCGGTGGCCGCCGCCCGCCGCGCGTTCGACGAGGGCCCCTGGCCGCACACCCCGGTCGCCGAGCGCGCCGCCCTGCTGCGCCGCGTCGCGGACCTGCTGGTCCGCGACCGCGAGGAGCTGGGCCTGCTGGAGAGCCGGGACGCGGGCAAGACCGTCGAGGAGGGCCGCGTCGACATCGACTGCGTCGCCGACGCCTTCCGCTACTTCGCGGACCTGGCCGCCGCCGAGACGCCCGGCCGGGTGGTCGACGCGGGCTCGCCCGACATCCACAGCGTCGTCGTGCACGAGCCGGTCGGTGTGTGCTCGCTGATCACCCCGTGGAACTATCCGCTGCTCCAGGCAAGCTGGAAGGTCGCCCCGGCGCTCGCCGCCGGCAACACCTTCGTGATCAAGCCCAGCGAGATCACCCCGATGACCACGATCGCGCTCATCGAGCTGCTGGTGGAGGCCGGACTCCCCGAGGGCGTCGCGGGCCTGGTCACCGGCCCCGGCCACACCGTCGGCGCCCGCATGGCCGACCACCCCGACGTCGACCTCGTCTCCTTCACCGGCGGCCTGGTCAGCGGCGTCAAGGTGGCCCAGGCCGCCGCGCCGAGCGTGAAGAAGGTCGCCCTGGAACTCGGCGGCAAGAACCCCAACGTGGTCTTCGCCGACGCCTGCGCCACCGAGGAGGGCTTCGACACCGCCGTCGACCAGGCCCTGAACGCCGCGTTCATCCACAGCGGCCAGGTCTGCTCGGCCGGCGGACGCCTCATCGTCGAGGAGTCCGTCCGGGACCGCTTCGTCGCCGAACTCGCGAGCCGCGCCCGGAAGATCAGGCTCGGCCGCGGCACCGTACCCGGCGTCGAGTGCGGACCGCTCGTCTCCGAGCAGCAGCGCGCCAAGACCGAGGACTTCGTCGCCTCCGCGCTCGCCGAGGGCGCGCGCCTGGTCTGCGGCGGCAAGCGCCCCGAGCCCACCGCCGACCGCCCCGAGTCCGGCTACTTCTACGAGCCGACCGTCCTCGACCACTGCCACCGCGAGATGCGCGTCGTGCGGGAGGAGGTCTTCGGACCCGTCCTCACCGTCGAGACCTTCCGCACCGAGGACGAGGCCGTCGCCCTCGCCAACGACACCGAGTACGGCCTCGCCGGCGCCGTCTGGACCGCCGACCCCGGCCGCGCCCGGCGCGTCGCCGCCCGGCTGCGGCACGGCACCGTGTGGATCAACGACTTCCACCCCTACCTGCCGCAGGCGGAGTGGGGCGGCTTCGGCAAGAGCGGCACCGGCCGCGAACTGGGCGCCGCCGGCCTCGCCGAGTACCGCGAGACCAAGCACGTGTACCAGAACCTCGCCCCGAGCCCGGTGCGCTGGTTCGCCGGCTGACCCCCTCAAGACCTCCGCGTACGACCTCCCTGCCCCCAGGAGTCAGACACCCCATGCCCGAACACACCCACGAGTACGACTACGTCGTCGTCGGCGGCGGCACGGCGGGCTCCGTCATCGCCTCCCGCCTGACCGAGAACCCGGACGTCTCCGTCGCCGTCATCGAGGGCGGCCCGAGCGACGTCGACCGCGACGACGTCCTCACCCTGCGCCGCTGGATGGGCCTGCTCGGCGGCGACCTCGACTACGACTACCCGACCACCGAGCAGCCGCGCGGCAACTCCCACATCCGGCACAGCCGGGCCCGTGTGCTCGGCGGCTGCTCCTCGCACAACACCCTGATCTCGTTCAAGCCGCTCCCCTCCGACTGGGACGAGTGGGAGCGGGCCGGGGCGACCGGCTGGGGCGCCGTGCCGATGGAGGCGTACTTCGCCCGGCTGAAGAACAACATCGTCTCGGTGGACGAGAAGGACCGCAACGCCATCGCGCGGGACTTCGTGGACGCCGCGCAGTCCACGCTCGGGGTGCCGCGCGTCGAGGGCTTCAACAAGAAGCCGTTCACCGACGGCGTCGGCTTCTTCGACCTCTCCTACCACCCCGAGAACAACAAGCGCTCCTCCGCGTCCGTCGCCTACCTCCACCCGGTGATGGACGAGCGCCCCAACCTCCACCTCTTCCTGGAGACCTGGGCCTACAAGCTGGAGCTGGACGGCACCCGCGCCGAAGGCGTCCACGTGCGCACCAAGGACGGGCGGGAGCTGCTGGTCAAGGCGCGCAACGAGGTGGTCCTCTGCGCCGGCGCCGTCGACACCCCGCGTCTGCTGCTGCACTCGGGCATCGGCCCCCGCGCCGACCTGGAGGCCCTCGGCATCCCGGTGGTGCTGGATCTGCCCGGCGTGGGCGAGAACCTGCTCGACCACCCGGAGTCGGTCATCGTCTGGGAGACCCACGGACCCATCCCGGAGAACTCCGCGATGGACTCCGACGCGGGCCTGTTCGTCCGCCGCGACCCCGAACACGCGGGCCCGGACCTGATGTTCCACTTCTACCAGATCCCGTTCACGGACAACCCGGAGCGACTGGGTTACGAGCGGCCCGAGTTCGGCGTCTCCATGACCCCGAACATCCCCAAGCCCAAGAGCCGCGGCCGTCTCTACCTGACCAGTGCCGACCCCGAGGTCAAGCCCGCGCTGGACTTCCGGTACTTCACCGACGAGGACGACTACGACGCCAGGACCCTGGTCGACGGCATCCGCATCGCCCGCGAGGTGGCCAGGTCGGAGCCGCTGGCCCACTGGCTCAAGCGCGAGGTCTGCCCCGGACCCGAGGTCCAGGGCGACGAGGAGCTGAGCGAGTACGCGCGCAAGGTCGCGCACACCGTGTACCACCCGGCCGGCACCTGCAAGATGGGCGCCGCCGACGACGAACTCGCCGTGGTGGACCCCGAGTTGCGTGTCCGGGGTCTGAACGGCATCCGCATAGCCGACGCGTCCGTCTTCCCGACGATGACCGCGGTGAACCCGATGATCGGAGTGCTCATGGTCGGGGAGAAGGCCGTCGAACTGATCGGTGGTGACGCGCGATGACGCTCACCGTTCCCACCCGTAAGCCGCCCACCTCCGCCGAAGGGTCCGACGCGCCGGTGTTCGCCGTCGAGGGCCTGTGGAAGGTGTTCGGCCCCAAGCCCGAGCGCGTCCCGGCCGACCCGGAGCTGGCCGCGCTCGGCCCCGCCGAGCTGCGCGCTGAGACCGGCTGCACGGCCGCCGTACGGGACGTGTCCTTCGAGGTCCGCAAGGGCGAGGTCTTCGTCGTCATGGGCCTGTCCGGCTCCGGCAAGTCCACCCTGGTGCGCTGTCTGACCCGGCTGATCGAGCCCACCGCGGGCACCATCGCCATCGACGGCGAGGACGTACGCGCCATGGACCGCGGCCGGCTGCGCGAACTGCGCCGGCACCGCGCCGCGATGGTCTTCCAGCACTTCGGCCTGCTGCCGCACCGCACGGTCCTCGACAACGTCGCCTACGGCCTGGAGATCCAGGGCATGGGCCGCGCCGAGCGCCGCGAGAAGGCCGCCGAGGTCATCGCCAAGGTCGGCCTGGAGGGCTTCGAGAAGCGCCGTCCGGGCCAGCTCTCCGGCGGTCAGCGCCAGCGCGTCGGCCTCGCCCGCGCCCTCGCCGTCGACCCCGAGGTGCTGCTCTTCGACGAGCCGTTCAGCGCGCTCGACCCGCTGATCCGGCGCGACATGCAGGACGAGGTCGCCCGCCTGCACAGCGAAGAGGGCCGCACCATGGTCTTCATCACCCACGACCTCACCGAGGCCCTCAAGCTCGGCGACCGCATCGCCCTGATGCGCGACGGCCGTGTGGTCCAGCTCGGCACCCCCGAGGAGATCGTCAACTCCCCGGCCGACGACTACGTCCGCGAGTTCGTCCGCGACGTGCCGCGCGAGCAGGTGGTCACCTGCCGTACCGCCATGCGCCCCGCCTCCCTGGAGGAGGCCGGCAGCGGCCCCGCCGTACGCCCCGAGGCCCCGGTCGCCGAGGCCATCGAGGCCGTCGCCCGCGCGGGCGAGCCGGCCCGTGTGATGGACGACGGCACCTGCATGGGCGTCGTGGACTCCGACGCCCTGCTCAACGTGGTCGCGGGTACCGGCACGGCCGCCCCCGCCGAGCGGGAGGCCGAGCCCACCCTCGTGCCCGCCGCCCCCGAGCGCGAGGCGGTCTGATGGCCACGCTCACCGTGCCCGGCGCCCGGCGCGCCCTGCCCGGCCTGCTCAGGTCCCGCCCGGCGGCCAAGCTGCTCACGCTCGCCGTCGCCGCCGTGATCCTCGTCCCCCTGCTCGACAGCCGGTGGGGCAGCGGCCACTGGCCGCACGCGCTGACCGTCAGCCTCACCGGCCCGCTCGGCGACGCCAGCGACTGGGTGATGAACAACCGGGACACCCACCCGGTCTTCCTGTACTTCTTCGGCCACATCAGCAACGCGGTCGTGCTCTGCGTACGCGGTGTCTACCTCGCCCTGCTCGCCATGGGCTGGGTCGGCGTCACCGTGCTCGGCGCCCTGGTCGCCTGGCGGGTGGCCGGAGTGAAGCTGGCCGCCGGCACCGCCGTGGCGTTCCTCGCCTGCGGTGCGCTCGGTATGTGGCTGCCCACCATGCAGACGCTCGCGCTCATGGTGGCCGCCGTGCTCGCGTCCGTCGCCGTCGGTGTCCTGCTCGGCCTCGCCGCCGGGCTCTCCGACCGGCTGGACCGCGCGCTGCGCCCGGTGCTGGACACCATGCAGGTGCTCCCGGCCTTCGCCTATCTGCTGCCCGTGGTGCTGGTCTTCGGCATCGGCGTCCCCGCCGCCGTCCTCGCCACCGTGGTCTACGCGGCCCCGCCGATGGCGCGGCTCACCGCGCTCGGCCTGCGCGGCGCCGACCCCGAGGTGCTGGAGGCCGTCCGCTCGCTCGGCGCCACCCCGCGCCAGCGGCTGCTGACCGCCCGGATCCCGCTGGCCCGCAAGGAACTGCTGCTCGGCCTCAACCAGACGATCATGATGGCGCTGTCCATGGCCGTCATCGCCTCCGTCATCGGCGCCGGCGGCCTCGGTGACCGCGTCTACCAGGCCCTCGGCTCCGTCGACGTCGGCGCGGCCCTCGCGGCCGGCATCCCGATCGTGCTGCTCGCCATCGTCCTGGACCGGGTGACCGGCGCCGCCGGGCGGGCCGCCGACGACACCGGCGAGTCCCGCCGCGCGCTGTGGCTGCTCGCGCTCGCCGGCACCGCCGTCGCGGCGGTCGTGGCCCGGCTGCTCGGCCGCGCCGAGTGGCCCTCCGGCGCCACCCTGAACATCGCGGAGCCGGTCAACCACGCCGTCAACTGGATGACCGCGCACCTCTACTCCGGCGTCCCCGTCATCGGGGGCACCGCCGACTGGGCCGCGCACTTCACCACCTGGATGCTGGACCCGCTGCGCGACGGCCTGCGCGCGCTGCCCTGGTGGTCGGTGCTGCTCATCGTCGCCGCGCTGGCCTGGCTGATCGGCACCTGGCGCACCGCGCTGACCGCCACCCTCGCCATGGCCGCGATCGGCGTGCTCGGGGTGTGGGACTCCTCCCTCGACACCCTCTCCCAGGTGCTGGCCGCCGTCGCCGTCACCCTGGTCCTCGGCATCGCCACCGGTATCGCGGCCGCCCGCAGCGACCGGGTCGACCGGATGCTGCGCCCGGTGCTGGACGTGTTCCAGACCATGCCGCAGTTCGTCTACCTGATCCCGGTCGTCGCGCTGTTCGGCGTGGGCCGCGCCCCCGCCGTCGTCGCCGCCGTGGTGTACGCCCTCCCGGCCGTCGTCCGGATCACCGCGCAGGGCCTGCGCCAGGTGGACCCGGCCGCGCTGGAGTCCGCCCGTTCGCTCGGTGCCACCGGCCGCCAGCAGCTCTGGCAGGTCCAGCTCCCGCTGGCCCGGCGCTCGCTGCTGCTCGCGGTGAACCAGGGCGTGGTCCTGGTCCTCGCCGTCGTCATCATCGGCGGTCTGGTCGGCGCGGGCGCGCTCGGCTACGACGTCGCCTTCGGCCTCGCCCAGGGTGACCTCGCCACCGGCCTGGTCGCCGGTGCCGCGATCGTCTGCCTCGGCCTGATGCTCGACCGGGTCACCCAGCCCACCGGCCGCCGTACGAAGAAGGGAGCGTGACATGCGACTCCGTACGACTCTCTCGGTGAGCGTCGCCGCCGCGTCCGCGCTCGCCCTGCTCACCGGCTGCGGCGCGGCCGACATGACCAAGCAGGCCAGCCCGTTCGCCAACGCGGGCGGCGCCAAGAGCATGACCCTGTCCGTGCAGTCCTGGGTGGGCGCGCAGTCCAACGTGGCGGTCGCCAAGTACCTGCTGGAACACGAGCTGGGCTACCGCGTCGACACCGTCCAGGTCGACGAGATCCCCGCCTGGGACGCGCTCAGCCAGGGCCGCGTCGACGCCCTGCTGGAGGACTGGAGCCACCCCGAGCAGGAGAAGCGGTACGTCCACGACAAGAAGACCGTCTCCTACGCGGGCGGGCTCGGCGTCACCGGGCACATCGGCTGGTTCGTGCCGACGTACTTCGCCAAGCAGCACCCGGACATCACGGACTGGAAGAACCTCAACAAGTACGCCTCCCAGTTCCGCACCGCCGAGTCCGGCGGCAAGGGCCAGATCATGGACGGCTCCCCGGCCTACGTCACCCATGACAAGGCCCTGGTGAAGAACCTGAAGCTGAACTACCAGGTCGTCTTCGCCGGGTCCGAGGCCGCGCAGATCACCCAGATCAAGCAGTTCGCCAAGGAGAAGAAGCCCTTCCTCAGCTACTGGTACACCCCCCAGTGGCTGTTCAAGAAGGTCCCCATGACGGAGGTGAAGCTCCCGCCCTACAAGGAGGGCTGCGACACCGACACCGCGAAGATCACCTGCGCCTACCCCAAGACCCCGCTCCGCAAGTTCCTCAACGCCGACTTCGCCCGCTCCGGCGGCCAGGCAGCCGCGTTCCTGAAAAAGTTCCAGTGGACGACGGAGGACCAGAACGAGGTCTCCCTCATGATCGCCGAACAGAAACTCAGCCCGGAGGACGCCGCGAAGAAGTGGGTCGACGCGCATCCGGAGAAGTGGAAGCGCTGGCTTCCCTGATCCGACGGCGTCCGGCAGCGAGGCGCGGCCCCCAGCGGGTCGCGCCTCGGCGCTGTCCGGCTACTGGTGCTGCCCCGGCGTGTAATGCCCCGGCACCATCCGCGTCGTCACCGCGAAGCGGTTCCAGGCGTTGATCACTGTGATCGCGGCGATGAGGTGTGTCAGTTCGGGCTCGTCGAACTGCTTGGCGGCGCGTTCGTAGACGTCGTCCGGGACGAAGCCGTCGGTGAGGACGGTGATCGCTTCGGTCAGTTCCAGGGCCGCCGCCTCCCGCTCGGTGTAGAAGTGGCGGGACTCGTCCCAGGCGCTGAGCTGGATGATCCGCTCCACGCTCTCCCCGGCGGCCAGCGCGTCCTTGGTGTGCATGTCGAGGCAGAAGGCGCAGTGGTTGAGCTGGGAGGCGCGGATCTTGACCAGCTCCAGCAGCGTGGGGTCGACCCCCTTACGGGCGGCGGTGTCCAGGCGGACCATCGCCTTGTAGACCTCCGGCGCGTGCGCGGTCCAGGACAGGCGGGCAGGGTGTTCGGGGGCGTACTCGGTGGTGTTCTCCGTGGTCTCCATGCGTCCAGGCTAGGAGCGAAGCAGCCCAGGAGTATGGTCCATTCCCATGGCGGATTCATGGGCCAATCTGGGCATCGACCTGCACCTCGAACGTGCCGGGAGCAGCGGTCTGCGCCGGGGTCTCACCGACGCCCTGCGGGACGCCGTACGCACCGGCCGGCTCGCCGCCGGCACCCGGCTGCCGTCCTCCCGCACCCTGGCGGCGGACCTCGGGCTCGCCCGCAACACCGTCGCCGAGGCGTACGCCGATCTGGTCGCCGAGGGCTGGCTCACCGCCCGCCAGGGCTCCGGCACCCGGGTCGCCGAACGGGCCGTACCCGTGGCCGGGGCGGCGGGCGCGCCCGTCCGGCGCCGGACGCCCGGCCGCCCCACGCACAGCCTCGTCCCCGGTACCCCCGACCTCGCCGCCTTCCCCCGCACCGAGTGGCTGAGGGCGGCCCGCCGCGCCCTGACCCGCGCCCCCAACGACGCGCTGGGCTACGGCGATCCACGCGGCCGCCCCGAACTGCGCACCGCCGTCGCCGAGTACCTCGCCCGCGTCCGGGGCGTCCGCGCCGACCCCCACTCGGTGCTGATCACCGCCGGTTTCGGGCACGCCCTGCGCCTCCTCGGCACCGTGCTGCGCGGCCGGGGCGCCCGCACGGTGGCCGTCGAGTCGTACGGCCTGTTCGTGCACCACGACCTGCTCGCCGCGTCGGACCTGACGACCACCGCCCTGCCGTACGACGAACTCGGCACCGACACAACGGGATTGACCGACGAGGGGGCCGTACTCCTCACCCCCGCCCACCAGTTCCCCATGGGCACCCCGCTGCATCCCGACCGGCGCGCGGCCGTCGTCGACTGGGCGCGGCGGACCGGCGGGCTGATCCTGGAGGACGACTACGACGGCGAGTTCCGCTACGACCGCCAGTCCGTCGGCGCCCTCCAGGGCCTCGACCCGGACCGGGTGGTCTACCTCGGCACCGCCAGCAAGTCCCTCGCCCCCGGACTCCGCCTCGGCTGGATGGTGGTCCCCCCGGCCCTGCTGGCCGAGCTGACCAAGGCCAAGGGGCACAGCGACACCGTCGGGGTGCTGGACCAGCTGACGCTTGCCGAGTTCATCGCCTCGGGCGCCTACGACCGCCATGTCCGCGCCGCCCGCCTGCGCTACCGGCGCCGGCGGGACCAACTGGCCGCCGCCGTGGCCGGCCGGGCGCCGGAGGTGACGGTCACCGGGATCGCGGCCGGACTGCACGCCGTGCTGCGGCTGCCGCCCGGCACCGAGCAGGCGGTCGTGCAGGCCGCCCACTGGCAGGGTCTCGCCCTGCACGGCCTCTCCTTCCACCGCCACCCCCGGGCCGTCGCCGAGCCGCTGGACGCGCTGGTGGTGGGGTACGGGACCCCGCCGGAGAGCGCGTGGGCGGACGCGCTGGAGGCGCTGTGCCGGGCCCTGCCGTGACCCTCTCCGGGGGAGGCACGGCTCAGCCCACGCCCGCGCCTTCCCGGTCGGTGGCCGGACCGCCACCCGCGGCCTCCGGCGCCTCCCCGAACCGCGCCAGCGCCAGCGCCCCCGCCACCGCCACGACGAACCCCAGCACCGCGAGCGGACCGAGCCCCGCCCGCGTGCGGTCGCCCAGCCAGAGCACGCCCACCGCCGCCGGACCCAGGGTCTCGCCGAGGACCATCCCGGCCGTGGCCGTGGTCACCGAGCCGCGTTGCAGCGCCGAGGTCAGCAGCAGGAAGGCCGCGCCGCCGCCGAGGAGGAGGGCGTAGAGGGAGGGGTCGGTCAGCAGGGCGTACGGGTGGAGGGAGTCGATCAGGCGTACCGCGACCTCCACCACCCCGAAGCCGAACCCCGCGCCGAGGCCGAGGAGCAGCGCGCGCGGCCGCCCCGAGAGCCGGCCGCCCACCGCGCCGAGCAGCAGTACGCCCGCCGCCGTCGCGAGCAGCGCGTACGGCAGCCAGGCCGGCCCGTGGCGGTCGCCCTCCGCGCCCGAGGCCAGGCCGAGCAGCGCGAGCCCCGCGCACACCACGCCGACCGCCGTCCACTCCGGCCCGCTCAGCCGTACCCGCAGCAGCCGCGCCGCGACCACCGCCGTCACCGCGAGGCTCGCGGCCAGCGCGGCGCCCACCGCGTAGATCGGCACCGAGCGCAGCGCGAGGATCTGGAACACGAAGCCGAGCCCGTCCAGGGCGAGCCCCACCGCGTACCGCCACTGCCGGACCGCCCGCAGCAGCAGTGCCGCCTCTCCGCCGCCCTGTCCTCCGGCCGCCCGCGCGGCCACCGCCTGAAACACCGTGGCGGTACCGAAGCAGACCGCCGCGCCGAGCGCGCACACCATTCCAAAAAGCACAAAGCGACTGTAGGCGAACAGGCGTACGCGGGGGCGCCCTGCCGGAAACTCACACCGGTCTCTAGGCTGACTGCCGAACGCACCACCGACGGGGGAGAAGAGAACATGGCCGACGCCCGCGCACAACTGCGCTCCACCACGGTCGTCCTGGGCGGCATGGGGCTGCTCGCCGCCGCACTGACCGCGTGCTCCTCGTCCGACCCGGACAAGCGCTGCGTGGACCGCGACAGCTACAACGTGGCCAAGGGCTACCACGTGGTCTCCGACAAGAACTGCAAGTCGGGCTCCAGCGGCGGGGCCTACTACTACGGCGGCAAGAAGAAGGGCTCCTGGGTCCGCAGCGGCTCCTTCACCGCGCCCCGCAAGTCCGGCGGCGGCTCCGGCCGCTCGGGCGGCGACAGTGACGGTCACAGCGTGCACCGGGGCGGCTTCGGCAGCGGCCACGGCAGCTCCGGCGGCTGACCGGGCCGGGCCGCACCCATGGAACGCCGTACGATCACGCCCCGCCCCGACTGGCAGCGCACCGTCGAGGAACAGGGAATCGTCTACCCGCTCACCCGCCACCCCGACGGCTCCCTGCGCCCCTACTGGGACGAGAGCGCGTACTACGTCTTCTCGCTGCCCGAGGTGGATGCGCTGGAGGAGACCGTCGGGGAGCTGCACGCCATGTGCCTGGCCGCCGCCGGGCATCTGGTGGAGCACGGCCGGATCGCCGACCTCGGCATCACCGACCCGCGCGTGGCCGCCGCCGTCACCGAGTCCTGGCACCGACGTGCCGAACTGCCGTCCGTGTACGGCAGGTTCGACCTGCACTACGACGGCACCGGCCCGGCGAAGATGCTGGAGTACAACGCGGACACCCCGACCTCCCTGGTGGAGGCCGCGTCCGCGCAGTGGTTCTGGATGGAGGAGCGCTTCCCCGGCGCCGACCAGTGGAACTCGCTGCACGAGCGGCTCGTCGACAGCTGGCGCGAGCAGGCCAAGCTCCTCCCGCCGGGCGCCCCCCTGCACTTCGCGCACTCCTCGGCCGACGAACTCGGCGAGGACCTGATGACGGTCGCCTACCTCAAGGAGACCGCCGAGCAGGCCGGGCTCGACACCGACTGGCTCTCCATGGAGGAGATCGGCTGGGACACCCTCTCCGGCCGCTTCGTGGACAACCGGCTGAAGTTCATCCGCGCGATCTTCAAGCTGTACCCGTGGGAATGGCTCACCACCGACGAGTTCGCCGGGCACGTCCTGGACACCCTGGACAACGGCGGCGGCACCGGCAGCACCCTGTGGATCGAGCCCGCCTGGAAGATGCTGCTCAGCAACAAGGCCCTGCTGGCCATCCTCTGGGAGCTCTACCCCGGCCACCCCAACCTCCTCCCGGCCTACCTCGACGGCCCCCGCGAGCTGGCCGCCACCACCGGCTACGCCGCCAAGCCGCTGCTCGGCCGCGAGGGCGAGGGCGTCACCCTGCACCCGCCGGGCAGTCCAGCCCCGCCGGCGCCCGAGGAGACCTGCTGCTACCAGGCGCTCGCCCCGCTCCCCGTCTTCGACGGCAACCACGTCGTCCTCGGCGCCTGGGTCGTCGGCGACGAGGCGGCCGGGCTCGGCATCCGCGAGTCCTCGGGGCTGATCACCGACTCCTACGCCCGCTTCCTGCCACACGTGATCCTGTAGACCCCGCGCACACCCTCACCCACGGCCGGTACGCTGGTCGTGGGCCGTGACTGGCGCGCTGGGATGGGATGGACCATCGGGGAGCGGCCCGGGAGTCAGTGCCGTGCGCCTGGGCCGAACCGAACGCGACGACACACCGACGCCCTGTCCGGAGGCCCCCATGCCCGAGAATTCCGCCCCGTCCGGCTCCGCCGAGACCACCGCCTACCGCGCCGCGCTCGACGTCATCCGCGCGGTCGAGCCCCGCGTGGCCGACGCGATCGGCCAGGAGGTCCACGACCAGCGCGAGATGCTCAAGCTGATCGCCTCCGAGAACTACGCCTCCCCGGCCACCCTGCTGGCGATGGGCAACTGGTTCAGCGACAAGTACGCCGAGGGCACCGTCGGCCGCCGCTTCTACGCCGGCTGCCGCAACGTCGACACCGTCGAGTCCCTCGCCGCCGAGCACGCCCGCGAACTCTTCGGCGCCCGGCACGCCTACGTCCAGCCGCACTCCGGCATCGACGCCAACCTGGTCGCCTTCTGGGCCGTCCTCGCCGACCGGGTGGAGGTGCCGTTCCTGGAGAAGACCGGCGCCCGCCAGATCAACGAGCTGTCCGAGGCCGACTGGGCCGAGCTGCGCCAGGCGTTCGGCAACCAGCGCATGCTCGGCATGTCCCTGGACGCGGGCGGCCACCTCACCCACGGCTTCCGCCCCAACATCAGCGGCAAGATGTTCGACCAGCGCTCCTACGGCACCGACCCGGCCACCGGCCTGATCGACTACGAGGCGCTGCGCGCCCAGGCCCGTGAGTTCCGCCCGCTGATCCTGGTCGCCGGGTACTCCGCGTACCCGCGCCTGGTGAACTTCCGGATCATGCGGGAGATCGCGGACGAGGTCGGCGCTACCCTCATGGTCGACATGGCGCACTTCGCCGGCCTGGTCGCGGGCAAGGTGCTCACCGGCGACTTCGATCCGGTGCCGCACGCCCAGATCGTCACCACCACCACCCACAAGTCGCTGCGCGGCCCGCGCGGCGGCATGGTCCTGTGCGACGACTCCCTCAAGGACCAGGTCGACCGGGGCTGCCCGATGGTGCTCGGCGGCCCGCTGCCGCACGTCATGGCCGCCAAGGCGGTCGCCCTGGCCGAGGCCCGGCAGCCCTCCTTCCAGGACTACGCCCAGCGGGTCGTCGACAACTCCCGCGCGCTCGCCGAGGGCCTGATGAAGCGCGGCGCCACCCTGGTCACCGGCGGCACCGACAACCACCTCAACCTGATCGACGTGGCCGCCTCCTACGGCCTCACCGGCCGCCAGGCCGAGGCCGCCCTGCTGGACTCCGGCATCGTCACCAACCGCAACGCCATCCCCGCCGACCCCAACGGCGCCTGGTACACCTCCGGCATCCGCATCGGCACCCCCGCGCTGACCACCCGCGGCCTCGGCACGGCCGAGATGGACGAGGTGGCGGCCCTGATCGACCGAGTCCTCACCACCACGGAACCGGGCACCACGAAGTCCGGCGCCCCGTCGAAGGCCCAGCACATCCTGGACACCAAGACGTCGGACGAGATCGCGAAGCGAGCAACAGACCTGGTGGCAGCCTTCCCGCTGTACCCGGAGATCGACCTGGGCTGAGCGCTCGCGGGGCGCGGGGAACTGCGCGACGAGCCACGACGGCGCCGCAGTCCCCCGCGCACCGCCACAGCCCCCCACCTAGGCGCCACACCCACCTCCGCCTCTGCGAGAATGGGCACCATGGCCCCCGCTGAAAAGAAGCCTCGCGTCCTCTCTGGAATCCAGCCCACCGCAGGCTCGTTCCACCTCGGCAACTACCTCGGTGCCGTCCGCCAGTGGGTGGCCCTCCAGGAGACGCACGACGCGTTCTACATGGTCGTCGACCTGCACGCGATCACGCTCCCGCAGGACCCGAAGGACCTCCGCGCCAACACCCGCCTCGCCGCGGCCCAGCTCCTCGCGGCCGGTCTTGACCCCGACCGCTGCACCCTCTTCGTGCAGAGCCACGTCCCCGAGCACGCCCAGCTCGCCTGGGTCATGAACTGCCTCACCGGCTTCGGCGAGGCGTCCCGCATGACCCAGTTCAAGGACAAGGCGGCCAAGCAGGGCGCCGACCGGGCCAGCGTCGGCCTCTTCACGTACCCGATCCTCCAGGTCGCGGACATCCTGCTGTACAACGCGGACGAGGTGCCGGTCGGCGAGGACCAGCGCCAGCACGTCGAGCTGACCCGTGACCTCGCGGACCGTTTCAACGGCCGGTTCGGCGAGACCTTCACCAGCCCGAGGCCGTACATCCTCAAGGAGACGGCGAAGATCTACGACCTCCAGGACCCGGCGGTCAAGATGAGCAAGTCGGCGTCCACGCCGAAGGGCCTCATCAACCTGCTGGACGACCCGAAGACGACGGCGAAGAAGGTGAAGAGCGCGGTCACCGACACCGACACGGTGATCCGCTTCGACCGGGAGAACAAGCCCGGCGTGAGCAACCTCCTCACCATCCACTCCACCCTCACCGGCACCCCGGTCGCGGACCTGGAGCAGGAGTACGAGGGCAAGATGTACGGCGCCCTCAAGACCGACCTCGCCGAGATCATGGTCGCCTTCGTCACCCCCTTCCGGGAGCGCACCCAGCAGTACCTGGAGGACACCGAGACGCTGGACTCGATCCTCGCCAAGGGCGCCGAGAAGGCCCGCGCGGTGGCCGCCGAGACCCTGGCACTGGCGTACGACCGGGTCGGTTTCCTGCCCGCGAAGCACTGACCGGCCCTGACCGGTGACCACCGGGCGTCCGGGGGCGCACAGCCGCTCCCGGACGTGCGACCCGCACGCGTGTCCGGTGGGGGAGAGCGCCGTACATCACTTCCGTTGCGCCTGCCCTGCGGACACCCGTGGCCGTACAGTCGATAGCCGAAGGCCGCACGCGGGGACGGCCCACAGAACAGAAACGCGACGACAGGAGACGACGTGGGGATCGTAACGATCGGCGTGTCGATCGCGGTCCCGGAGCCTCACGGCAGCCTGCTCCAGCAGCGGCGCGCGGGCTTCGGTGACCCCGCCGCGCTCAGCATCCCCACGCACATCACCCTGCTGCCGCCGACCGAGGTCGAGGAGGCGGACCTCGCCGCCATCGACGCCCACCTCGCCGAGGTCGCCACGGCCGGCCGCCCCTTCCCGATGCGCCTTTCCGGCACCGGCACCTTCCGCCCGCTCTCGCCCGTGGTCTACGTCCGGATCGAGCAGGGCGCCGAGGAGTGCACCGAACTCCAGCAGCGTGTGCGGGACGCCTCCGGGCCGGTGCCGCGCGAGCTGGCGTTCCCCTACCACCCGCACGTCACCGTGGCGCACGGCATCGAGGAGGCGGCGATGGACCGCGCCTTCGAGGAGCTGGCCGGGTTCGAGGCGGCCTGGCCGTGTGCCGGGTTCGCGCTGTACGAGCAGGGCGGGGACGGGGTGTGGCGCAAGCTGCGCGACTACCCCTTCGGCGCCAACGTCGTGCCCAGCCAGAGCGGTCCCGCCGAGCGCGACCCCATCGCCAGCCGCTGAGCCCTCTCAGACCGGCAGTCTGCGGAACAGCGCGCGCGGCGCGTGCCGCAGGAGCGACATCACCGGGCGCAGCGCGCCGGGCACCCACACCGTCTCCGAGCCCCGGCGCAGGCCGAGTTCGACGGCGGCGGCCACCTCCTCCGGGGTGGTGGAGAGCGGTCCGGGCGCCAGGTGCGCGGTCTTGCCGGTGCGCACGAAGCCGGGGCGTACCACCAGCACCCGCACGCCCGTCCCGTACAGCGCGTCGCCGAGGCCCTGCGCGAAGGTGTCCAGGCCGGCCTTGCTGGAGCCGTAGATGAAGTCCGAGCGGCGGGCGCGTTCGGCGGCCACCGAGGAGAGGACCACCAGCGAGCCGTGGCCCTGGTCCTGGAGGGCGCCGGCGGCGACCAGACCTGCGGAGACCGCGCCGGTGTAGTTGGTGGCGGCGACCCGGACCGCGCGCAGCGGCTCCCGCTCGTCCCGCGCCTGGTCCCCGAGCACCCCGAAGGCGAGCAGCACCATGTCGACGGTGCCCTCGGCGAACACCTTGCCGAGCACCGTCTCGTGGGACTCCGGGTCCAGCGCGTCGAAGGCGACGGTACGTACGTCGGCGCCGAGCGCGGCCAGCCGGCCGGCCGCGCGGTCGAGCGCCGGGCCGGGGCGCCCCGCGAGCCACACGGTGCGGGTGCGGCGGGCGATGAGGCGGCGCGCGGTGGCCAGCGCGATCTCCGAGGTGCCGCCGAGGACGAGCAGGGACTGGGGAGGACCGCAGACAGCAGACATGCGGGTGACCGTATCGTCCGCATATGGCGGAGTGTCCGCACGGCGGCGCCGGGCTCCCCGCAATGGGTGATTAGTGGGACGCGGCCCGGTCCGGCACCATCCGGGGTACGGGCACATGGAGTTCCCGCGAAAAGGGCAGAGGCGGATCATGGACTGGCTGAAAAAGCTGCCCGGCATCGGGCCGCTCGTGACCTGGTTGATGACCACGCACGCGTGGCGCTCGTACGCGCGTCTGGACCGGGTGAACTGGACCTGGCTGGCCGCGGCCATGACGTTCGTCAGTTTCATCGCCCTGTTCCCGCTGCTGACGGTCGCCGCGGCGGTCGCGGCGGCCACGCTCGACCCGGCCCGGCAGAAGACGGTCGAGAAGAACATCGCCGCCCAGTTCCCGGGGCTCGCCGACCAGCTCGACCTGAACGGGCTGGTGCAGAACGCGGGCACGGTCGGGCTGATCGCCGGTGCGGCCCTGCTGTTCACCGGTATCGGCTGGGTCGGCCAGATCCGGGACTGCCTGCGCGCGGTGTGGGAGCTGCCCGAGCGGGACGGCAACCCGATCGTGCTGAAGCTGAAGGACGCCGGGGTGCTGATCGGGCTCGGCGGCGCCCTGCTGGTGACGCTGGCCGCCTCCACGCTCGCCTCGGCCGCGATCGGCAGGCTGGCGTCGTCGATAGGGCTCGACGAGCACAGCTGGGGCACCGTGCTGCTGCGGATCGCCGCGTTCGCCGTCGCCGTCCTCGCCGACTTCCTGGTGCTGCTGTACGTACTGAGCCTGCTGCCCGGGGTCGAACCGCCGCGCCGCCGCCTGCTGGTGGCGGCCCTGCTCGGCGCGGTCGGCTTCGAACTCCTCAAGCTGCTGCTGAGCGGCTACATCCAGGGCGTAGCCGCGAAGAGCGTGTACGGCGCCTTCGGCGTGCCGGTCGCCCTGCTGCTGTGGATCAACTTCACCTCGAAGCTGATCCTTTACTGCGCCGCCTGGACGGCGACGCGCAGCGACGAGGGGAAGGTCACGGACGCTGCCGCCGACGCATCAGATCAGGCAGCGGCCAACGGCGGTTGACCAGGAAGACCGCACCGCCCAGCAGCACCAGCAGCCCGGTGGCGATGGCCAGCGCGGTGCCGGCGCCCCGGGAGCCGCCGCTCTGCGCGGTGTCGCCCTTCACCGGCTCGGACCCGGCGTTCGCGGTGCCCTGCGGGGCACCGGTGGCGTTGGCGCTGGGCGCGCCGCTCGGCCGCGCGCTCGGGGTGGCGTTCAGCGGCCGGACGAGCACGCCGACCGGCTTGACCTTGCCGGCCGCCTTGAAGCCCCAGTCGAAGAGCTGGGCGGTCTCCTTGTAGACCTCGTCGTGCTCGTGCTTCTCCGGGTTCATCACGGTGACCAGCAGCACCTTGCCGCCGCGCTCGGCGACCCCGGTGAAGGTGGCGCCCGCGTTGGTGGTGTTGCCGTTCTTCACCCCGGCGATGCCCGGATAGACGGAGGTGTCCGTGTCGCCGCTCAGCAGCCGGTTGGTGTTCTGGATCTCGAAGGTCTCGCGGGTGGGCTTGCCCTTGCCCTTGCTCGTGGTCGCGCCGGGGAACTTGGCGCGCACGGTGGAGCAGTACTCCCGGAAGTCCTTCTTCTGCAGCCCGGAGCGGGCGAACAGGGTGAGGTCGTACGCCGAGGAGTACTGCCGCGGGGCGTCGTAGCCGTCGGGGCTGACCACGTGGGTGTCGCCGGCCTGGAGGGCGTCGGCGTGGGCCTGCATGTCCTTGACGGTCTGCGGGACACCGCCGTTCATCGCGGAGAGCACATGGACGGCGTCGTTGCCGGAGCGCAGGAAGACACCGAGCCACAGGTCGTGGACGGTGTACGTCTCGTTCTCCTTTATCCCGACCATGCTGGACCCGGCGCCGATCCCGGCGAGGTCGGTGGGCACCACCTGATGGCGCTGGTCCCTCGGGAAGCGGGGCAGCACGGTGTCCGCGAACAGCATCTTCAGGGTGCTCGCCGGGGGGAGCCGCCAGTGCGCGTTGTGCGAGGCGAGGACGTCGCCGCTCTCGGCGTCGGTGACGATCCAGGAGCGCGCGGTCAGGCCCTTGGGCAGCACGGGCACGCCCGTCGCGAGGTTCACCTGTGTACCGGGCACGCCGAGACGGGCGCCGCCGACCTGCGACATGCGGGCCGGGGGAGCGGCGGTGGGACTGCCGGACGGCTTGGGTGCGGCGAAGGCTGACGGGGCGAGGCCGGAGACGGTCAGCAGTGCGGCGGATGTGATCAACAGGGATCGCTGAGCGATCTTCATTGGTGCGGACACGATCGAGAACGTACCTGCCACGGGCTGTGAAGTCCCGCCTCCCGCTCCACCCCGGCCAGGGAAGCGGATCGCGGGCGGCGATACTGGACTCATGAAGCTCAGCCGCCCGGTCTCCTGGTTCCTGCTCGCCTTCGGGGTGTGGAGCTGGGTCATCTGGATCACTTTCGTTAAGAACCTAGTTGCTGACGGCAGCGGTCTCGCCTTCGACGACGGGCACCCCACGGCCTACTTCTGGGTGCACCTGACGCTGGCGGTCGTGTCCTTCGTACTGGGGACGGTCGTCGGGGTCATCGGGTTGCGCGGACTGCGCGCACTGCGTCGGACGTCATAGGGGACTCGCCGGGTGGTCATCGTCTTCGCGCTCGTCGCCCTGGCCGTACTGGCCCTCGTGGCGGGCCTGCACTGGTACGTCTGGCGCCGCCTGGTCCGCGACACCACCCGCCCGCGCGGGGCCGCCCGCCGCGCGGGCACGGTGCTCTTCGTCGCGGCCCCGGTGCTGATGATCGCCGCTCTCGTCGCGGAACGCTCCGGCGCCCCCTTCTGGCTCCAACGGGCCCTGGCCTGGCCGGGGTTCCTGTGGATGGCCCTGGCGCTGTACCTGCTGCTGGCGACGCTCGCGACCGAGCCGGTACGGGTGTGGGCGGGCCGACGGGCGCGCCGGGCCACGCGGGAGGCGGTGTTCGCGGGGCTGGACGGTGTGCGGACGCCTCCGGCGGAGCGGGCTGCGGGGGAGGGTTTCGCGACCCCGGCGAAGTCGGTGCGGGCCGAGCAGGCGCCCGCGTCGCCGGCCGAGCCGTCCGTGAGGGCTGACGCGGCGTCCGCGGCCCCGAGGGAACCGTCCGCAGGAGCCGACGGCACATCGCCCGCCGAAGGGCCGCAGGCTACGGCGCTCGCCGCCTCCGCACTCTCCCGCCGCGTCTTCGTCTCCCGGGTCGCCGGGGGCACCGCTGCCGCCGTGGCGCTGGGGACGACCGGCTGGGGCACGTACGGGGTGCTGCGCGGCCCGCGCGTGAAGCGGCTGACGGTCCCGCTGGCCAAGCTCCCGCGCTCGGCGCACGGCTTCCGTATCGCGGTGGTGAGCGACATCCACCTGGGCCCGGTGCTGGGGCGCGACTTCGCCCGGACGGTGGTCGACACGATCAACTCGACCCAGCCGGACATGATCGCGGTCGTCGGTGATCTGGTGGACGGCAGCGTCAAGAACCTGGGCCCGGCGGCGGCACCGCTGGCGGGGCTGGAGTCCCGCCTCGGCACCTACTTCGTCACCGGGAACCACGAGTACTTCTCCGGCGCCGCCCAATGGCTGGACGAGGTCCGCACCCTGGGCATGCGCCCGCTGGAGAACGCCCGCACGGAGCTGCCCTACTTCGACCTGGCCGGGGTCAACGACCTCCAGGGCGAGAGCGAGGGCCACGGCCCGGACTTCCGGAAAGCCCTCGGCGACCGCGACCCCGCCCGCGCCTGCGTCCTCATGGCCCACCAGCCGGTCCAGGTCCACGAGGCCGTCCGCTACGACGTGGACCTCCAGCTCTCCGGCCACACCCACGGCGGCCAGCTCTGGCCCGGCAACCTGATCGCGAAGGCCGCCAACCCCACGGTCGCCGGCCTCGACCGCTACGGCGACACCCAGCTCTACGTCAGCCGGGGCGCGGGCGCCTGGGGCCCACCGACCCGGGTGTGGGCCCCGTCGGACATCACGGTGATCGAACTGGCCTCACGCGAGGCGTAGTCAGCGCAGCCCGGCGAAGAGGTCGTCCTCCGGGGTCGGGGCGCCCGTGGTGTCCCGGACGCGGAGGAAGGTCTCCGTGCCCATCATCTCGCCGAACCGCTCCTTGCCCATGCGCAGGAAGAAGATGTTCTCGCCCTGGCTGGCGTGGGCGGCGAGGGCGTCGTACTTCTGGTCGCTGTAGGGGGTGGTGTCGACCCAGGTGGTGATCTCGTCGTCCGGGAGGCCGATCTCGGCCAGGGCGGCGGCCTCGGCGGGGTCGGGCTCGGGCATGTCGCCCGCGAACTCGCGCATGACCTCGCCGAAGCGGGCCATCTGCGAGCGGGGGACGGTGGTCCAGTAGACCTTGGGGGTCAGGTCGGTCAGCTCCAGCGCGGCCATGGTGATGCGGTGGGCCTGGATGTGGTCGGGGTGACCATAGAAACCGTTCTCGTCATAGGTGACGACCACATCGGGGCGGTAGTGCCGCATCAGCTCCGCGAGGCGGGCCGCGCCTTCCTCCACCGGGGTCCGCCAGAAGGAGCCGGGGGCGTCGTTGCTCGCCCAGCCGGTCATCCCGGAGTCCGCGTAGTCCAGCATCTCCAGGTCGCTGATCTTCAGGACCTCGCAGCTGGCCTCCAGCTCCTCCCGCCGCATCCGGGCGACCGCCACCGGGTCGTGTCCGGCCTCGCCGGGCTTCACACCCCCCGGCCCGTCCCCGCACCCGCCGTCGGTACAGGTCACCAGCACCGTCCGGATGCCCTCCGCCGCGTACCGCGCGAGGACCCCTCCGGTACCGGTGGCCTCGTCATCGGGGTGGGCGTGCACTGCCATCAGCGTCAACGGCCGGTCAGTCATGAGGTCCTCCCGCGGGACACGTCTCGGTAGGAGGCCGCGGCGGACGCACCGCGGCCTCGGTGGCCACAACCGCGCCGACCGCGCCGCCTGTTCCCGACGCGCCCCGATCGCCTGCCTACACGTCCCCGAACCAGGAGCGGCCCTCGGCCCAGTGGCTCACCCACCCGGTGAATCCGGGTGTGCCCGGCATCAGGGAAGTGCCGAACGGTATCGCCCCGTTCTCGTCGATCATCCAGACGTGACCGCGCTGCGGCCCGGTGACGATCAGGGCCCAGTACATCCCGCAGCCGTCGGTGCCCAGCAGCAGGGAGCCGTGCTCGAACACGGAGTCCTGCCGGGCCTGAAGCTCCTGGGTCAGCCCGGCCTCCTCTTCCTCCTCCCAGAGCCACGCCTCCGCGAGCGGGAACGGCTCGGCGAGCAGACGCTCGGCGAAGTACGGGCTCCAGTCGGAAGGCGTCTCCGCGAGGGGCAGCAGACCGCGGTACGGCGGCCCCGCGCGCAGCCCGTCGCAGATCTCCGCCACGCACGTGCGGTACGGCTCCGGGAGCACGATGCCGTGCCGCGCCTCGAAGGACCGCACCGCCTCCCAGCCGGCCGGCGGCACCGCCCCGGGACGGGACGCGAGGATCTCGCGGAGGGCGGCCGCCTCGGCCGGGTCGCAGGTGTCCGTGTTCATGCCGGTCATCATGCGGCACGGCACCGGGCCCCGGAGCGGCGCCTCAGGAGCCGGCGGACTTGATCATCGCGAACGGCGCGCCCTGTGGGTCGGTGACCACCGACATGCGGCCCGCGGCCATGTCGAAGGGCGGGGCGAGGACGTTGCCGCCGCTGCGGACCAGGGCGTCCACCGTAAAGTCGACGTCGTCGACCGCGAAGTACGTCAGCCAGTTGGCCGGGGCGCCCGGGGGGTCGTTGGCGAGAAGGGTCGCGCCGCCGACCGTACGCTCACCCACGCGCAGCACCCAGTACGCGTCGTGGCCCTCCATCGGCAGGATCTCGATGCCGAACGCCTCGCCGTAGAAGGCGCGTGCGGCCTCGATGTCGCTGGTGTGCAGCTCGTTCCAGGTCAGGGCGCCCGGCTCGTTGACCACGCCCGCGCCGAAGAAGTCGCCGGGCTGCCACACCCCGAACACCGCGCCCTGCGGGTCGGCGGCGATCAGCATCCGGCCGAGGGTGCCGACGTCCATCGTGGGCGCCAGCAGGGTGCCGCCGGCGGCGACGATCTGGTCCTGGGTGGCGAGCGCGTCGGTGCTGGCGAGGTAGCTGGTCCACACGGTGGGCGGCTCCTGCATGCCCTCCGGCGCCATCGTCGGCCCGATCCCGGCCACGGGCATGCCCCGCAGCTCGCACACCGCGTACCCGCCGAACTCGGCCGGCCCCGGCGAGCCCTGCCAGCCGAACAGGTCCCGGTAGAAGTCCAGCGCGGCCTGCTGGTCCTGCGCCATCAGGTCGACCCAGCAGGGGGTGCCGGTCGCGTACGGGGTGGTCACTTCGGGCATCGCTCGCTCCCTGGTGCTATGTCGGGGTGGACACCCTTCCGTCCCGGTACGGAAAGCGTCCCTCCGACACGCCGGATCACTCCGTCACGGGCAGGCACTCGGTGAGCAGGGCGACCACGTCGTGCCAGGCGCGTCGCGCATGCCGTGGGTGGTGGCCGACACCGGGGACCGTGGGATGGCCGACGGGCGGGTGGTGGAAGGCGTGCAGGGCGCCGCCGTAGACCGTCAGGCGCCAGTCGACGCCCGCGGCCTGCATCTCGGCCGTGAACGCCTCCCGTTGGGCGGCCGACATGATCGGGTCCTCCGACCCGACCCCGGCCCACACCGGGCAGCGGATGCGTGCCGCCTCGCCCGGCCGGCCGGTGTTCAGTCCGTTGACGGTCCCGATCGCGCGCAGGTCGACACCGTCGCGCCCGAGCTCCAGCGCGATCATGCCGCCGGTGCCGTAGCCGACGGCGGCGATCCGGTCGGGGTCGACGCGAGGTTCGGCGGCCAGTACGTCGAGCGCAGCGTGACCGAGGGCCCGCATCCGCTCGGGGTCGGCGAGCAGCGGCATGCAGCGGGCCAGCATTTCCTCGGGATCGCCCAGATAACGCCCACCGTGGAGGTCGAAGGCCAGCGCCACGTAACCCAGTTCGGCGAGGGCATCGGCCCGGCGGCGCTCGACATCGCTGAGCCCCATGCCCTCCGGCCCGAGCAGCACGGCGGGCCCGCGGCCGGTACCGGCCGGGAGCGCGAGGTGCCCGCTCATCGTCAGACCGTCGGCCCGGTACTCGACCGTGCGGGTGTTAATCGGCAGCATGAGACCGGACGGTAGTGAGAGGTGGGCCCGGCCGGGCGGGGGTTCACCGCAGGCGGAACAGCGCGGGCCTACCCCGGCGAGTGGCCTCGCTGCCCCTTGTCGGGCGCAGCGAGGCGTTCGCACCGGTTCAGAGTGTCTCGAACTGACCGTTCTTCACGCCGGTCACAAAGGTGGAGAAGGCGGCGGCACGAAGTTCCAGGACGGAGCCCGCGCGGTGCTTGGAGTCGCGGACGGGGATGGTGCCGTGTGAGGGGAGCAGGTTGGTGGCGACCTCGACGCAGGCGCCGCCGTTGCTGCTGTAGGAGGACTTGAACCAGTTCGGGGTCTCGCTCACGGGGTGCCCTTTCGAAGGTCTTCGATCACGGCTACGGAAGCCGCCTGCGACAGCGCTTCGGCCTGAAGTTGATGGTAGGCCGTCAGCATCGAGACCACTGACGTGGTTTCGCGGACCAGGTGACCTCGCTGGGCTGACTCCGCGTAGGCGAGGTTGGTCCTGTCGGTCAGCGTCAGCAGGTGGACCGGCAGGTCGAACGCCCGCCGCTCACCGAGTTCGTACGGTGCCACTTGGAGCACCGTCGTGGGCAACTCGGCGAACTCAAGGAGCTTGGTGAGCTGCGCCCTCATGACTTGGTGACCGCCGACGATCCTCTTGAGGCAGCTCTCGTCGAGGACCACGAAGACCAGTGGAGCGGGGGTGCGCTCCAGCGCGGCCCGCCGTCCTGCGAGCAGCGTCAGGCGCTCCTCAGCCTGCTGTTCCGTGATTGCGCCCCGTTTTACGGCCCCCGTCGTGATGGCGGCGGCGTATTCCGGCGTCTGCAACAGACCCGGAATGATCCCCAGCTCGAAGAGCCTGATTTCCGCGGCTCGTTTCTCGTGTGGAACGTACTCCGGGAACCCTTCCAGCAGACCGGTGTTGCGTACTGCTCGCCCCTCGCGTTCGAACTGGTCACCGGTTCCGAACGCCTTGTCGACGCTCTGCGCGAAGTGGGGAGTTGGGGAGCGCCGACCAGTTTCGACGGCCGAGATGTGGGTGCCCGAATAGCCCATGCGTTCGGCGAGTTCGTCCTGGGTCCACCCCCGCTCGTCCCGCATGCTGCGTAAACGCTGGCCGAAGGCCGCTCCGGGCGACTTCTCGGGCTCCAGCTCTTTCCGGTTCAACCGTCATCACCTCAACTCTCCGTGCAGATTGCGTAAGTTGAAGACAGCAAAACTCTAGGTCGCTCTGATTCCCCTTGGTAGTGGATTCGCTACGGAGAGGAGTGATCAGTGTTGGACGAACCCCCTCAACCCCCGCCCATCGGAACCCTCTTGGTGGACGCGTACGAACGTGTGGGGGAGTTCCGGGGGGAATGGGCCGGCCTCTGGTCACTGCGCCCCGCCACCGGTGGGCGGGAATGGACAGTCCGTCCCGAGGAGGCCCGTTCGGCCACTCCCGGGGAGCGATTACGCGCCCTGACCGCCCGCGCGAACGCCCGCAGCAGGGGCGAGTACCTCTGAAGCCGCGCCGGACGTTCTACTGACCGAGAACCGCGATTCCGCGAAGCGAGAGGCTTGGTCATGAAGCGAGTTGTCGCCCGGCTCTGGCACGCCATGCGGGGGTCCGTGCAGTGGCGGGTCCTGTGGCTGGCGAACGCCAAGTTCATGGTGGGCGTGACCGGGGTGGTCCGTAACGACGCCGGACAGGTGCTCCTGCTGAAGCACCGGATGTGGCCCGAGAGCCGCCCGTGGGGACTGCCCACGGGGTTCGCGAAGAGGGGTGAGGAATTCCCCCTCACCGTCGTCCGTGAGGTCAAGGAGGAGACGGGGCTCGATGTGACGCCCGGCCGTCTCGTCCGTCTGACCAGCGGATACCGACTCCGCGTGGAGGTCGCCTACGAGGCCCTGCACACCGGAGGAACCCTGAAGATCGACGACTTCGAGATTTTGGAGGCCCGGTGGTTCGACCCGGACGAGTTGCCGCAGGGACTGCAGGACTCCCATCGCCAACTCATCACCCCAGAAGGCACTGCAACAAGCCCGGCCGCCCGCCCCGGGACGAGCTGATCCGGCACCTGAAGGCCACCGGTGAGGACCCCGCCGAGTTACCTCCGCATGAACTAACCGACGTCACCTGTGAGTTGGACGCCACCCACGACGGCCCCCACGCCGACCACCTCGGTGACGTCGACCGCCACACCCAGCTATGGGTCCAATGGGACGGCGGCCACTACGCGTTCGTCCAGCGGGCGCCCTGTGGGGCGCCCGCCGAGGACGGCGACGCGTGCACCCTCTTCGACGGGCACGAGCCCGGCCACTCCTGGGAGATGCGCGACCTCCCGCACGGCTGACTCAGTCCGAAGAGCCGACGACCTTGCGCAGGTTCTCGACCGAGCCCGGGTCGTTCTTGAGGCGGCGGTCGCGGTCTGCGACGAAGGCCACGCCCAGTTCCTCGCGGCGGGACATCGGCACGTTCTCGCGGGCGCCGTTGAGGATGGTGCGCTCCTCCTCGTCGGTGTGGTGGGTGATCGCCTCCACCAGCTCCTCCAGCTTGGAGTCCCACTCCTCGGAGCCGACCTCCTCGACCTCCAGCAGGTTCAGGAGCGCCTCGTTGCCCTCGTCGTGCTCGTGCTCGCCGTGCTCGACCTCTTCGTCGTCGATGTTCCGGTACCGCTTCAGCGCCGGGTAGACCTCCGCCTCCTCCGCCAGCGCGTGCGCCACCAGCAGACCGGCGAACTCCTGGAGCGCCCCGGCCCGGTCCGCCTCGACGCTGCGCATCTGCCGGAACAGGTCCTCCATACGGCGGTGGTCCTGAAGGATGAGTTCGACGACGTCCTGGGTCTCGGCCATGAGGGGCACCACTCTCGTGCGAAGTAGGCGAAGTATTCGGGCCCTCACCGTGTACCCCCGCCGTGCGCAGGGATGACTCGCCGTGCGGGCGGGATCAGGTTCGGCTTCGCGGCGCCGGGAGGGCCTTCGTCATGCCGGGCAGGAAGTCGTTGAAGAGTTCGTGGACCTCCAGGACCAGGGGGCGCAGGACGCGGAAGCGGGAGAGGGCGACACCGCGCGCGGTGAGGCGTGCGCCGCGCCGGGCCAGGCGGTAGCTGCGCTCGCGGTCCTCCGTACGGTCGAAGACCCAGTAGAGGACCAGGCCCATCTGGGAGAGCCACATCAACTCGGGCAGCGCGTCGCGCAGCTCGGGGGAGACCTTGGACTTGGAGCCCGCCAGCACCTCGCGGTGCACGCTGATCGCCTGCTCGCGGGCGTGCTCGCTCTCCGCCGAGAAGGGGCTCAGGGGGCTGTCCGGGTCGGCCGCGTTCTTGAAGAACTGCACGGCGAACTCGTGGTACGGCTCCGCGATGTCCAGCCACGCGGTGAGCACGCCGGCGAGCCGCGCCTCCAGGGCGGTCTCCGTCTCCAGCACCGACCGGGCCGCCACCTGGTGCTCGGCGGCGATCCGGTCGTAGAAGCCCTGGATCAGGTGCTCCTTGCCCGCGAAGTAGTAGTACGCGTTGCCGACCGAGACGCCGGCCTCCTTGGCGATGGCCCGCATCGTGGTCTTGTCGTAGCCGTTCTCCTGGAACAAGCGCATCGCGGTCTCGAGGATCAGCGCGCGGGTGTGTTCCGACTTGCTCTGGGTTCCGGCCTCGGGGCCGTCGTTCTTCGCGGGCACGTAGGGAGCCTAACGAGTGGGGCGGGTGCTGCCGGCGCAGGACGGGGGGTCGTACACCCAGCCCTGGTCGCGCACGTACTTCCAGCCGTCCGCGCGGCTGTACGTGCCCTGCCCGCCCCACTTGCCGCCGCGCTGCTTGCTCCACTGCGCGCCCCGGTACTTCGCCGCCGCCAGCACCGCGCCCCGCGCCAGCAGCGCGCCGGCCGGGGTGCTGAGCCGGTGGGCCAGCGGGCGGTGCTCGCGCAGGGCCCACAGCACCACGACCCAGGCCGCCGCACCCCGGTACACCTGGCCGGAGTCCCCGATCACGGTGACCTCCTCCAGCGTCTTCGCCGGGTCCACACCGGGGAAACGGGCCAGGGCCTCGTCCGAGCCGGCGGGCACCAGTTCCAGGGGGACCAGCTGGGACTGCCGTACGAGCCAGTCGCGCAGGTGGGCGCAGAGGCCGCACTCGGCGTCGTAGAGGACCGTCAGGCCCCGGACCGGGGCGCTCGTGACGCCCCGGTCCACGGTGCCGCTCACGCGCCGGCCGTCGGCGCGACCCAGCCCTGCGGGGCGACCGGCGGCTGCGTCTCGCGCTCCATCAGGCCGCGGCGGCGGATCTTGTTCAGCACGAAGACGTTGCCCAGGTGCATCACGCCGAGGACGAGCAGGACGACGCCGAGCTTGGCCGACAGGGCCTCGAAGATGCCGCGGGTGTCCTCGATCGTGCCGTCGTCGTTCAGGTAGAGCGCCACGAAACCGAGGTTGACCAGGTAGAAGCCGACCACCAGGAGGTGGTTGACGGCGTCCGCGAGCTTTTCGTCGCCGTGCAGCACGTCGGACAGGAAGATCCGGCCGTTGCGGCTGAGCGTACGGGCGACCCAGACGGTCAGGCCGATGCTGACGGCCAGGTAGATCACATAGGCGATGACGGTACGGTCCATGCCCCACCCCTTCTTGAACGCGTTCAAAACGCTGACAGGGATGACTGTAGACCTGTTTTTGAACGTGTTCAACCAAGCGGGGTGAGGTCTGGATCTCAAGCCCTGCGGGCGAGTTCGGGGCGCCTGGTGTAGTCGGTGAAGCCGAAGACGTTGCCCCACGGGTCGGCGAACTCCACGGTCCGCCCGGTCGCCGTCGACATCGCCTCGTCCACGGGCTCGATCCCGGCCGCCGCGAGCCGCCGCGCGGCCGCCCGCGCGTCCGGTACTTCCAGCCACAGCCGGGACGCGGGCCAGGAGGGCGGCCGCTGCCCGAGCCCCTCCTCGTGGCGCAGCAGAATCCCGGGCGTCTCCCCGCCCACCCTCAGCAGCGCGATCCCACCCTCGTCGAACCGGAACCCCACACTGAACCCGGCCCGCTCGTAAAACCCCACCGCCTCCCCGAGATCCCCCACGGGAAGCACCACATTGTCGAACCCCAGCAACTCGTGCGCTTCGTCGTCTGACATACCGTCAGGCTAGCGACGAGGGCGTCCCGCCTCGATGATCGCGGCCACGTCCAGGGTGACCTTCGCTCCGATGGAGTCGGGGAGGGTGACTTTCTCGCCGGGGGAGTGGATGCGGTGGGTCCCGTACGTTCCCTCGGCGGGCTCGGTGAGCACGTGGAGACGCTGGTGCTTACGGTCCACGACGACGTAGACGGGGACCTTGGCCTGGGCGTAGGCGCCGACCTTGGTCTTGAGGTCGTCCTTCCAGTTGCCGGAGGTCACTTCGAGGACGAGGCGGAAGCAGACCGGGTCGTAGGCGGTGCCTTCGATCAGGTGGTCGTCGATGTCACCGTCCACGACGGCGAGGTCCGGGATGGCGTAGTCCTCCCCTCCGGGGAGCCAGATCGAGACGTTCTGGACCACATCGGCTTCGCCGCCGAACAGGCCGGCCAGGAGGAACGGCTGCATGAGGCCGGTCAGGGCACGGGCGTGCGGGGCATCCGGGGACGGTGTCACGAGGAGGTGGCCTCCGATGATCTCGACGCGGTAGCCCGGATGGCGCTCCATGATCTCGGCGGCGATCGCCGTCAGCGAGAACGGCTCGTCGTCGGCGAAGGGCTGCTCTACGGATGCTGCGGACATCGCGATGCCTCCCAGGGGCTGGTCGAGACCGTCATCGTAGGCCGTACCGCCCCCCTGCGTCCCGATCGATCACCTTCACCCGAACGTGTCCGGCGACGGCGAAGGGCCCCGTTCCGGGGGTCGGAACGGGGCCCTTGCGGCGCAGGCTTAGAAGCGACGCGTGATCAGGGCGCGCTTCACTTCCTGGATCGCCTTCGTGACCTCGATGCCGCGCGGGCAGGCGTCCGTGCAGTTGAAGGTCGTGCGGCAGCGCCAGACGCCGTCGCGGTCGTTGAGGATCTCCAGGCGCTGCTCGCCCGCGTCGTCGCGCGAGTCGAAGATGAAGCGGTGGGCGTTCACGATCGCGGCCGGACCGAAGTACTGGCCGTCGTTCCAGAACACCGGGCACGACGAGGTGCACGCGGCGCACAGGATGCACTTCGTGGTGTCGTCGAACCGCTCACGGTCCTCGGCGGTCTGCAGCCGCTCACGGGTCGGCTCGTTGGTGTCGTTGGTGACCAGGAACGGCATGACGTCCCGGTACGCCTGGAAGAACGGCTCCATGTCGACCACGAGGTCCTTGAGCGCGGTCAGGCCCTTGATGGGCTCGACCGTGATCGGCTTCCCCGGGTTGACGTCCTTGATCAGCGTCTTGCAGGCCAGCCGGTTCTTGCCGTTGATCCGCATCGCGTCGGACCCGCAGATGCCGTGGGCGCAGGAACGCCGGAAGGTCAGCGTGCCGTCGAGGTCCCACTTGATCTTGTTGAGCCCGTCGAGGACGCGCTCCTTGGGGTCCATCTCCAGCTGGAAGTCTTCCCAGTGGGGCTCCGCCGCGACCTCCGGGTTGAACCGGCGGATGCGGAGGGTGACCGTGATGTAGGGGGACGCCGCGGAGTCCGCCTCCACCTTGTCCAGAACAGGGGTAGCCATCAGTACTTACGCTCCATCGGCTGGTAGCGGGTCTGGACGACCGGCTTGTAGTCGAGACGCACGGTCTCCGAGCCGTCGTCGCCCACCTCGCGGTACGCCATCGTGTGACGCATGAAGTTGACGTCGTCGCGGTTCGGGTAGTCCTCGCGGTAGTGACCGCCGCGGGACTCCTTGCGGGCCAGCGCGGAGACCGCCATGACCTCGGCCAGCTCCAGCAGGTTGCCCAGCTCGATGGCCTCCAGCAGGTCGGTGTTGAACCGCTTGCCCTTGTCCTGGATCGACACGTTGAGGTACCGCTCGCGCAGCTCGGCGATCTTCTCGACCGCCGTCTTGATCGTCTGCTCGGTGCGGAACACCATCACGTTGGCGTCCATGGTCTCCTGCAGCTCCCGGCGGATGTCGGCCACCCGCTCGGTGCCGGTGGCGTCCCGCAGCCGCTCGATCTGCGCGACGACCATCGCCTCGGGGTTCTCCGGCAGCTCGACGAAGTCCACGGTGTGGGCGTAGTCGGCGGCGGCGATGCCCGCGCGGCGGCCGAACACGTTGATGTCCAGCAGCGAGTTGGTGCCCAGGCGGTTGGCGCCGTGCACGGAGACACAGGCGACCTCGCCGGCCGCGTACAGACCCGGCACGACGGTGGTGTTGTCCGACAGGACCTCACCCTCGACGTTGGTCGGGATGCCGCCCATCGCGTAGTGCGCGGTGGGCTGGATCGGGATCGGGTCCGTGTACGGCTCGATGCCCAGGTAGGTGCGCGCGAACTCGGTGATGTCCGGGAGCTTCGCGTCCAGCTGCTCCGGCGGCAGGTGGGTGAGGTCGAGGTAGACGTGGTCGCCCTCGGGACCACAGCCCCGGCCCTCGCGGATCTCGGTGTAGATCGAGCGCGAGACGACGTCACGGGACGCGAGGTCCTTCATGACCGGCGCGTACTTCTCCATGAAGCGCTCGCCGTCCTTGTTGCGGAGGATGCCGCCCTCACCGCGGGCGCCCTCCGTCAGCAGGATGCCCATGCGCCAGATGCCGGTCGGGTGGAACTGGAAGAACTCCATGTCCTCCAGCGGGATGCCCCGGCGGAAGCACGCGGCCTGGCCGTCACCGGTCAGGGTGTGCGCGTTGGAGGTCACCTTGAAGAACTTGCCGGTGCCGCCGGACGCGTAGATCACGGACTTCGCCTGGAAGACGTGGATCTCGCCGGTGGCCAGCTCGTACGCCACCACGCCGGAGGACGTCTTGACGCCGTCGACCTCGGTGATGAGCTGGTCCAGCACGTAGAACTCGTTGAAGAACTCCACGCCCTCCTTGACGCAGTTCTGGTACAGCGTCTGGAGGATCATGTGGCCGGTGCGGTCGGCCGCGTAGCAGGACCGGCGGACCGGGGCCTCGCCGTGGTTGCGGGAGTGACCGCCGAAGCGGCGCTGGTCGATCGTCCCGCCCGGCGTCCGGTTGAACGGCAGGCCCATCTTCTCCAGGTCGAGGACCGCGTCGATGGCCTCCTTCGCCAGGATCTCGGCGGCGTCCTGGTCGACCAGGTAGTCACCGCCCTTGACCGTGTCGAAGGTGTGCCACTCCCAGTTGTCCTCCTCCACGTTGGCGAGCGCGGCGGCCATGCCGCCCTGCGCGGCGCCCGTGTGGGAGCGGGTGGGGTAGAGCTTGGTCAGCACGGCGGTGCGGCTGCGCTTCGTGGACTCGATGGCCGCGCGCATGCCCGCGCCACCGGCGCCGACGATGACGGTGTCGTACTTGTGGATCTTCATGATTCTCGCAGCCCCGTGCCTAGCGGATGTTCGGGTCGAAGGTGAAGATCACCAGCGTGCCCAGCAGGATGGTGAACACCGTGGCCGTGTAGAGCAGGCCCTTGAGCCACAGGCGGGTGTTCACGCGCTCCGCGTAGTCGTTGATGACCGTGCGCAGGCCGTTCGCGCCGTGCAGCATCGCCAGCCACAGCATCAGCAGGTCCCAGACCTGCCAGAACGGGGACGCCCAGCGGCCGGCCACGAAGGCGAAGCCGATCTTGGAGACGCCGCCGTCCAGCACGAGCTGGATCAGCAGGTGGCCGAGGACCAGCACGACCAGCACGATGCCGGACAGGCGCATGAAGAGCCAGGCGGCCATCTCGAAGTTGCCCCGCGTGGACTTCGGGGTCTTCTTGGTACGGGTGCGCGAGCGCGGGGCGTCCAGCGAGAGCGCGTAGGCGTCCTCGGCGGCGTCCGCGGAGGAGCCCGTCAGATTGATCTCAGAGGTGGACATCGGCGTCAGCTCCCGAACAGGACACGAGCGGCGTGGCCGAGGACCGGGTACAGGGCGCCGGCCATCAGGATGATCCAGACGCCGAGGACGCTCCACAGCATCTGCTTCTGGTAGCGCGGGCCCTTCGACCAGAAGTCGACGGCGATGACGCGCAGACCGTTGAGCGCGTGGAAGAGGATGGCGGCGACGAGGCCGTACTCCAGCAGCGCGACGATCGGGGTCTTGTACGTGGCTACGACCTTGTCGTAGTCCTCGGGGGAGACACGCACGAGAGCGGTGTCCAGCACGTGAACGAACAGGAAGAAGAAGATGAGGACGCCGGTGACTCGATGAGCCACCCAGGACCACATGCCTTCCCGGCCGCGGTACAACGTTCCAGCCGGCACGGAAGAACCCTCCGGATGCGGGGACTAGGGCCGCGCCGGCTTCGCTGTCGGTCGGGCCCGGCCGGGTACGGTCCACCGGCCCTCAGCATCGTATCCATGAGGTGCGGCGATACTGACGGGGGGCCTGTTTCGGGTGATCCGGACGCTTGTGGCCTCCCGGCTCGTGCGCATGCGCTCCGTTTGGTCCGCGATCCGCCCGGCTTGGCCCGCTATACCCCGGGCCGGGGCGCGTAGTGGCAGGTCGTACGGGTGGCGGTGGCGCCCAGGTGGGTGGTGAGCCGGTGCCGGGCCAGGCCGCGCAGCTCCTCGGCGGCGATCACCCGTTCGTCCTCGGGATCGTTCGCCAATCGTGACCGGATGCCCTCCAGGACCCGGTCCAGCGACTCCTGGGGAGAGGCCCCGCCCGGCGCGATCACGAAGACATGGCCGAAGCGGGCCTCGTAGGCGGCGTGCGCCGCGCTCAGGGCCGTGTGGGCGGCCGAGTAGGTGTCCTCGGGCAGCTCGGGCAGGGACTCGCCCGCCAGGGCGTCGGCGAGGTCGACGACCCGCAGGTCGTAGGCCGCCTCGTCCGCCGCGGCCAGCAGGGCGGCCAGGTCGGGGTAGGGGCGGTGCTCGGCGAGCCGGTGCGCCCAGCGGGCGTTGCGCAGACAGCGCAGGAGCAGCGCGCGGGCCTCCTCGGCCGGCGCCAGGTTGAAGGCGTCGAGCGGGGTCGGGAGATACGGCGAACGTTGCGCAGGCAGCTTGGGTCCTCATGGGAGGGGGCGACAGGAGGTGCCAGGGAACGGCAGGGGACCTGTGAAGGATGTGCCGACACGTTATCGAGAGTGGTCACTGTGTGTCCGGCTGATGCCCGAATTTCACTCGGACGGGAGAGTTTCGGAACGTCTCGGTGACGGGTGAACCGCGAATCGGTCGTACGTTGGGAAGGTGAGCCAGCACAGACATCGTGCTTCGGCACGACAGCTCAAGCGGAAGCGGGCCGTCATGGCCGCCGCGGTCGTCGGAACCGTGGTGACCGGGGTGGGCGTCGGAGTGTGGGCGTCATCCGGAGGGGGTGGTTCCGGTGGAGGCTCGGACGCGGGCGCGGTCGGCTCCTCCCGGCAGGCCGACCCGCCGACCCCCTCGCCCAGCCGCTCCTACCCCATGTCGAAGGCGCCGCAGACCATCCCGGCGGTACGCGAGCACACCGCGGCCCGCGGACCGGGCTGGAAGCCGCAGAGCGGCGGCCGGGTGGTGGTCACCGACCCGGGACTGGCCGACGAGGGCAAGCTCATAGCCGGTGAGCTGGGCCTCGCCTACGGCGGTGAGAAGAGCGACTCCAAGGCCGGCGACGTCCGCCTCGGCCTCGGCGGGAGCGGCAACCCGGAGTCGTACACCATGACCGTGCGCGACGGCCGGGTGGAGATCAAGGGGCCCGCCGACGCGGGCGTCTTCTACGGGACCCGGACCCTCAAGCAGGAGGTCCACGGCGGTGGCACCGCCCCCGAGGGCGTCGTCAAGGACGAGCCCGCCAAGCCCTCGCGCGGCTTCATGCTCGACATCGCGCGCAAGCCGTTCTCGGAGACCTGGATCGAGGACCGGATACGCGAGCTGGGCGATCTGAAGTACAACGAGCTGGGACTGCACTTCTCGGACGACCAGGCGTTCCGCATCCAGTCCACCAGCCACCCCGAGATCGTCTCCAAGGACCACCTCACCAAGGCGCAGGTCAAGAAGATCGTCGACCTGGCCGCCGCCCGGCACATCCAGATCGTGCCCGAGATCGACTCGCCGGGGCACCTGGGCGCCGTCATCGCCGCCCACCCCGACCTCCAGCTCCGCAACGTCGACGGCAAGGCGACGCGCGGCGCCATCGACATCTCCAAGCCCGAGTCCGCGAAGATCGTCGACGATCTGCTCGACGAGTACGCCGGCCTGTTCCCGGGCAGCAAGTGGAACCTCGGCGGCGACGAGTACCAGGCACTGGTCGTGCCCGACCCCGAGGCGTCCTACCCGCAGCTCGCCGCCGCCGCCCGCGACGCCTACGGCGCGAACGGCAACGTCGCCGACCTGACCACCGGCTGGCTCAACGGCCGCGCGGACACCGTCCGGGCCCACGACCGCACCATGCGGGCGTGGAACGACGGCTTCCTGCGCGACTCCTCGATCCAGCCCGCCAAGGACATCCAGGTCGCCTACTGGACCGGCAAGGAGATCGGCGCCCGGCCCCCGGTGGACTACCTGAGCGCGGGCCGCGAGGTCTACAACTACAACGACGAGTACCTGTACTACGTCCTCGGCGAGCCGAACGACTTCACCTATCCCACCGGCCGGCGGATCTACCAGGAGTGGACCCCGCGCGTGATCCGGGGCACGAGCGCGGTCCCGGCGCAGTACGACGGCCAGATCCTCGGCGGGTCCTTCGCCGTGTGGTGCGACTTCGCCAACGCGCAGACCGAGAGCCAGGTCGCCTCCGGCATCCGGATGCCGCTGCGGGCCACCGTGCAGAAGCTCTGGGACCCGGGGCAGCCGGCGCTGTCCTGGCCGCAGTTCAAGGAGCTGGCGAACAAGCTGGGCTGAGTGGACGGACATGGGCCGAGCACGTAAATTTCCGTGTTCGCTCGTGTGTACGCGGCTCTGGGGAGGGCCGCGTACGCCGTCTCAGCCGTACCGGGGGGAACACCTTCATGATCTGCGCCAGCTGCCACAGCACCGAGGCCGTCACCGGGGAGACGCGGTGCGCCCGCTGCGCGCCGGCCGTGCCCTTCGTGCCGCCGGGTCCGCCGCTGCGCTCGCCCGTCGGGCTGGGGCAGGCCACCGTGGTGATGCTGGGGCTGGTCGGCGCCGGTGACGCGATGGCGATCTGGGCCGATCTGGCGAGCCCGTCCCACCGGGTCGGAACGGTCCTCAACATCGCGCAGGGGGTCCTGCTGCTCGCCACGGCTGTCGTGTACCTGTGCTGGCTGTGGCGGGTGCGGGTCAACGCCGAAGTCTTCGACGCGAGTTCGCAGAGCAAGGCGCGGTGGCTGACGATCGGGGGCTGGTTCATCCCGTTTGTGAACTTCTGGTTCCCGCGCCGGATCGTCCTGGACGCGTGGGACGCCAGCGCGCCGCAGGGGCGGCCGAGCGGTCACGGCCCGGTCGACCTGTGGTGGACGGCGTGGGTGGCCGGGCTGGTCGCCGACAGGCTGCTGCGGGTGGAGTCCGGGGCGGAGACGCGGGCCGTGGTCGACGGCATCGGTCTCGTCGGGGCCGTGCTGGCCGCCCTGGTGGTCCTCCGGCTGACCCGGATGCAGAGCGAGAAGGCGGCCCAGGGGCCCTCGCTGCCCACCACCGCGCTTGGCTGAAATCCGGTGACTGTGACACTCCGGGCCCGTCGCACGCAGTAAGGGGAAATGCGGGCTCCGTACAGGCGGTGCCCAGGCGAGGGAGGCATCCATGAGCCTGGAGGAACTGATCGCGCAGGCCGACGCGCGGGGGCTGGCCGCGAGCGGGCTGGCTTGTTCGGATCGGTGCGTGTCCCTGCTCGTCGAGGACGACGAGTTGCTGCGGCCGTTGTGGGCGCATCTCGTGGACGGCTCGGACTGGTCCGAGAGCCTGGAGAAGGTGCGGGCGGCGGTGGGGGCGGTGGAGCCGGGCTCCGAGGCGGCCGGGGTGGCGCGGGAGATGCTGCTGTCGGCTCCGGCCGAGCGCGAGGGGGAGGCGCTGCGCGAGTGGGCCGAGGCGTGCTCGTCGGCCTCGCTGCGGGTGCACCGGCTGCTGGACCCCGCTCCTGGCTCCGCCGAGGACGCGCTGCCGCTGGTCGCGGCCGAGCTGGGGCGGCAGACGGTCGTCCTCCAACTCCTCGCCGAGCACGGCCCGCAGGGGCTGCGGCGGGCGCTGGACGTGTCGGGGGAGGGGCGCCGGGTGCTGCGCGCGGTGGTGTCGCGGAGGGCGCGTGCGCGGGCTTAAACCTCGACCCGGGGTGGGTTCTGTGTCCGTCCTGTCGGCGGGTTGGGGTGGTCCTGCGGTGGTTGGCGGAAGGGCGCCGAAATCCTGCAACGCGCGGCCGGTCAGGACCGCTGACCCCTATGTGACTACCCAGTACGCAACAACGCAGACGGACTACCGCCCCGCCGCCGCGGCACGCCCCGCGCGGTGGGCCGCGGACACGGTCGCCACCATGCGCGAGGGCGCCCGCCTCCGCCTCGACTACTCGGTCCAGAGCCTCTGGCGCCTGGACCGCGTCATCGAGGAACTCCGCCACGACCACCCCCCGTACGAGGCCGTCGCCCACGTCCTGCGCGGCTTCGGCGCGTACGCCGGCGAGGTCATCGCCCGCGAGACGGGCGCGGAATGGCACGCCACCGCCAGCACCCACTGGCTCCGCACCCCCGACGGCCGCCTCTGGGACCCGGTCTCGAAGGCCCGCCAGGCTTTCACCGGGGAGGGCTCCCTGCGGGGGCTGTACCGGGAGGCGACGGGGGAGCGCTGAGCAGGTGTAACGTGGTCGGTTACGACGGAGAAGGGCCGGCCGGGCTGATGAGTGCCAACAGCAGGATGAGTATCGCCGTGCACGTGCTGGTGTGGATGGCGCTGGACCGGCTCGACGAGGAGACGGTCGCGACGTCTCAGCGCATCGCCGAGAGCGTCAACACCAACCCCGTCGTGATCCGCCGCTGTCTGATGGAACTCCGCGAGGCCGGCATCGTCGACGGCAAGCGGGGCGCCAAGGCCGGCTGGACCCTGGCCCGCGAACCCGAGGCGATCACGTTGCGGGACGTGTACGGCGCGGTCGAGGGCAACGGGCTGTTCGCCCTGCACCGCACTCCGCCCAACGAAGCCTGCCCCGTCGGCTTCGGCATCCGGCCGGCGCTCGACTCCGTGTACGCCCGCCTGGACGACGCGGTACGGGACGAACTCGCCGCGATCTCGGTCGCGGACGTCCTCCGCGACGTCCAGGCGGAGCGGCGCCCCGCCGGCTGACCCCCGTCAGACCTGCCGCTGACCCCCGTCGACGAACAGCTCGACACCGGTGACGAACGTGCTCTGGTCGCTCGCGAGGAACAGCGCCACGTCCGCGACCTCCTCCGGCCGCCCCATGCGGCCCAGCGGAACCTGGCTCACGAAGCCCTCCCGCATCTTCGCGGCCGTCTCCGCGTCGGGCGCGAGGCCCGCGATCCCCGGGGTGTCGGTGGGCCCCGGAGCCAGCGTGTTGACACGGATCGCCCGGCCGCTCAGTTCGTTCGCCCAGGTACGGGAGAAGGAGCGGATGGCGGCCTTGGTGGCGGCGTAGACCCCGAACGCCTCCTCCCCGCGCGCCGTGCTCCCGGTGACGATCACCGAGGCGCCGTCGTTCAGCAGCGGAAGCGCCTTCTGGACGGTGAACACCGTGCCCTTGACGTTGATCCCGAAGGTCGAGTCGAAGTGCTCCTCCGTCAGGTCCTCCAGGGTGGCGAACTCCCCGCCGCCGGCGTTGGCGAACAGCACGTCGATGCGACGGCCGCTCTCCGCCACCGCCTCGTACAGGCGGTCGATGTCCGCCAGGTCCGAGACGTCGCCCCGGACCCCCGTGACGTTCTTGCCGATCTCGGCCACCGCGGCGTCGAGCGCCTCCTGGCGGCGGCCGGTGATGAAGACGTGCGCGCCCTCGTCGGCGAACCGCTTGGCGGTGGCCAGGCCGATCCCACTGTTGCCGCCGGTGACGACGGCTGTCTTTCCTTCGAGCTTTCCCACCGGAGCCTCCATTCGCCGCGGGCCGGCAGCGACACCGGCGCCTTGATGTAACAACTTACATTACATCCATACGTGAGGGTCGTGGCGGACGCCGGCCGCGCGGCCGGTCACTCCTCGATGAAGGCGAGGATCTCCGGGTTGAGGACGTCCGGGTGGACGGAGAGCATCCCGTGCGGCCAGCCCTCGTAGCTCTTGAGCGTCGCGTTCTTCAGCAGCTCGGCGGACTTCGGCGCGGAGTCCTCGTACGGCACCACCTGGTCGTCGGTTCCGTGCAGGACGAGCACGGGGGCGTCGATGCTTTCGAGGTCCTCGGTGAAGTCGGTCTCGGAGAACGCCTTGATGCATTCGTAGTGCGCGTTCGCCGCGCCCCTCATCCCCTGCCACCACCAGCGGTCGATGAGCCCCTGCGACACCTCGGCGCCGGGCCGGTTGTAGCCGTAGAACGGCCCGGAGGGGACGTCGATGTAGAACTGCGCGCGGTTGGCGGCGAGCGCCTCGCGCAGCCCGTCGAAGACCTCGATGGGGGTGCCGTCGGGGTTGCTGTCCTTCTTGACCATGACCGGGGGCACCGCGTTGGAGATGACCGCCTTGGACACCCGGCCCGGCTTGGCCCGCGCCACGTAGTGGACCACCTCGCCGCCCCCGGTGGAGTGCCCGATGTGCACCGCGTCCTTCAGGTCCAGCGCGTCGGTCAGGGCGGCCACGTCCGCCGCGTAGGTGTCCATCTCGTGCCCGGTCGACGGCTGGCTGGAGCGGCCGTGGCCGCGGCGGTCGTGGGCGATGACGCGGTAACCCTGGGACAGGAAGTACAGCAACTGGTTGTCCCAGTCCTCGTGGCTCAGGGGCCAGCCGTGGTGGAAGACGAGCGGCTGGGCGTCCCGGGGGCCCCAGTCGACGTAGAAGATGCTGGTGCCGTCAGGCGTGGTCACCGTGCCCATGACGGATACCTCCGGGTGATCGTCTGCGTGGTCTCTTCCCGGGCCCGCTCCGCGCCGACGCAGACGGGCTCACCCCTCGCGCATGCCCCCCCCGGGAACCTGCCGCCCCGCCTCTGCCACGCTACGCGCGCGCCGGTAGGGCCGCATGTCAGCGCTCGCGGGCCCGAGCGGCGTCCGCCGGGCGTGCCAACTCGGCCTGTGCGGCCTGGCGCTTCGGCGCCGTAGGGCAGAGCAACGGCCGGGGCCGCCACCCCCCACAGGAGAGACCCCGGCCGTTGCGTGGGGCGGACCGCGGGCGGTCCGTCACGTTGTTCTGCGTCATGACTGCGTCATGTGTCACACCCCGGGCGTGTCACGAGTCAGTTGCATCTTCCACAGACGTGGACGAGCAGCGGTTTCAGGCCGTAACGTGCCTTTCGCGCCGACCGAGTGACGGGCGTAAAGGGAGTGCGGTGCAGGGGGACGACGCGGAGTTGACGGCCGCGGTGCGCGCGGCCCAGGCGGGGGACGAGACCGCGTTCCGTACGGTGTACCGCGCGGTGCATCCACGGCTGCTCGGCTATGTACGCACGCTGGTGGGCGACCTGGACGCCGAGGACGTCACGTCCGAGGCGTGGCTCCAGATCGCCCGCGACCTCGACCGGTTCAGCGGTGACGCCGACCGGTTCCGGGGCTGGGCGGCGCGGATAGCCCGCAACCGCGCCCTGGACCACATACGGATGCGCGGCCGCCGCCCCCTGATAGGCGGCGACGAGACCGAACTGACCGGCCGGGCGGCCGAGTCGGACACCGCCGGTGAGGCCATCGAGGCCCTGACCACCGACGGCGCCCTCTCCCTCATCGCCCGCCTCCCGCAGGACCAGGCCGAGGCCGTCGTGCTGCGCGTGGTGGTCGGGCTCGACGCCAAGACCGCCGCCGAGACGCTCGGCAAGCGCGCGGGCGCCGTCCGTACCGCCGCGCACCGGGGCCTGAAGCGGCTGGCCGAACTCCTCGGCACCGAACCGGAATCGACGGGAGGGCTCGACGCGCTCCCGCCCCAGCGAACGCCGCGCGGTGGCGCGGTGCGGTCCGCGAGTGTGACGCATACGCGTACGCGGACGCAGAAGGACATGTGATGGCCGACGAGCACGACAAGTGGCTGGACGGTGAGACGTCGGAACGTCTGCTGCGCGGCGAGCCGTTGGAAGCCGTCGACGCCGGCGCCCGCGTCCCCGCCGAACGGCTCGCCGGACTCCTCGGCACCCTCGCCGCCCAGGGTGACCCCGCGATCGGTGAACTCCCCGGTGAGAAGGCCGCGTTGGCCGCCTTCCGGGAGGCCCGCGTCACCGTCCCCGAGGCGAGCGCGTCGTACGGCCACGGCGACGCCGGCCTCGTCCGGATCGGCGGCCCCGCCCCCCGTACCCGTACCCGGCGCTCGCGCTGGGGCCGGCCCGTCCGGTTCGGGCTGGCCGCCGCGCTGGCCGCCGGCACGCTGGGCGGGGTCGCGGTGGCCGCGGGCAGCGGGGTGCTGCCCGGACCGTTCCGGCACGACACCCCCCGCCCCGGCGCCTCCGTCTCCGCCGCCGAGACCCCGGCCCGGCCCAGCGGCCCGGCGTCCCCGACCCCCTCTCCGGGTACCTCGGGCACCCCGGACGTCACGCCCCGCGCACCGGCGCCCGGCGCCTCGGACGGCAGGGCCGGGAGCACCGGCGAGGCGACCGGCAGTCCCTCGTCCGGTGAGCCCTCGCGCCGCCCCGGCGCCCGCTGGTGGGCCGCCACCACGGCCTGCCGCGACCTGCGGGAGGGCCGGGAGCCGGAGACCGGGAACCGGCGCACCCTGGAGGGCCTCGCGGGCGGTCCGGCCCGGGTCAAGGTGTACTGCCGGGCCCTGCTCGCCGCCACCGAGGTGAACGGCCGCACCCACGATCACCGGAGTCCGGGCGGCAAGCCCGACGAAGACAAGGGCGGAGGCCGCCACGACGACGGAGATCAGGGGGACGACGACGGCCGCACCCCCCGCCCGCGCCTCCACCTCAACCTTCCGTCGACCCGCCAGATCCCCTCTGACCTGCGGCTTTGTCACTTCCGAAAATTTGTTTCGGAAAGGTGTGACGTTTCTGGAGGCGACGGCGCAGTACTGAGTGAGCCGACTGGTCATCGGCCGTCGCACTGAGCCGGGGTTCCCCCCGTACCCCAAGGCTCGTGCATCGGCGCGGGCGGGACACGTTCCCCCGGTCCCGCCCGCGCCCCCACTCCACCGGGAGAGACCCCGCTCAGCGGTGGACGACCACCCGGTCCCCGTTGCGCACCTGCGCGAACAGCGACGCGATCGCCCCCTCGTCCCGCACGTTGACGCATCCGTGCGAACCACCCGCGTACCCGTGCGCCGCGAAGTCGTAGGAGTAGTGGATCGCCTGGCCGCCGCTGAAGAACATGGCGTACGGCATGGGGGAGTCGTAGAGCGTCGACACATGGTGCCGGGACTTCCAGTAGATGCTGAAGACACCCTCGCGGGTGGGGGTGTACTGCGAGCCGAAGCGGACCGAGACCGTGGTGAGCGTGCGGCCGTCGATCATCCAGCGCAGGGTGCGGCTGGTCTTGCTCACGCACAGCACCCGCCCGGTCAGACAGCGCGGGTCGGGCGGGGCGGCGGGCTGGCCGCCCATCAGATACAGCTCCCACTGACCCGGCCGGTGCGTCATCGCCAGCAGCCGCCGCCAGGTGACGTTGTCCACGCGGCCGGTACGGGGCAGTCCGCGCTTGCCCTGGAAGCCGCCGACCGCCTGCTCGGTGAGGTCGTCGTACTCCCCGGTCGGCCCGTCGTTCAGCCACTGCACCTGCCGGAGGCGGGCCTGTAGCTCCCGCACGCCGCTTCCGGTGTCCCCGCGCGAGAACAGGGTCGCCCGAGTCGTGGTGTGCGGCTTGGCCGACGGCGTGTCGAAGTGGACCGGGTACTGCGGCTTCCCGTCGGCCCCCTCGGGCGGCGGCTTGCACCCTCCGAGCGCCACGGCGAGGGCGGCGGCCGAGGCGAACAGGGCGACGGTTCTCCCCGGAGTCCTCATGCCGGGGATGCTTCCCCCACGCGCCCGCCGCCGAACAACGCCGAGGCCACCCTGGGCGAGGTCTGCGGCACACCGCGCTCGGTGCGGGGGACGTATCAGTCACCGGACGCCCGCTGGACCACTGGTGGCCGCGTGCGACACTCGCTCCCATGTTCGGTGTCATCGATCTCCCCGCCTACCTGGCCGGGCTGCTGCTCATCATTCTGCTTCCGGGTCCCAACTCGCTGTACGTGCTGTCGGTGGCGGCGCGGAAGGGGGTCAGGCCGGGGTATACGGCGGCCGCCGGGGTGTGGTGCGGGGACACCGTGCTGATGACGTTGTCCGCGGCCGGGGTGGCCTCGCTGCTCCAGGCCAACGCGGTGCTGTTCAGGATCGTGAAGTACGCGGGGGCCGGCTATCTGACCTGGCTGGCGATCGGGATGCTGCGGGCCGCCTGGCAGATGTGGCGGACCCGGCGGGCGCCGGTGGTGGCGGAGGCCGCCGCCGAGGAAGGGCCGGTGGCCGAGCGGCCGTTCCGGCGGGCGCTGGTGGTCAGCCTGTTCAACCCGAAGGCGATCCTGTTCTTCGTGGCCTTCTTCGTCCAGTTCGTGGACCCGGCCTACGCCTACCCCGCGCTGTCCTTCGTCGTCCTCGGCGCCTTCGCCCAGGCCGCGAGCTTCCTCTACCTCACCGCACTGATCTTCAGCGGCACCAGGCTGGCCGCCGCGTTCCGCCGCCGCAGGCGGCTCTCGGCGACGGCCACCTCGGCGGCCGGGGTGCTCTTCCTCGGCTTCGCGGTGAAGCTGTCGCTGGCGGCCGGTTAGGCCAGGCCGACGCCGGCGAGGTAGGCGTCGAGCCCCTCGGCCGAGTCGCCCGCCCAGCCGACGTAGCCGTCCGGGCGGACCAGGAAGACGCCGGGGCCGTACGAGGGCGCGGCCGGCAGGGAGCGGACGCCGGGGAGTTCGGCGCCCAGGAGGGTCCAGTGCGGGCCCCGGAAGGCGTCGAAGAGGCGGACGCCGTCCACCGTGCCGTCGGGGGCGCGGTCGCCCGCGCGCGGCTCCGCCGGTTCCGGCCGGGTGTCCTCGCTGAGGGACGACTCCCGGTAGCCCAGACCGAGTTGGACCGTGGCCTTCCCCCGCTGGACCTCGCCCCGGTGCACCCCTGTGGAGAGGTCCAGCATGGCGGCGGCGTTGGCGCGGCGCTCCTCCTCGTAGGTGTCGAGCAGGGCGTCCGGGGCGCCGTCCCGCAGCACCGCGCCCAGCTTCCAGCCCAGGTTGTAGGCGTCCTGGACGCTGGTGTTCAGCCCCTGCCCGCCCGCCGGGGAGTGCACGTGGGCCGCGTCCCCGGCGAGGAACACCCGGCCCGCCCGGAACCGGTCGGCGAGCGCCGCGCGCGGCCGGAACTCCGAGGCCCAGCGCACCTCGGTGAGGTCGGCGGGGTCGAGATGCGTCCCCGCGCCGACCAGCTTGCGCAGGCCCTCCAGGGAGAGGTCGGGCGTCTCGCCCTCGGGTAGCCGCGCGGCCAGCTGGAAGTCCTCCGTACCGGCCAGCGGGCACAGCATCAGGCCGGTGCCGTCCTCGCCGGGGAAGGCGTGCCAGTACTCCCGGTCGAGACCGCGCACCCGGACGTCCGCGACCAGGAACGGGCTCGGGTCCACGCTCTCCCCGGTCATGCCGACGCCCACCGCGCGCCGGACCGCCGAGCGGCCGCCGTCGGCCGCGACCAGGTACCGGGCGCGGACCGTCGCGCCGTCCGCGAAGCGCGCGGTCACGCCCTCGGGGTCCTGGTCGAGGCCGGTCAGCTCGCGGCCGAAGGCGACGCGGCCGCCCAGCTCGGTCAGCCGGTCGTGCAGCACCTCCTGGGTGCGCCACTGGGCGACCATCAGCGGTTCGGTGTACGGGGCGCCCTCGGTGGCCTCCACCGGCTCGAACATCGGCCGTACGCCGAGCTGTTGGCCATCCCGCCAGATCATCCGGGGCGGGTACGGGCCACCGGCCGCGCGCATCGCGTCCAGCACGCCGAGGTCGTCGAAGACCTCCTGGGTGCGCGGCTGGACGCCCTTGCCGCGCGAGCCGGGGAACAGCGTTTCCGCCCGCTCCACCACCAGCGCCGCCACCCCGCGCCGGGCGAGGTCCACCCCGAGGGTCAGCCCGGTCGGACCGGCCCCCGCCACCAGCACATCCACATCCAGAGGGGCATTCATGGCAGATCTCCTTAACGCCGTTAAGTGCCGTTGCCCATGAGCGTCCCCTTAACGTTGTTAAGCTGTCAAGCGTGAGTACGGAACGACGCGCCCCCCTGGACCGCCGCAAGGTCGCCGACACCGCGCTGCGGCTGCTGAACGAGACCGGCCTGGACGGGCTGACCCTGCGCGCCATCGCCCGCGAGCTGGACGTCAAGGCACCCGCGCTGTACTGGCACTTCAAGGACAAGCAGGCGCTGCTCGACGAGATGGCGACCGAGATGTACCGCCGGATGATCTCCGGCGCCGTGCTCGACCCCGCCGACACCTGGCAGCAGCGACTGCTGGCGGCCTGCCGGGGCCTGCGTACCGCGCTCACCGGCTACCGCGACGGCGCCAAGGTCTTCAGCGGCTCCCGCTTCACCGGCACCGAGCACGCCCCGGCGATGGAGTCCCACCTGCGCGTCTTCACCGGCGCGGGCTTCACCCTGGCCCAGGCCGTGCAGGCGATGCGCACGGCGAACCTGTACACCATCGGCTTCGTCACCGAGGAACAGGGCGTACGCCCGCTGCCCGGCGAGCGGCGCGAGGGGTACGACGTGGCGGAACGGGCGCGCCGGCTGGCCGAGTTCCCGCTCGCGGCCGAGGTGGGGAAGCTGCTCTTCGACGGCTACGACGAGCAGTTCGAGGACGGCCTGAAGCTGATCGTCGCCGGGATCGAGGCCGCGTACGGCATCCGCTGAGGTCAGCTCTTGAGCGCCCGGCGCAGCCGGGGCCCCAGTGGCTTCTCCACGAACCGGTGCAGCAGCCACGCCAGCACCAGCATCCCCGCCACCGTCAGCCCCAGCGTCGGCCAGGCGCCGAGCCCCAGCCCCCGGTGCAGCACCCGTACCGCGAACCAGCCCAGATGCTCGTGGACCAGATAGAAGGGGTACGTCAGCGCGCCCGCCGTCACCAGCCACGGCCAGGACGCCCACCGGGTCCAGCCGAGCGCGACGGCCGCCACCGAGGCGAAGGCCAGCGTGACCACGGCGACGATCACCACCGGGTGCCGGGTGAAGTCACCGTGCGCCCCCGGATGCCACAGCCCCCGCACGGCCGCGCTCTGCCCGAGCAGCCAGGACATCGCCACCAGCCCCCACAGCAGCGGGCTGCTGCCGAAGCGGTGGACCAGGTACAGCGCGAGTCCGCCGACGAAGAACGGCGCGTACTCCGGCATGACGAGGGCGTCGGTGAGGGCGTTGCCCGCGGTGGTGGAGATCGCGGCGGCCAGCGTCCAGACGCAGGCGAACAGCACCACGCGCCGGTAGGTCGCCCCGCGCCACACCACGAACAGGGCGAACAGGGCGTAGAACCGGACCTCCACCCAGAGCGTCCAGCAGACGCCGAGTATCCGGTGGGCGCCCATCGGCTGCTGGAGCATGGTCAGGTTGACCAGGAACTCGTCCGCCCGCACCGGGTGCACCACCACCGGCAGCACGAAGGCCGCCCCGGTGACCAGCACCAGCGCCACCCAGTACGCGGGGTACAGCCGGGCCACCCGGGAGCGGAAGAAGTCGCCCAGGGTGCGGCCCCAGCCGCTCATGCAGATCACGAAACCGCTGATCACGAAGAAGAACTGCACGCCCAGACAGCCGTAGGGGGTGATCTGGGAGAGCCGGGGGAAGATCTCGGACGGGCTCTGGTGCCAGGACTCCGATATCGTCCCGCCGCGCCCGGTGTAGTGGTACATGCACACCATCAGCGCGGCCACGAGCCGGAGCCCGTCCAGAGCGAGCAGCCGCCCCCGCGCCCCGGTGGCGACCGGCTGGGAGAGGCCGGCGGGCGGGGCCATCGGCGAGGTGGCGGTCATCTGCACGGTCCTTGGCATCGAGTCGGTCGGTCGGAGGGGGGCGGTTCAGCCGCGCGCGGTCCGGCGCAGACCGCGCGCCCGGCGGGCCACCCGGCGGACGGTGGCGTTGCGCGGGATGAACGCGAGCTGCGCGGGAACCCCGCCGGGCAGCCCCAGCACGGTCAGCCGGCGGCGCTTGAAGTAGCGCAGGGTGGCCGGGTCCAGGTGCCGGGCGAGGAAGCCCTCCACCTCGGCGCGCAGCCGGGGCAGGATCTTCGGCTGCATGGCGAAGCCCACCGCCCTTACCAGTTCGCCCAGTTCGACGACCTCCATGCCGCGCCGCCCCTCGGTGACGGCCGCCCGGTCGCCCAGCTCCGGCAGCAGCGCGTCGACCACGGTGACCGGCACCCGGTTGCTGTTCTCGTACGGCGCGAGCCGCTCCAGCAGGGTGCCGGTGCCGACCCGCGCGACGGGCAGGCCGTACAGCGTGGCGGCGGTCAGCAGGGCGGTGGAGAAGCAGCCGACGACCAGGGCCGGGCGCATCCGCTGGTACAGCACCTCGGCCAGCACCGGGGTGTCCAGCACCGTGAGGTCCGCCCCGAGCCGCTCCGCCTCCTCCTCCAGGGTGCGGGCGTAGCGGGCCGGTGCGGTGGGGTGCGGCTTGAACACCACGCGGGTGTGGCCCAGTCGCACCGCGCCGCGCAGCATCCGGACGTGCAGCGCCTCCTCCTCGTCCGGAGTGAGGATGTCCAGCGCGGAGAGGTACTGGCCCAGCAGCAGCGCGGGTTCCTCGATCGCGGGCAACTCGTCCCCGGTGGAGGCGAGTTCCGCCAGCACCTTGGGGAAGGCGGGGCTCGGCACGATCTCGGCCGGGACCCCGAACTCGGTGAGCAGCAGCGGCTCCAGACCCGGTACGAGGTCCAGGTGGAGCAGCCGGTCCACCCGGGTGCCGACCAGCGGGTCGATCTTGTTGCGGGTGGGGCCGTAGCTCATCAGGCCGTCGGCGTAGACCGTGACCGGGGCCCCGGTGAAGATCTGCGTGAGCGCCAGCGACGGGTTGACCTGGATGGACTCCACCGCCAACTCAACCGGTTCGTCACCCAGTTGCCACTCGTGGCGGAAGTACCGCTGCCACAGCGGCATGTCGTCCACCCGGGGCAGCCAGCCGCCGGGGTGGAAGGGGTGGATGGTCTCGTTGTAGGAGAGCACGTCGTCGAACCGGTCGCGCAGCCGCTCGAAGCCGGGCATCTCGTCCAGCGGGGGCGTGGTCTCCGGGGTCGCCGCGTTGTTGCAGACCAGCAGCACGCGCCGGTCGGCGGGGGCGAAGCAGCCGGAGTCGAGGGCGGCGGCCAGCGTGGCCACGCCGTACAGCGTGGACGCCTGGAAGATCTGGGTGGTCACGCGGCGGCCCCGGCGGGGGAGGGGCGGCGGCGCAGCCGGCGCAGGCGGGTGGCGCGGGCGAGGTCCATCGAGTCCAGCGCCTCGTTCAGCACGTCCTGCGGCATGCGCCGGAGGGCGGCCGCGCTCAGGGATTTCAGTTTTCTCGCCACCGGGGGCTCGAACCTTTCGATGCTTCCCAGATGGTGGGAAATGATCGCGCAATAGGTGCGCACGGCCTTCGGCAGCAGTTCGCCCGCGTTCCGGTCGGCGGCCGTCTCCGCTATGACCTGGTCGAACGCGCGCAGGAAATCGAGCTGACGGACATCGCCGATCTGGGTCAGCGAGGAGGCGACCCCGCGCCGGTAGAAGACGCCGAGCAGTCCCACCACGGCGAACGACTCCGCCTCGCGGTGCAGCCGCCAGATCCACGGCCGGTCCTCCGCCGTGCGCAGCCCGTCCGTGAAGTGCAGCAGTCCCTTCTCCGCGAGCCGCCGGTGGTAGATCCCGGCCCAGGCGTACGCGTAGTCCACCGACGTCGACCGGTCCGCGGGCAGGATGGCCGCCCTCGGGTCCATGACGACCCCGCGCCGGCCGTGCGGCACCCGGTGCACGGACCGGGCCCGCGCGGTGCACTGGACATGGTCGGTGCGCAGGAAGTCGCACCCCAACTCGTCCATGTGCGCGACCAGTCGGTCGTAGTAACCGGGGGCGAGCCAGTCGTCGCCGTCGAGGAACGTCAGGTACTCGCCGCGCGCCCGGTCCAGACCGGTGTTGCGGGCCGTCGCCAGACCGCCGTTGCGCTCGTGCCGGACGACGACGGCGCCCGGCAGTTCGCGTTCGGCGCGCTCGAGGATGCCCGGTGTCCCGTCGCGGGAACAGTCGTCCACGAGAATGAACTCGTAATCGTCCCGCGCGTTCGCACGAAGACTCCTCAATGTGTCCGGCGCGTATTGCTGCACGTTGTAGAACGGCACGATGACCGAGAGCTTGACCACGCCGAGGACGTTAGGGCGGGGCCCGGCATTCAGGTCGACGCTCGAATTGATACCGGGTGAACGACGCGTGGCGAAGCCGTGAACCGGGTTTCCCCCAGGGCCGATCGGGCCCCGAATCCCCATTCGTCGATGTGCTGTTAACCGTTTGTTGAGTTCGGGTTGGGCCGGGGCTACGAATCGCTTCCTAGCGTCCTCGGTGTGCCAGCCAGTGCAACGAAGTCCCCGCGGATCGCCGTCCTCGCCGATTCCGACACCCGGTGGAAGTGGGGCGCGCTCACCGCGCGCCGTATCGCTCCCGCCGACGCCGGAGTCCGTCTCGACGGCTACCTCCTGCGGGGCCGGGCCACCCCGACACCCCGCCAGCTCGCGGAGACCGGCGCCGCCGCCGACTCGCTCCGCGAGGTCACCGGTGCGGAGTTCCTGCGCGCCATGACGGGGGAGTCCTACGACATCCTGGTCCTCGCGCTGGTCGGCGGCGGGGTGCAGGCCATGCTGCACGGCCTGAAGCACGCCTGGGGCACCGGCCCGCGCCCGGTGGTCGTCACCGGTTACGTCGGTGTCGTCTACGAGAAGCTCGCCGACGGCCTGCTGCTGAGGCACGGCGCCGACCTCGTCCTCGCCAACTCGGCCCAGGACGCGGACCGGTTCCGCGCGGTGTACGAGGGGGTCGGGGCGGACACCGGCGCGGTCACCGAGGTCGCGCTGCCGTTCCTCGGCGGCGAGGCGTACACGGGTGAACGGGCGCCCTGCACGGTGACGTTCGCCGCGCAGCCCTCCGTACCGGAGAACCGCAAGGACCGGACCTACCTGCTGGACCGGCTCATCGCCCACGCCCGGCTCCACCCCGAGCGCGAGGTGCTGCTCAAGCTGCGCTCCAAGCCCGGCGAACACACCACGCACATCGAGGAGCTGCCGTACCAGAAGCTGGTCCGGGGGAGAGAGCTGCCGGCCAACTTCCGGCTGGTGTACGGGCACATGGGCGAGGTGCTGGACCGGACCGACCTGCTGGTCACCGTCAGCTCCACAGCGGCCCTGGAGTCCCTGCACCGGCGCATTCCGACGGCCGTGCTGACCGACCTCGGGGTGCGGGAGGCGTTGGGCAACCACCACTTCCTGGGCTCCGGGTGCCTCACCTCCTGGGACCGGCTGGACGCCGGGCACCGGCCTGAGGCCGCCCCGGAGTGGCTGGCCCGGCAGGGGGTCGGCGCAGACGGCTCGTACGCGGGCGCCTTCGACGTGGCCCGCGACCGGATCGCCGCCCTGCTGGAGCGGTCCGGGGCGCTGCCGCCGCTGGAGCCCTACTACACACCCGAGACCGCGCCCGGCTATCTGCCCGGCGTCCTCGCCCGCCACCACCTCGGCCCCGACGGCGCCCCGCTGCCCGGCAGCCCCGCCACCCGCGCGGAGGCCGGACCCGTCCGGCAGATCGTGCGCCGGGCCGCCCGGGGCGCGTACCGGCACGGCGTCCAGCGGGTCGCCCCGGTGATCCGGCGGATGGGCGAGCTGTGAACACCGCACCTTATTCCTCTCAAGGAGCTGACCCCATGACCCACTGGCCCGCCGATCCGGGCGACCCGCCGCGCCGGGTGCTCGCCGTGATCCCGGCGCGCGGCGGCTCCAAGGGGGTGCCCGCCAAGAACCTCGCCCCCGTGGGCGGCGTCCCGCTGGTGGCCCGCGCGGTGCGCGCCTGCCTGGCCGCCCCCGCCGTCACCGACGTGGTCGTCTCCACCGACGACGCGGCCGTGGCCGCCGAGGCCCGCGCGGCCGGCGCCGAGGTCGTCACCCGGCCCGCCGCCATCGCCGGGGACACCGCCACCTCCGAGGCCGCCGTCCTGCACGCCCTGGACACCTTCGAGGAGCGCACCGGGGCAGCCGTCGGCGTGGTGCTGCTCGTGCAGTGCACCAGCCCCTTCCTGCTCGCCGAGGAGGTCGACCGGGTCGCCGGGGCGGTCGTCCGGGACGGCGCCGACACCGCCGTCACCGTCGCCCCCTTCCACGGCTTCGTCTGGCGCGACGACAACCCCGACCAGCCGGGTGGCTTCGGCGTCAACCACGACAAGGCCGTACGCCCCCGCCGCCAGGACCGCCCGCAGGACCTGCTGGAGACCGGCGCCGCCTACGCGATGGACGTCACCGGCTTCCGCGCCCACGGCCACCGCTTCTTCGGCCGCACCGAGCTGGTCCGCACCGACCCGGCCCGCGTGCTGGAGATCGACGACCCGCACGACCTGGCCCGCGCCCGCGCGCTCGCCCCGCTGCTCGACACCGTCCCGGCGGGCGCGCTGCCCACCCGTGACGACGTCGACGCCGTGATCCTCGACTTCGACGGCACCCAGACCGACGACCGGGTGCTGATCGACACCGACGGACGGGAGTTCGTCTCCGTGCACCGGGGCGACGGGCTCGGCATCGCCGCGCTGCGCCGCGCCGGGATGCCGGTGCTGATCCTGTCCACCGAGCAGAACCCCGTCGTCGCCGCCCGCGCCCGCAAGCTCCGGCTGCCGGTGCTGCACGGCATCGACCGCAAGGACCTCGCCCTCAAGCAGTGGTGCGAGGAGCAGGGCATCGCCCCCGAGCGGGTGCTCTACGCCGGCAACGACGTCAACGACCTGCCCTGCCTCGCCCTCGTCGGCTGGCCCGTCGCGGTCGCCGACGCCCATGACGCCGTACGCGGGGCCGCCCGAGCCGTCACCACCGTCCCCGGTGGCTACGGCGCGATCCGCGAGATCGCGGGCTGGCTCCTCGGCCCCTCCCTCGACACCTTCCCCACCTCCCCCAGCAAGTAAGGAAACACCCTGATGAGCAGCAACTCCCGCCTCCGCAGCTTCGGTTCTCGCGAGGCCGGCCCCGGCCGCCCGGTCTACGTCACCGGCGAGATCGGCATCAACCACAACGGTGAGCTGGAGAACGCCTTCAAGCTGATCGACGCCGCCGCCGAGGCCGGCTGCGACGCCGTGAAGTTCCAGAAGCGCACCCCGGAGATCTGCACCCCGCGCGACCAGTGGGACATCGAGCGCGACACCCCCTGGGGCCGGATGACCTACATCGACTACCGCCACCGCGTGGAGTTCGGCGAGGACGAGTACCGCCAGATCGACGAGTACTGCAAGGAGAAGGGGATCGACTGGTTCGCCTCCCCGTGGGACACCGAGGCCGTCGCCTTCCTGGAGAAGTTCGACGTGCCCGCCCACAAGGTGGCCTCCGCCTCCCTCACCGACGACGAGCTGCTGCGCGCCCTGCGCGCCACCGGCCGCACGGTGATCCTCTCCACCGGCATGTCCACCCCGAAGCAGATCCGCCACGCGGTCGAGGTGCTCGGCTCGGAGAACATCCTGCTCTGCCACGCCACCTCCACCTACCCGGCCAAGGCCGAGGAGCTGAACCTCCGCGTGATCAACACGCTGGAGAAGGAGTTCCCGAACGTCCCGATCGGCTACTCCGGCCACGAGACGGGCCTGCAGACCACGCTGGCCGCCGTCGCGCTCGGCGCGGTCTTCGTCGAGCGTCACATCACCCTGGACCGCGCCATGTGGGGCTCCGACCAGGCCGCCTCCGTCGAGCCGCAGGGCCTGATCCGCCTGGTCCGCGACATCCGCGCCATCGAGGCGTCCCTCGGCGACGGCGTCAAGAAGGTCTACGACTCCGAGCTGGGCCCGATGAAGAAGCTGCGCCGGGTCTCCGGCGTGGTCGCCGAGGCCGAGATCGCCGCCGCCGCGGGCGAGCCGGTCACGGTCTGACCCCTTCCTCGCCCGACCGCACAACGACGGGACGGTCACCACCCGCCATGAGCCCTCGCGCCGGACACCCCGGCCCCGCTGCCCGCACGCTCGCCTTCGTGGAGAGCCCGGTGCAACTGCTGAACGTACTGGAGTGGGCCCACGCGGGCGGGGTGCCCGCGCGCGAGGGGGCCGGGGCGGAGCTGACCCTCGTCGTGCTCGCCCCCACCGACCCCATGACCCGGGGCCAGCTGCGCCGCATGGCCGACCTCGCCCGGGACGAGGGGTACGAGGTGCGCTGGGAGGAGGCGCGGGGTGGCGCGAGTGCCCCGTTCCACACCGTCGGCGCGCTGGCCGGAGCGCTGAGGAGGGCCGGCCGGATCGTCATGGGCGACCCCTTCTCCCGCTACGTGCAGCTCCTGCTCACCATCACCCGGGCGCCCGAGCTGGTCGTGGTGGACGACGGCACCGCCACCATGGAGTTCGTCGCCCAGCTGGCCCGGGGCGAGCGCCTGGTGCGCTGGCACCGCAAGGGCGGCCCGCCCGGACCCCGGGACCTGCTCTTCGCCCCGGTCTCCGCCACCGCCCGGCGCCGGCTCACCCCGAGCGGCGGCCGGCGGGTGGAGGTCTTCTCCGCGATGCCGGTGACCGAGACCCCGGAAGGTGTCACGGTCACCGCCAACGAGTTCGCCTGGACCCGCGCCCGCTTCGGCCCGCCGCGCGTGACGAGGACCGCCGACCTGGTCGGCACCTCCCTGGTGGAGACCGGCGTGGTCGACGCCGACCGCTATGTCGCGGCCGTACAGTCCCTGGCCAAGGCGCACGGCGCCACCCGGTACTTCGCCCACCGCCGCGAGAGCACCCCCAAGCTGCACCGGCTGGCCACCGAGACCGGCCTGGAGGTCGTCCGCCCCGACCTCCCCCTGGAGCTGATCGCCCGCCGGGGCCCGATCGGCAGCACCGTGCTGAGCTTCCCCTCCACGGTCGTCCACACCCTCCCCCTCGCCCTCAAGGGCACCGGCGTCCGGGTGGCGGTCTGCGACATAGACCCCGCCTGGCTCACCGCCCACGCCTCCCCGCGCGCGCAAGGCTTCCTGTCCGGGGTGACGGGCACGGCCCGCGACACCCACCGGCTGACGACGGTGGTGCCGGGGACCTGAGGGCTCAGTTCCTCCGCGCCAGTACGAACCCCCGCGCCCGCGCCTCCTCGCCCTCCGGCTCGCGGACCACGGACGCGACCAGGGTCAGGCCCGCCTCCGTGAGGCCGGAGGCGATCGCGGCCGGGGAGCGCATCCAGTAGTCCAGGTCGATCTCGTGGCCGAAGCGTTCCGTCAGGTGCAGGTGGTCGGCCTCCCCGGTCTGGAAGGCCAGCAGGACGGGGGCGCCGGGGCGCAGTGTGCGGTGGAACTCGGCGAAGGCGCGGGGGAGCGCGTCGTCCGGGACGTGGATCGTGGAGTAGAGGGCCAGGATGCCGCCGAGGGTGGCGTCCGGGAGGTCCAGCGCGGTCATCGACCCGATGTGGAAGCGCAGGTGCGGATGGGCCTCGCGGGCCAGGGTCACCATCGCGGGGGAGAGGTCCACCCCGAACACCGGCACGCCCAGACCGTCCAGCAGCGCCGTGACGAACCCCGGCCCGCTGCCCAGGTCGGCCACCGGGGCCGGGCCGTGCTCCCTGGCCAGCTCGGCGAAAGCGCTGATCAGGGAGCGGTCCAGAGGGTGGGAGAGGCCCGAGGGGAACCGCTCGGCGTACTCCTTGGCGATCGCGTCGTAGGACGAGCGGGTGGTACGCAGGAAGCGCGCGGTGCTGTCGGTCACGCCGCCGCACCCTACCGGCGCCGCTCGGCCGCACGGGTCCGGTCCCTGGACAAACCGAGCGCCGGGGCGGCGAGCGTGGTATCCGTGGAGGGAGAAAGAAAGGTTTTACCCAACCCAGTCCACCGCCAAGCGTCCGCCGGTCAAGTTTTCCACCCCCCAACGGGCTGAACTTTTGTTGATCGAGGGTCAGTTGACCGTCCGGGCGTCCTACCCTTCAGAGGGTGAACCGATTGATGACCCGAGAGACCGTGGCCGAACTCCCCGGTGCTGTGCTCCCCGGCGCGCTCAGCGAGTCACTGCACGCCGAGCTCGTAGCCTTCCGCCGCGACCTGCACATGCACCCCGAGCTGGGCAACCAGGAGTTCCGCACCACCGCCGCCATCAAGGAGCGGCTGGAGCGGGCCGGGCTCAAGCCCCGCGTCCTGGTCACCGGAACCGGGCTCATCTGCGACATCGGGCACACCGAGGGCGAGCGCTCCGGCGTACCGCTGCTGGCCCTGCGGGCCGACATCGACGCGCTGCCCATCCCGGACACCAAGGACTGCGCGTACCGGTCCACCGTGCCCGACCGCGCCCACGCCTGCGGCCACGACGTGCACACCACCATCGTGCTCGGCGCCGGCCTGGTCCTCGCCGCGCTGCACGCGCAGGGCCTGCTGTCCCGCCCGGTGCGGCTGATCTTCCAGCCCGCCGAGGAGCAGCTCCCCGGCGGCGCCCTGACCGCCATCGCCGACGGCGCGCTCGAAGGCGTCGGCCGCATCCTGGCCCTGCACTGCGACCCCAAGGTGGAGTGCGGCCGGATCGGCCTGCGGCACGGCCCGATCACCAGCGCCTGCGACCGCCTCGACGTGGCGCTGGACGGCCCCGGCGGCCACACCGCCCGGCCGCACCTGACCACCGACCTGGTCACCGCCGCCGCCCGCGTCGCCACCGACGTGCCCGCGCTGATCGCCCGCCGCGTCGACACCCGCAGCGGACTCGCCCTGACCTGGGGCCGTATCGAGTCGGGCCACGCGCCCAACGTCATCCCGCAGCACGCCGAACTCTCCGGTACCGTCCGCTGCCTGGACCTGGACGCCTGGCGGGACGCGCCCGACATCGTGCACGCCGCCATCGACGAGGTCGCCACCCTGCACGGCGCCAAGTCGGAGATCACCTACGTGCGTGGGGTGCCCCCGGTGGTCAACGACCGGGAGACCGCCGAGCTGCTGCGCCGCGCGATGGTCGCCCGCCGCGGGCTGGACTCGGTGGAGAGCACCGAGCAGAGCCTCGGCGGCGAGGACTTCTCCTGGTACCTGGAGCACGTCCCCGGCGCCATGGCCCGCCTCGGCGTCCGCCGCCCCGGCGAGCGGACCGTACGCGATCTGCACCAGGGCGACTTCGACGCCGACGAGAACGCGATCACGGTCGGGGTGGAACTGTTCACCGCGGCCGCCCTGATGGAGTCGCCCGGGGTGTGACCGGCACCCCGCAGCACCCGGTACGGCCCCCGCGCGGCACGCGGGGGCCGTTCGCGCAACACATCCGCAGGCCATTCGTATCCGCCCCGAAACACGGCGGCCCGAGGGGCGGCAGATCGAGTTCAAGTGCCGTTTGCCTCGGTTCGATAACGGCTGCCCGAGAGGTGTTTTTCTGACATCTACGCGCGTTACGATGCCGCGAAGCCGACGCCGACGGGGCGTCTCGGCCGGGGCGTCGTCAGACGCTCCCACCAAGCGCCATGGTGGCGCTCAGGTCAGGTGAAGGAGCCTTCCCGTGCGCCGGGTAGCCAAGCTTTCCGCTGCGTGTATAGCCACCGCAGCTCTCGCCCTTTCTGCCACGGCCTGTGGCAGCACCTCCTCCGAGAACGACAAGTCGTCCGGTTCGTCCGGTGACGGCAAGGGTGTCAAGATCGGTCTCGCCTTCGACGTCGGCGGCCGTGGTGACCACTCCTTCAACGACTCCGCCGCGCGCGGCACCGACAAGGCTTCCAAGGAGTTCGGCGGCTCGGTCAAGGACCTGACCGCCAAGTCCAGCGACACCGAGGCCGACCGCGAGCAGCGCCTGTCCGACCTCGCCGACGCGGGCTACAACCCGATCGTCGCCGTCGGTTACGCCTACGCCACCTCCGTGGACAAGGTCGCCGCGAAGTACCCGAAGACCAGCTTCGGCATCGTCGACTCGGTCGTGAAGGCCAAGAACGCCGACAGCATCACCTTCACCGAGGAGCAGGGCTCGTACCTGGCCGGTGTCGCCGCGGCGCTGAAGACCAAGACCAAGCACGTCGGCTTCATCGGCGGCGTCGACGTCCCGCTGATCAAGAAGTTCCAGGCGGGCTACGTCCAGGGCGTCAAGGACACCAACCCGAAGATCAAGGTCGCCGTCCAGTACCTGAGCCACGGCTCGGACACCTCCGGCTTCGCCAGCCCCGACAAGGGCAAGGAAGCCGCGCAGGGCATGCTGGACAACGGTGCCGACATCGTCTACTCGGCGGCCGGCTCCTCCGGCAACGGCGCCATCGAGGCCGTCAACGGCAAGAAGGGCGCCTGGGCGATCGGCGTCGACTCGGACCAGTACAACATCCCGGGTCTGGCCAAGTACAAGAGCTCGATCCTGACCTCGGTCGTCAAGAACGTCGACGTCGGTGTCTACGACTTCATCAAGTCCGTCCACGACGGCAAGCCGCTGACCGGCAACAACGTCTACTCCCTGGCCAAGAACGGCGTTTCGCTGGCCACGAGCGGCGGCTTCATCAACGACATCCAGCCCAAGCTGGACGCCGCGAAGAAGAAGATCGTCGACGGCTCCGTCAAGGTCAAGACCACCCCGTGATCTGACCGGTCCTCAAGGACCACGGCTCGGCGTGGGGGCGCCTCCAAAGCGCCTCCCGCCGGGCCATAACAATGTGTCAACTCTACGCGTGTAGTACCGAGTTGCCGCGCTAGCGTCGCCGACGCCTGCCCTCCCTCCCCAACGCAGCCCCTTTCCCCGAGGAGAGTGCGCCATCAACGCGTCCAGCCCTCCCGCTGCCGTCGAACTGCGCGGCATCACCAAGCGTTTCCCCGGCGTCGTCGCCAACCGCGACATCGACATCACGGTCCGCACCGGCACGGTTCATGCCCTGTGCGGTGAGAACGGCGCCGGCAAGTCCACCCTGATGAAGATCCTCTACGGCATGCAGCAGCCGGACGAGGGCACCATCACCGTGGCCGGCGAACAGGTCGTCCTGCACAACCCCGGTGACGCCATCGCGCGCGGCATCGGCATGGTGCACCAGCACTTCATGCTCGCCGACAACCTCACCGTCCTGGAGAACGTCGTCCTCGGCGCCGAGAAGCTGTACGGCATCGGAGGCAAGGCGCGCGTCAAGATCAAGGAGATCTCCGACGCGTACGGCCTGAACGTCCGCCCCGACGTCCTGGTCGAGGCGCTGGGCGTCGCCGACCGCCAGCGCGTGGAGATCCTCAAGGTCCTCTACCGGGGCGCCAAGACCCTGATCCTGGACGAGCCGACGGCCGTCCTCGTGCCCCAGGAGGTCGAGGCCCTCTTCGACAACCTGCGGGAGCTGAAGGCCGAGGGCCTGACCGTCATCTTCATCTCGCACAAGCTGGGCGAGGTGCTGTCGGTCGCCGACGAGATCACCGTCATCCGGCGCGGCACCACCGTCGGCACCGCCGAGCCGAGCACCACCACGCCCCGGCAGCTCGCCGAGCTGATGGTCGGCAGCGAACTGCCCACGCCCGAGACCGAGGAGTCCACGGTCACGGACGTGCCCATGCTGGAGGTCTCCGGGCTGCACCTGGCCCAGAAGGACCTGGACGGCGTGGAGCGGATCATCCTCGGCGACGTCTCCCTCACCATCCACAAGGGCGAGGTCCTCGGCATCGCGGGCGTGGAGGGCAACGGCCAGTCCGAGCTGGTCGAGGCGATCATGGGCATGCGCATCCCGGACGCGGGCGTCGTGGTGCTCGACGGCGAGGACGTCTCCGCCGCGCCCACCCGCCGCCGCCGCGAGGCCGGCATCGGCTACGTCCCCGAGGACCGCCACCGCCACGGCCTGCTCCTGGAAGCGCCGCTGTGGGAGAACCGCATCCTCGGCCACGTCACCGAGCGCCCCAACTCCCGGCGCGGCCTGCTCGACCTGAAGGCCGCCCGCACGGACACCGAGCGGATCGTCGCCGACTACGACGTGCGCACGCCCGGCATCGACGTCACCGCGGCCTCGCTCTCCGGCGGCAACCAGCAGAAGCTGATCGTCGGCCGCGAGATGAGCCACAACCCCAAGCTGCTCATCGCCGCCCACCCCACCCGCGGTGTGGACGTCGGCGCGCAGGCGGCCATCTGGGACTACATCCGCGAGGCCCGCCGCGCGGGTCTGGCGGTGCTGCTGATCTCCGCCGACCTGGACGAGCTGATCGGCCTCTCCGACACCCTGCGGGTGATGTTCCGCGGCCGTCTGGTCGCCGACGCCGACCCCGCGACGATCACCCCCGAGGAGCTGGGCTCCGCCATGACCGGTGCCGCCTCCGGCCACCTGGAGCACACAGAGGACGCCGACCGATGAACAAGCTGACCTCACGGATCGACAAGGAGCGGCTGTTCCTCGGCATAGCCGCGCCGCTGCTCGCGATCGTCGCCGCGCTGCTGGTCACCACGCTGGTGATCCTCGCGACCGGCAAGAACCCGGGCGCCGCGTTCAGCGACATGGCGACCTACGGCTTCGCCAGCGACAGCCAGGTCTACATCCTGAACAAGGCGACGACGTACTACCTCGCGGGCGTCGCGGTGGCCATCGGCTTCCGGATGAACCTGTTCAACATCGGTGTCGACGGCCAGTACCGCCTCGCCGCGTTCGTGGCCGCCGCCGTCGGCGGCGTGCTCACCGTGCCGGGCTGGCTCGCCGTCCCGGTGATCATCCTGTGCGCCATGGGCACCGGCGCCCTGTGGGCGGCCATCGCGGGCGTCCTCAAGGTGACCCGGGGCGTCAGCGAGGTCATCGCGACCATCATGCTGAACTCGATCGCGACCGCGATCATCGGCTACCTCCTCCAGCCGGGCAAGCTCGGCCAGCTCGACGACGGCGGCACCCTGGTCTCCACCAAGCCGCTGCCCTCCTCGTCCTTCCTGCCGAACATCGACACGGGCCCGGCCGGCGTCCTCGACAGCCTCATCGTGCTCGCCGTGGTCGTCGGGGTGGCGTACTGGTTCATCCTGGGCCGCACCCGCTTCGGCTACGACCTGCGCACGGTGGGCCAGTCCGAGTCGGCCGCCGCCGCGAGCGGTGTCAGCGTCAAGAAGATGATCGCCACCAGCATGATCATCTCCGGTGCGGTGGCCGGTCTCATCGGCATGCCGACGCTGCTGAACGAGGGCCACCAGTACGACAACAGCTTCCCGGCGGGCATCGGCTTCACCGGCATCGCCATCGCGCTGCTGGGCCGTAACAACCCGGTGGGCATCGCGCTCGGCGCCCTGCTCTGGGGCTTCCTGGAGCGCACCACCAACCACCTGGAGTTCCAGGGCTACGACAAGGAGATCCTCGGCGTGATCCAGGGCGTCATCGTCCTGTGCGTCGTGATCGCCTACGAGGTCGTCCGCCGCTACGGCCTCAAGCGCCAGCAGCAGCGGGTCGGCGCCGAACTCGCCGCCCAGGCCGCCAAGCCGACCGAGATGCAGGAGGTGGCGTGATGACCGCCACGATGACGGACGCGCCGCCGCCCGCGGCGCCCAAGGCCCCGGGCAGCGCGGACAGGCGCACGGGCCGCTCCACCACCCGGATCTTCCTGGTCGTCGCCGGTGCCCTGCTGCTCATCGCCGTCGTGCGCCTGATCACCGGGGCCAACCAGCTCACCTCCGAGGGCCAGGTCAACGCCGCCCTCGGGCTCGCGGTGCCGATCGGCCTCGCCGGTCTGGCCGGTCTGTGGTCCGAGCGGGCCGGCGTGGTCAACATCGGCCTCGAAGGCATGATGATCCTCGGCACCTTCGGCGCGGGCTGGATCGGCTGGCAGTCCAGCCCCTGGCTCGGACTGCTGTGCGGCATCGGCTTCGGCGTCCTCGGCGGCCTCGTGCACGCGGTCGCCACGGTGACCTTCGGGGTCGACCACATCGTCTCCGGTGTGGCGATCAACCTGCTCGCGCTGGGCGCCACGCAGTACCTCGCCAAGCTCTTCTTCGCCGGCGGCAAGGCATCCGAGGCGGGCGGCAACCCCAAGCAGTCCCCGCCGGTCGACTCCCTCACCGACATCACCGTGCCCGGACTCTCCGGCGCGCTGCACTCGGTCGAGCAACACCACTGGTTCCTCATCTCCGACATCGCGGGCATTCTCGGCGGTATCGTCACCGACGTGTCCGTGGTGACGATCCTGGCCGCGCTGCTGTTCGCCGGAAGCTGGTGGGTGCTCTGGCGCACCCCGTTCGGCCTGCGACTGCGCTCCTGCGGCGAGAACCCGGTCGCCGCCGAGTCCCTCGGCGTCAACGTCTACCGCTACAAGTACGCCGCCGTCGCCATCTCCGGCGGTCTCGCCGGACTCGGCGGCGCCTTCCTCGCGCTGGTCACCTCGCACACCTACCTGGAGGGCCAGACCGGCGGCCGCGGCTACATCGGCCTCGCGGCGATGATCTTCGGCAACTGGCGGCCGGGCGGGCTGGCCATGGGCGCGGCCCTGTTCGGCTACTCCGACGCCCTCCAGCTCCGCAACGGCGGCGTCACCGTGCACGCGCTGCTGCTCCTGCTGGTCGTGCTGCTCGCCGCCCTCGCGGGCTGGAAGCTGTACCGCAAGGCCCTGTGGCAGGGCGTGGTCAGCGCGGTCATGGCCGTCCTGGTCCTGGCCTGGTACCTGTTCACCGACGAGGTCCCGAGCGACTTCGTGGGCGCCACGCCGTACGTCGTCACGCTGCTGGTGCTGTCGCTGTCCGCGCAGCGGCTGCGGATGCCGAAGGCGGACGGTATGCGGTACCGGAAGGGGCAGGGCAAGTGACCACCGCGTCCGGCTCGGCCGGCTCGTTCGACTGGGAGGCGCTGCGCGCCGAGGCCCGCGAGGCCATGGCCCACGCGTACGCCCCCTACTCGGGCTACCCGGTCGGCGTGGCGGCCCTGGTCGACGACGGCCGCACGGTCACCGGCTGCAACGTGGAGAACGCCTCGTACGGGCTCGGTCTGTGCGCCGAGTGCGGGCTCGTCTCGCACCTCCAGCGCACCGGCGGCGGCCGCCTGACACACTTCACCTGTGTGGACGGCACCGGCGCCCTCCTCGTGCCGTGCGGCCGCTGCCGCCAGCTCCTGTACGAGTTCGGCGGTCCCTCGCTGCTGCTGGACACCCCCGAGGGCGTCCTCCCGCTCTCCGAGATGCTTCCGCAGGCCTTCGGCCCGGACCATCTCACCAAGTAAGTCCGTGCGGCCCCTCTGCCCGCCTTTCGCGAGCAGGGGGGCCGTACACCTGCACCTCCCGGAAGGAACTCCCTGGCCATGGACGCCATCTCCGTCATCCGCACCAAGCGGGACCGCGCCGCACTGACCGACGAGCAGATCGACTGGGTCATCGACGCGTACACCCGCGGCGAGGTCGCCGACTACCAGATGGCCGCCCTCAACATGGCGATCCTGCTCAACGGGATGGACCGCCGGGAGATCTCCCGCTGGACCGCCGCGATGATCGCCTCCGGCGAGCGCATGGACTTCTCCTCGCTGTCCCGCCCGACCGCCGACAAGCACTCCACGGGCGGCGTCGGCGACAAGATCACCCTCCCGCTGGCGCCCCTCGTGGCCGCCTGCGGCGCGGCCGTCCCGCAGCTCTCCGGCCGCGGCCTCGGCCACACCGGCGGCACCCTGGACAAGCTGGAGTCCATCCCCGGCTGGCGCGCGCTGCTCTCCAACGAGGAGATGCTCTCCGTACTGGACGGCACCGGCGCGGTGATCTGCGCGGCGGGCGACGGCCTGGCCCCGGCCGACAAGAAGCTGTACGCGCTGCGCGACGTGACCGGCACGGTGGAGGCGATCCCGCTGATCGCCTCGTCCATCATGTCCAAGAAGATCGCCGAGGGCACCGGCTCCCTGGTCCTGGACGTGAAGGTCGGCTCCGGCGCCTTCATGAAGACCCTGGACGACGCCCGTGAGCTGGCCTCCACCATGGTGGGCCTCGGCACCGACCACGGCGTGAAGACGGTCGCGCTCCTCACCGACATGTCCACCCCGCTCGGCCTCACGGCGGGCAACGCCCTGGAGGTCCGCGAGTCCGTCGAGGTCCTCGCGGGCGGCGGCCCGGCGGACGTCGTCGAGCTGACCCTCGCCCTCGCCCGCGAGATGCTCGACGCGGCCGGCCTCAAGGACGCCGACCCCGCCAAGGCCCTCGCCGACGGCTCCGCCATGGACGTCTGGCGCCGCATGATCGCCGCCCAGGGCGGCGACCCGGACGCGGTTCTGCCCGTCGCCCGCGAACAGCACGTCGTCGTGGCCCCCACGTCGGGCGTCCTCACCCGCCTCGACGCCTACGACATCGGCATCGCCGCCTGGCGCCTCGGCGCGGGCCGCGCCCGCAAGGAGGACCCGGTCCAGGCGGGCGCGGGCGTGGAGCTCCACGCGAAGCCCGGCGACCCGGTGGTGGCGGGCCAGCCCCTGCTGACCCTGCACACGGACACGCCGGAGCGGTTCGGGTATGCGCTGGAGGCCACGGAGGGTTCCTTCGACATCGCCCCTGAGGGGACGGCGTTCTCGGCTTCGCCGGTGGTGCTGGGGCGGGTGGACTGAGCCGGAACACGACGTCAAGGGCCTGATCCTCACCGGGGATCGGGCCCTTCGCGCGTCTCTGGTCTAGCGCGGCGATCAACCAACTGGTTAGGTGAGAGGCCCAGTTGGGACGTAACGACCTATGGAGTCCAAGGTATGGCAACAGGTGCCTCCGACGAGCCGGACCCGGCAGCAGCCGCACCTGGGCAACGAGCCCTCGCCCTCCTGGACAAGGCACTCGATGCCCAGAGCCCGCTGGTGCGCAAGAACATGGCTCGGGCTCGCCAGCGGAACCCGCAGGCGACACCGGCACAGGTGATCCGCAATCTGGAGCGAATGTACGTCAGCGCCCTGGCTGGGACGGGTGCAGCGGTGGGAGGAACCGCGGCCGCGCCCGGAGTCGGCACGGGAGTCGCGCTGGCACTGTCGGCGGGCGAGGCTCTTTCGTCGCTTGAGCTGAGCACTCTGTTCGCGCTCTCGCTGGCCGAAGTCCACGGCATTCCCCTCGACGAGATCGAGCGCCGCCGGACGATCGTGATGGGAATCCTGCTCGGCGGGAAGAGCTCCGAGACGATCACCAAGGTCGCCCAGCGTACGGGGCAGCACTGGGGACGCCAGGTGGTCGCCAAGGTACCCGTCGAGACATTGCGTCAGATCAACAGCATCCTGGGGAAGAACTTCGTCACCAAGTACGGGACCAAGCAGGGAATCATCGTCCTCGGCCGCGTGGCACCGTTCGGTATCGGCGCGGTGATCGGCGGCGGAGCCAACGCCGCCCTCGCCACCTTGGCCGTACGGGCCGGCCGCCGCGCGTTCGGTCCCCCACCGGCGTCGTGGCCGACATACAGCACGGTGTCGGAGGGCTTGCTCGACTGATCCTCGGCGCGCGGAAGGGCGTCGCCACGAGCGGTCGCGGGTCAGCCGTTCACCCCGCGACAGGCTCCGTGAGCGCGCTGATGACATGCGGGGTCAGATGGTGGCCGTCGTAGTCGGGGCCGTTGGTCAGTTCCTGGGCGGTGAGGCCCTCGAAGAGGGCGGTGAGCAGGCGGGCCAGGTCTTCGAGGGGGATGGTGGGCCGGAGGCCGGCCCCGGTGAGGGCCTGGCCGAGGACCTCGGTCAGGCCCTGGTTCAGCCGGTTCTCGTGGACGGCGAGCTGCCGGGCCAGGTCGGGGTGCCGGGCCGCGTGCAGGGTGAACTCCATGGACACCAGGAACCACCGCCGCTCCTCCTCGGTGCGGCCGACCAGCCGGCTCTGGATGCCGACGACGGGGTTGTCACCCGGTTCCACCTGCGCGGCGGCCTCTCGCAGCTCGGTCAGCAGCTGGTCGGCGTGCGCGTCGTAGAGGGCGAGGAAGATCTCTTCCTTGTCGCGGTAGTTGGAGTAGAAGGCCCCGCGGGTCAGCCCGGCGCGCTCGACGATGTCGCTGATCGACGTGGTGTGGAAGCCCTTCTCCGTGAACAGCGCCCAGGCGCTCTCGGTCAGGGCGCTCCGGGTGATCGGGCGGCGCTTGGTGGGCGACTTCGGCATGGGGTGGGCCTCTCTGCGGTACCGGTCCGCCGGACCGGGTCGGCAGACCAGGCTATTCCGTCCCGGTCCGGGGACCGCGCTCAGTCGCGGGCGCCGTACGCGTAGAAGCCGCGTCCGGTCTTCACGCCCAGCTGCCCGGCGTCGACGTACCGCTTCAGCAGCTCGCGCGGGCCGGTGGGCAGGGCCGGGTTCTCGGCCGCGTAGTGGTTCTCGATGTCCAGGACGACGTCCAGGCCGACCTGGTCCATGGCGCGGAACGGGCCGCCCGCGGTGCCGGTGTTGATCGCCCACATCCGGTCGACGTCCTCCGGTGTGGACACGCCTTCGGCGACGACGGACAGCGCCTCGCGCTTGATGGCCGCCCAGATCCGGTTGAAGATGAAACCGGTGCTCTCGCGGTGCGCCTCGAAGGGGAAGACGCCGTAGCCGGGCAGCACCTCCAGCAGCAGGTCCAGGACGGCCCGGTCGGTGTGGCCGCTGGACATCAGGTCGACCGCGGCCTGCGCGGGCGGCATGTAGAAGTGCATGTTGACCACCCGCTCGGGCCTGCTGACGTGGTCGATGAACCGGCTGGTCGGGTACGACGAGGAGTTGCTGGCCAGGATGGCGTCCGGCTCGGCGAGCCGGTCGAGGTCGGCGAACACCTGCCGCTTCAGCTCCAGCCGCTCCGGTACGGCCTCGACGACCAGCCATGCGCCGGTGAGCGCCTCGGCCAGGTCGCTGGTGGCGGCCACGGAACCGGGCGCACCTCCCTCGACGCGGGCCGCGATGTCGGACACGTGCTGCTCGACGTAGGCGCACGCCTGCTTCCCGGCCTCGGCGGAGGGGTCGTAGATCCGCACCTCGCCGCCGCGAGTGGCGAACATCAGGGCGATACGGCGGCCGAGCGTGCCGGCGCCGAGGACGGTCACCGGGCGGGAGTCGAGGTCGGTGGGGAGGACGAAGGTCATGGCGGTACTTCCTGCCGTGCGGGGGGTGCGGGCCGCCGGGTTCCGACGACGAGCCATCGGATTCACTATGTATCCGATACACCTTGTATGCAAGCTGGGCCGCACTTCGCCGGCGGTGCGGGAACGTATCGCCTGATCAGGGGACTTCTTCGTTCGGGTGAACGGGATCGGTGGACCTCCGCCGGTCCCTTTCGTCATGCTGGGATCGGTGACGCACTGATTGGAGACCGCCATGAGCGCACTCACCCTGAGCCAGGACCCCGACCGGACCTGGGACGACCTCGTCCGGTTCTGGGTCGAGTCGGACTGGCCCGAGGGCAGCAGGGTGGAGATCATCGAGGGGATCGTCACCGTGTCGCCCACTCCCGAGAACCAGCACAATTCCGTTGTCGAGCTGGTTCAGAGCCGCCTGTACCGGGATATCCCGGACGGCTGGGGCATCTACCAGACGCAGTCACTCGCCGTACCGTCCCGGCTGGGCATGTTCATCCCGGACCTTGTGGTCGCCCCGCGAAGCGTGGTGAGGGCACCGGGCAACTTCATTCCCGCTGCCGCGGCCGACCTCGTCGTCGAAGTGACCTCGAAGTCCAATGCGCGTCACGACCGCGTCGGCAAGCCGGCCGCGTATGCCTCAGCAGGCATTCCCTGCTACCTGCTGATCGACCGCTGGGCGCAAGGAGGCCCGACCATCACGCTCTACGGCGAGCCGCAGAGGGACGTCTACCGCGTCCTGCACGCCGGTAAGTTCGGGGACGAGTTCCACCTGCCGGAGCCCTTCAACCTCAGGCTCGACACCAGTGAGTTCCCCGTGGACTGACCGCCGTGCGATGAGTTGTGGCGGCGCCCCCGGTCTACCCGACGTGGACCCCGACACCGCCCCCGTACTCGTGCTGCGTGGCCCCGTCACCCCGGATGAGGTGGTGGGGCTGTGTGATGTGGTGCGGGGGTTGGCCCCCCGCAGCGGGGTCGTGGTGTGTGACGTGGCCGGGCTGGGGTCGCCGGGGCTCGGGCAGGTCGAGTTGCTCGCCCGGCTGGAGCTGGCCGCTCGGCGTGGGGGCGGGCGGATACGGCTTCGGGACCCGGAGCCCGCGCTACGCGCCCTGCTCGGGCTTGTCGGGCTCGGGGTCCAGGTGGAGGGGGAGGTCGAAGAGGGGGAACCAGCGGGGGGTGTCGAGGAAGCAGTGGAAACCGGTGATGCGGCCCCCTGAGATCTCCAGGACCTGCACCGCCCAGGGCGTGAAGCCGCCGTTCTCCGGGTCCGGTTTGTAGTGGGCGAAACCCGGGAGGCCGTTGACCTGGACCGGGATCAGGCGGGAGTCCGCGCAGGAGGCGCCCATGGTGGACATGAAGCCGGTGATGTCGGCGGGGCCGAGCAGCCAGAGGTCGAACGGCGGCATCGTCATCACCGCGTCCTCGTGGAGCAGGGCGGTCAGCGCCGTCATGTCGTACCCCTCGAACGCCTTCACATAGCGCTCCAGAAGCTGTTTCTGCTCCTCGTCCAGCGGGTCGGAGACGGCCGCCTCGGCGCCGGTGTCCGCGCGTTCGGCGAGGGTGGCGCGGGCGCGCTGGAGGGCGCTGTTGACCGAGGCGACCGTGGTGCCGAGCAGCTCGGCCACCTCGCTGGCCCGCCAGGCCAGCACCTCGCGCAGGATCAGTACGACCCGCTGCTTGGGCGGCAGCTGCTGGAGCGCCGCCATGAACGCCAGCCGGATCGACTCGCGGGCCACCGCCGCCTCGGCGGGGTCGGTCACCTGGGGGAGCACGCGCGTGTCCGGCACCGGCTCCAGCCAGGTGTGGTCCGGGCGCGGGGAGAGCGCGGCCCGCGCCAGCGGGGTCGACTCCGTGAGGTCCATCGGGCGGGCCCGTTTGTTGCCCGCGGCCAGCATGTCCAGGCAGACGTTGGTGGCGATGCGGTACAGCCAGGAGCGCAGACTGGACCGGCCCTCGAACTTGTCGTAGCTCCGCCAGGCCCGTACCAGCGTGTCCTGGACCGCGTCCTCGGCCTCGAAGGACGAGCCGAGCATCCGGTAGCAGTACCCGGTCAGTTCGGTCCGGTGCTTCTCCAGTGCGACATCGAGATCCGCCGTCGCCGTGCCCTCAGTCATCGTCCACCCACCCCTGTGGCCGTCCCGTACGCGCGCCGTCGCGCCCCAGTACTCCGGAAGCTACCGCAGCCCACTGACAATGGCCCCCGGAGCGGGGAAACCCGCAGCTAGGGCGGGCGCGCGCACCGGGTCAGTGCGCCGGTACGGCCTCCCGGCGCGCGGCGGTACGGGCCGCGAGGGTGCCCAGCGCGGTGATGGCGACGACGCCCATCACGGCGAGCAGGCCGACGCCGACCGTGCCCGCCCAGCCGCCGGAGTGGAAGGCGAGCGCGCCGACGGTGCTGCCCGCGCTGGAGCCGATGTAGTACGACGACTGGTACAGGGCGGTCGCCTGGGCGCGGCCGTGCGTGGCCGTCTTGCCGACCGCCGAGGAGGCGACGGCGTGGCCCGCGAAGAAGCCGGCCGTGATCAGCACCAGGCCGAGCAGGACCAGCGGCAGGGACGGCACCAGCGACAGCAGCAGGCCCGCCGCCGTCGTACCGCCCGCCGTGTACAGCGCGCCCCGGCGGCCGAGGCGGCCCACCAGCCGGCCCGCCGACGACGCGGAGACCGTGCCGACCAGGTAGACCAGGAAGATCGAGCCGATGATGCCCTGCGGCAGGGAGAACGGCGCCTCGGTCAGCCGGTAGCCGATCACCGTGTAGACGCCGCCGAACACCGTCATGAACAGCGCGCCGATCGCGTAGAGGCGGCGCAGCAGCGGGGAGGAGAGGTGGTCGCGGACCGCGCGGGCCAGGACCCGGGGGCGCAGCGAGCCCGCCTCGAAGTGCTTCGGCGCGGGCAGCAGCAGCCGGAACGCCACCGCGCAGCCCACCGCGACCAGGCCGATCACGCCGACGGCGATCCGCCAGCCCCACTCCTGCGCGACCCAGCCGGTGATGACCCGGCCGCTCATGCCGCCCACGCTGTTGCCCGCGACGAACAGGCCGATCGCCGTGACCAGCGCCTTCGGCCGGACCTCCTCGGCCAGGTACGCCGTCGCGGAGGCGGGCAGCCCGGCCAGCGCGGCGCCCTGCACGGCCCGCAGCGCGACCAGCGCGCCGATGGACGGCGCGAACGGCACCAGCAGGCCGACGGCGACCGCGACCATCAGGGACGCCGTCATCACGGTCCGGCGGCCGAACCGCTCCGACAGCGCGCTCATCGGCAGCACGAACAGCGCCAGCCCGCCGGTCGCCGCCGCCACGGTCCAGCTCGCCTCGCCGGCCGCCACCCCGTAGTCGTCGGAGATCAGCGGGAGCAGGGCCTGGGTGGAGTACAGCAGCGCGAAGGTCGCCACGCCCGCGAGGAAGAGGGCGAAGCTCATCCGGCGGTAGCCGGGGCCGCCGGGCGTCAGCCGCGAGTCGGCCGGAGCGGGGGTCGGGGAGGTGGGGACGGGCGTGCGGGCGTCCAGGGTGACGGACGCCCCGGTACTGGCGGGAGACATGCCTCGAAACTAAGGACGCGGGCACTCATCCGTCCAATGCATGGAATCGCCATAATCGTTCCCATGGAGCATCAGCAGAGGTCACAGCCGCACCTGTCACCGTCCAGTGACACAGAAGACATGGCGCTGCTGCTCGCGCCCCGCCTCGCCTACTTCGCCGGGGTGGCCCGCACCGAGCACGTCACCCGGGCCGCGCACGAGATGAACGTCCCGCAGTCGACCCTCTCCCGGGCGATGGTCCGCCTGGAACAGGATCTCGGGGTGGACTTGTTCGCCCGGCACGGCCGCACCGTCTCGCTCACCCCGGCCGGGCGGACCTTCCTCGGCTCGGTGGAGCGGGCCCTCGCCGAGGTCGAGCGGGCCGCCGAGGAGGTGCGCGCGGACGCCGATCCGGCCACCGGCAAGGTCGCCTTCGGCTTCCTGCACACCATGGGCCCCGAGACCGTGCCCGGTCTGCTGCACGCCTTCCGCGCCGACCATCCCCGCATCCGCTTCAGCCTGGTGCAGAACTACGGCGAGGCCATGCTGGAGCGGCTCCGGGCGGGCGAGCTGGACCTCTGCCTCACCTCGCCGGTGCCGGACGCGCCCGATCTGGTCGCCCGGCGGCTGGACGAGCAGAAGCTCCGCCTGGTCGTCCCGGCCGACCACCGGCTGGCCGGCCGCCGCCGCATCCGGCTCGTGGAGGCGGCCGACGAGACCTTCGTGACCCTGGAGCCCGGCTACGGCCTGCGCCGCATCACCGACGACCTGTGCCGCGAGGCCGGGTTCCGGCCCCGGGTCGCCTTCGAGGGGGAGGAGACGGAGACGCTGCGCGGGCTGGTGGCCGCCGGGCTCGGGGTCGCCCTGCTGCCGCCGCCCACCGTGGCCCGGCCGGGCGTGGTGGAGCTGACGGTGACCGCGCCGAGGGCGGTCCGCGAGATCGGCGTCGCCTGGCTGGCCGACCGCCCGGACACCCCGCCGGTGGCCGCGTTCAAGAAGTTCCTGCTCTCCCGCAGGGGCAGCCTGCTCCCCTCCTGACCCCGGCTGCCTGCGCGAGGATTCCCGAATCCCCTTGCTGAACCGGCTACTTGCGCAGCGACTTGCCGAACCCCGACGCCAGCGGCATCCGCAGCCCTATCGGCGGCGGCGCCGCGAGCGCGTCCTCCACCGGGCGGGACAGCGGGAGCCCGAACAGGGCGCCCAGAGCGAAGTCCACGGTCAGCGCGAGCACTTCGTCCCGGTGCTGGTGCAGCCCGTGGCCGTCGGAGTGCACCTCGAACCGGCACACCTCCCGGTTCACCTTCTTCGCGCGGGCCGCCAGCCGGAACGACAGCTCCGGATCGCACCGTTCGTCGTTGGTGCCGTGCGCGATCAGCACCCGGCGCCCCACCAGCTGCTTGACCGGCTCGTCGGCGTCCGCGCCCTCCTCCGGCAGCCACGGGGCGATGGCCACCACGGAGTTGACCGCCTCGTGGCCCCCGGCGCCCAGCGCGGCCCGGCCGCCCATGTCCAGCCCGACCAGGCACACCGGCACGTCCCCGTACCGCCGCACCACCTCGTCCGCGGCCCAGCCGGCGTCCGCCGCGAGGTGGGCCTCGGTGCCGTTCCAGCCGCGGTAGCGGTAGTGGACCGGGTGGACGGCGAGCCCCTCCTCCCGGCCGCCCCGGGCCAGGCTGCGGGCCAGGGCGCGGACGAAGGTGCCGGGCAGGAACGGGGACGGACGGCGGGTGGAGACCTCGTCCCCGCCGGGGAGCACCAGCACCGCTCCGCTCACCGCGCCCGGCGCGGGGCCGACCGCCTTTCCCAGCCTGGCCGTCCGGACCGGCGTCGTCGCTTGCTGTCCCATGGCAGAACACTGTCAGAAGGCGCGGTGTACGAAACCCTTCCCGGCGGTCACCATTGCGTATCGACGCGCACGGGGTACGGATCGCGCCACTGTGTGAACGGCCGGAATACGAGCATCCTATCGAGGAGTCCGGCCGCACGCTCGATTTCCGGTGCCGGTTGTGAAGTCAATGCGATGAGATCACGGTTCATTCCTTTCGATGAACGGTCCACGGCGGCCGGGGACTTCAGCCGCCCCGGATGGGAAGGGCCGCCTCCCGAACGGCAGTTCTGGCACACCGCTGCCACCAGCGCGAATGCGGGAAAAGCGGGGCTGTATGACAAATCGCGCGCCCGGAGAATACGTACAGGCATTCACCGTCCGTCCGCATTTCGGTGATTGCGGTGGACGGTCCGTGGTGTTTACGGTCGTGGACCGCTCGGATCATTCGTGATCCATGTCTCCGCATTCAAGGACGCATTCACCATGAAGCAGTCTGCTGCCAAGACCCTCGGTGTCGCCGCCCTCGGTGCCGCTTTCGCCGCCGCCGGCGCGGGCGCGGCCGACGCGGCCCCGCTCGCCCCGGACGCGCTCCCCGTCGTGGGCTCCGTCGCCCACACGCTCCCGGCCGCGAACGTCACGCACGCGCTGCCCGGCGCCGTCGAGGCCGTCTCCCAGGGGCAGGGCGTGCTCGGCAACGGGCTGAACACCGCGCGCCCCGCCGTGCAGAAGATGCTCGCCAACGGCCCGACCGCCCCCGTCGCCGGACTCCTCGGCGGCCTGCCGGTACAGGGCCTGCCCACCCACGGCCTGGGCCTCAACGGCATCCCGCTCGGCTGACCCCCGTCCCCGCGCGCGACTCCCCACGCGCGAGGCCCACGAACGACGCCGCCGAGGCCGTCCGGTGCTCTCCGGGACGACCTCGGCGGCGTTTCGCGTACGCGGAATCCGGCCGGGCGGCGCTCGCTCACCAGGCGGTGGTGCGGGCCCTGTCCTCGGAGGGCAGCAGGATCCACAGGGCTATGTAGAGCAGGAACTGCGGGCCGGGCAGCAGGCAGGACACCACGAAGATGACCCGCATCGTCCCCGCCGACATCCCGAAGCGCCGGGCCAGTCCTGCGCACACGCCGCCGATCATGCGGCCGTTGGTGGGGCGGGCAAGGGCGGTCATGGCTGACTCCTCCGTCGTCGTCGGCCCGCGACCGGGCCGTCTGCCGGGGCGGGCCGAGTGCCACATCCCCGTCTGTCGTCGTATGCCCAACGGTACGGAGACGAAGCGGGAGAAGCATCACTCTAAGGGGCGATACCGACCCTGGGAATCGTCGGGGTCCGCCCCTGAGAAAGCTCCCCGCGCACGCTCACCGCACCACGGGCCGGACCCGCGACACCGGCCCCGCCGATCCGGTCGGCCCACCGCGCCTCCACGGCCGGATACCCCTCGCAACCCCCGGACACGCCCCCGGAGATGGACTCGGGGACGCCCCCGAGTCCGCCGCGCCCTCCCCGGTCCCCGTACCCCTCCTCCACCACGCCGCCCCGGCCCAGCCGGCGCCGCAGCCACGCCCGCCCCGCCGGAACCACCGTCAGGTGGGCCAGCAGCACGCCCGTGGTGTTCAGCAGCAGCACGTCCACGTCCACCACCCGCCCCGGCACCCCCGTCTGCAACAGGGCGATGCCCAGCGAGATCAGGGCGCCGGCGGCGGCCGTACGGAACAGGGAGGCCAGCGGAGACACGGTGAGCCTGCCGTCCGCCATCGGCAGCAGGACGCCCAGCGGGGCCAGCAGGGCCAGGCCCTCGCCGATGCGGAGGCCCGCCACGGGCCAGCCCAGCGCCAGGTCGGCGCGGAGCCCGGCCAGCGGGCGGAGGTTCGCGGGGCGTACCCACGGCACGTCCAGGGGCCGCAGCGTCAGCCAGGCGACGAGCGCGAGATGCGCGACGAGGAGGATTGCCCCGGTCACTCGGATGCGGTTCGCGGCGCTGCCGCCGATGGAGCCTTGACGCTGCACGTCCCCCAAGACGCCACGCCGCGCGCGATCGGTTCCGCTTCGGCACCCCCCGCCCCGGTGAGGCGTGCGCCACACGCATCCCGCCCGGGGCCCGCCTCAGTTCAACGCGACGGCGCCGGAAGGGGGTTGGACCCGGCCCGGGTGGTCACGCACGTCCTCCGTGCACTCGTACCGGCGCGGCGCGGCCGGGGCCGGACCCGCCAGGATCACCGAGCCGTCGCCCTCCGCCGCAGCCGAGTCGGAGAAGGTGCACACCACCTGCGCGAGCGCGGGGGAGCCCAGCCTGTCCGGCGGGGTGCTCAGCCGCAGCGCCTCCTCCGGCTCCTCGCGGCCCGGCCCGGTGACCGTGATGCCGCCCGGCACCCGGGTCTGGTAGCCCGCCGCGCGTTCCCCGGCGGAGGGCGCCGAGGCGAGCTGGTCCAGCAGGCCCTGCGCGACCATGACCCGGCGCCGCGCGTCCGGCGTGCCCTCCGGCACCCGCACCGCACGGTCCACGGTCACCAGTGAGGCCCCGCACAGCAGGAACACCTGCACCGGAACCCCCTCCGGCGACGCACTGGCCTGCCCGGACCCGGTCGGCGAACACGGCACCCGCGACGGCGCCCCGCCGAAGTCGGTCGGCACCTCCGTCGGCCGGATGCCGCACCCGGTGAGCAGCGCGCCCAGCAGCGGCAGCGCCAGCAGCCCTCGCACCTTCCGCCCGCTCACGTGGTCGCTCCCTGGCCGCCCTCGGCCGACGGGTCCTTCTCGTCCTCCTCCGTCAGGCGGGAGGCGTCGCGTGGCAGCCGGAGCGTGAACACCGCACCGCCGTCGGGGGAGTTGGCGGCCGTGATCTCACCGCCGTGGATGTGCGCGTTCTCCAGCGCGATGGAGAGGCCGAGGCCGCTGCCCTCCGAACGCGGCCGGGATGCGCTGGCCTTGTAGAAGCGGTCGAAGACGTGCGGCAGCACCTCCTCGGGGATGCCGGGACCGTGGTCGCGTACCGCGATCAGCAGGTCGTCGCCGTCGATGCGGACCGAGACGCGCACCGGGGAGCCGCCGTGCTTGAGGGCGTTGCCGATCAGGTTGGCGAGGATCACGTCCAGGCGGCGCGGGTCGAGCCGGGAGTGGATGCCGCGCTCGGCGTCCAGCTCGACCGCGTCCAGCCAGGCGCGGGCGTCGATGCAGGCGGTGATCTGGTCCGCGAGGTCGACGTCGTCCAGCACCAGCCGGGCGGTGCCCGCGTCGAAGCGGGTGACCTCCATCAGGTTCTCGACCAGGTCGTTCAGCCGCTTGGTCTCGCTGACCACCAGCCGTACCGCCGGCTCGATCATCGGATCGATGCCGCCGCCCTCGAACTCCAGCTCGTCCTCCAGCACTTCCGTCACCGCGGTGATGGCGGTCAGCGGGGTGCGCAGCTCGTGCGACATGTCGGCGACGAAGCGGCGGGAGGACTCGTCACGGGCGGCCATGTCCGCGACCCGCTTCTCCAGCGCCTCGGCCGCCTTGTTGAACGTCCTCGAAAGGTCGGCGAGTTCATCCGTGCCGGTGACCCGCAGCCGAGTGTCGAGCCGCCCCTCGCCCAGCCGCCGCGCGGCAACTCCCAGACGGTGTACGGGTTTCAGCACGGTCGTGGCGGCCGCCTGTGCGAGCAGCGCCGAACCGATCAGGGCGAGTCCGGTGGCGATCCCCAGCGACCAGGCAAGGGAGTTGAGATCCTTGGCCTCCGGCTCCAGCGACTTGGCCATGTAGCCCGTCGCACCGCCGTCGACCACCTTCGTCCCGGCCACCAGGAAGGGCGTCCCGCGCTCGGACACCCGCTGCCAGTACAGGTGGTAGGGCGACTTGTCGGAGCCGGTCGTCTTCTGCCGCCGGTCCACCGCCGCGCGCAGCGACGGGGGTACGTCCTTCAGCGAGAAGCCGCTCAGGCCGCCCGAACCGCCGTACACCGTCCGGCCGTCGGGGTCGCGGGCGACCAGCAGCACGCTGAAGCGCTGGCTGCTGCCCGCCATCTGCCCTGCGGCGCGCTGGAGTTCGTCCTGCGTGGGACGCGCGGGCAGCGCGCCCGCCCGGTTCTGCATCTCCTGCCGGAAGTCGCGCAGCACCGCGTCCTGGGCGCGGGTGAGCACCGCCTCCCGGTTGAGCCAGTACGCGATGCCCGACGCGGACACCGCCGCCGTCAGCGCGACCAGCCCGAAGACCAGCACCAGCCGCAGCCGCAGGCTGGTGAACCGCAGTCCGGCCAGCTTCCTCCCCCGTTCGGCCACCCAGTGGCCGAATCCCCCGCGCTCGCTCACTGAGGGGCGTCCAGGCGGTAGCCGACACCACGGACCGTACGGATCAGGGTCGGGGAGGACGGCACGTCCTCGACCTTCGCCCGCAACCGCTGCACACACGCGTCCACCAGGCGCGAGTCGCCCAGGTAGTCGTGTTCCCACACCAGCCGCAGCAACTGCTGCCGGGACAGCGCCTGCCCCGGCCGGCGGCTCAGCTCCAGCAGCAGCCGCAGCTCGGTCGGGGTGAGCTGGAGATCCTCGCCGTTCTTGGTCACCGTCATCGCGGACCGGTCGATGACCACGCTGCCGAAGGTCGCCGAGTCGCTGGACTCACGCTCCCCGCGCCGCAGCACGGCCCGGATACGGGCGTCCAGCACCCGGCCCTGGACCGGCTTGACCACGTAGTCGTCGGCGCCGGACTCCAGTCCGACCACCACGTCGATGTCGTCGTTCCGCGCGGTCAGCAGGATGATCGGCAGCTGGTCGGTGCGCCGGATACGGCGGCACACCTCGAACCCGTCGATGCCGGGCAGCATCACGTCCAGCACGATCAGGTCGGGGCGCTGCTCACGCAGCAGCTTCAGGCCGTCCTCGCCGCTCGCGGCGGTGGCGACCCGGTGCCCCTGGCGCGTCAGGGACAGCTCAAGGGCCGTACGGATGGCGTCGTCGTCCTCGATCAGCAACAGGGAAGGCACGGGCTCATTCTGGCCCATGCACCGCCCGTCGTACGACCCGTGCCACCCCGGGTTCTTCGACGGCGGACACGAGCCGGACACCGCGTACCAAACCGCCCTCTCCCAGCTCGCGCCCGCCGTGACCGGGTGCGACCCGCCCGCGACGGCCCCTGTGACAGGTCTGTGACAGTCGGCGGACACGGCCATGAAGGACGGTCGGCAAGCTTTTCGGCAGGCGGGAGAGCACCACCGGCCTGGGAGAGCACCGAAGTCCACGACGGGGAGCGCGAGATGAACACGCCGCACGGCATGAACACCAGCGCAGTGCTCACGCGTCTGCACGACGCACACCGGGGGACCGCTGCCGCAGGGGTACGGGGGTGCGCCCGCGGCACCGGACGTCAGCACACCGGTCACATGACGGTGGTCGACGCCCGCACGGGGGAGGGGCACGGGGGAAGCGCGCACAGGGAGGAACCGGGGGAGCGTCGCTCGCTGACGGAGGCGGAGTTCACCGCCTACGTCCAGGAGCGCCGCGCCTCCCTGTACGCGACCGCCTACCACCTGACCGGCGACCGGTTCGAGGCCGAGGACCTGCTGCAGAGCGCGCTGTTCTCGACCTACCGGGCCTGGGAGCGGATCAGTGACAAGGCCGCGGTCGGCGGGTACCTCCGCCGCACCATGACCAACCTGCACATCAGCGCGTGGCGCCGCCGCAAGCTGAACGAGTACCCGACCGAGGAGCTGCCGGAGACGCCCGCCGGCACGGACGCGATGCGCGGCACCGAGCTGCGCGCCGTCCTGTGGCAGGCGCTCGCCCGGCTGCCCGAGCTGCAGCGCACCATGCTGGTGCTGCGGTACTACGAGGGCCGTACCGACCCGGAGATCGCCGACATACTCGGCATCAGCGTCGGCACGGTGAAGTCCAGCATCTGGCGCTCGCTGCGGCGCCTGCGCGAGGACGAGGTCCTGAACTTCGGCCGGGACCACGAGGACGCCTTCGGCGAGCTGGTGGCCTGAAGGAGGGGTCCGTCGGGGGACGGGCCCACGGGGGAAACGGGGGGAACGAGCCGTCACGGCTCGGCCCGAGGGGAAACGGGGAATCGCGGGGGCCCACCGGGGGGAGGGTCCGCGCGAGAACCCGTAAGGGGAAACACGGGGGGGAAACGGGGGAAAACCCGGAGGCGGGGCTGGACGGCTGGGGGGCCGTACAGTCCCGCTTTCGCATGTCCGCGCCCGGTTACGCCGCCGTCTGCTGCCGCGCCTGCCGGCCCGCGGCGGCCGCCGCCATCCGGCTCAGCGCCTCGTCCCGGCCGCAGGCGTGGGCGCCCAGGGCCACCTGGCGGGACACGATCGAGCGTTCCGCGCGCAGCAGCCGCCAGCCCCGGCGCAGCAGGAACGGCACCGACTTGCGCCCCTCCTTCAGATCGCGCAGGAAGCGGCGCCGGAAGGTGGTGACCGGACCCCGGGTCAGACACAGCGCGTCCGCCAGCAGCCCGAGTTCCCGGCAGCGCTCGACGATCTCCGCCGCGAAGATGCCCTCGGCGATGAACAGCGGGGTACGGCCGATGCTCAGGGTGTCCTCGCCGGTACGGGCGCTCAGCGAGATGTCGTACACCGGCACCGGGGTCGCGCCGGACGCGCACAGGCGGGCGATGGCCGCGAGGGCCACGTCGGCGTCCCAGGACCGCGGATGGTCCCAGTCGATGTCCGAGCTTCCGTCCACCACCGGCAGGGTGGGGTCGTCGCCCTCCTTGTAGAAGTCGTCGAGGCGCAGCACGGGCAGCCCGGAGAGGGCGGCGACAAGTGACTTGCCCGAACCGGAGGGGCCGCACAACAGCACCACACGGGCGGGAGACGGGGGATGGATGCTCACGGAACACCAGTTTGACGCATGCCGACCACCCTGCCGACCCCGCGGGTCCACATTGGAGCGTGCGTCACATCTCAACTACCCTACGTGTCGACCGTATTACCCTGCGCACCAGAAGGCGGCACCACCGATGGCCCGACATTCCGCATCCCGGTCTTCCCGTCAGCCCGCCGCGCGGCGCGCGCTGATCGCGCTCGCGTCGGCCGGAGCCGCGTTGGCGGCGGGCGCGAGCGCGGCGCATGCCGAGGCGGCCGCGCCGGTGGTGGACGTGCCGCCGCTGCGCTCCGCCGACATCGGCGACATCAACCCGCAGTCCGGGGTGAACGCACTGACCACGTCCGTCGGTTACGCCACCGGCGCCATCGCGGGCCTCAAGCCCAACCCGCTGGCCGGCACCGGCACCGACCCGCTGAACAACGGCATCGGCACCACCATCGCCGACTTCAAGCCGCTCAACACCCTGGCGCTGACCGGTCCGATCGCCCAGGCGCCGTCCTTCGGCGCGGTCCCGGTGGTGGGGCAGGCCCTGGGGCTGCTCACGCCGAAGGGCTGACAAGAGCGAAGCCGCGCCGCCCCTTCGCGGTGAAGGGACGGCGCGGCTTTCGTGTGTCGCTCAGCTCAGTACGACGAGCCCGACGCGCCCAGCGCGCCCGTGGGGTGCCAGACCGTCTTGGTCTCCAGGAACGCCGTCAGGCGGTCGGTGCCGGGAGTCGCCGTGTAATCCACAGGCTGTGGACGGAGGACGCGCTTGAGGTTGTCCGCCGCCGCGATCTCCAGCTCCTTGGCCAGCTCGGCGTCCGCGCCCGCGAGGTCGATCGCGTTGACGTCCTGGTGCGCGGCGAGCGGGGCGCCCAGCTCGGCCGTGGCGCCGGACAGGATGTTGACGACACCGCCCGGCACGTCGGAGGTGGCCAGCACCTCGCCGAGCGACAGGGCGGGCAGCGGGGCCTTCGCCGAGGCGACGACGACCGCGGTGTTGCCGGTGGCGATCACCGGGGCCAGCACCGAGACCAGGCCCAGGAAGGACGAGTCCTGCGGGGCCAGCACCGCGACCACACCGGTCGGCTCGGGCGAGGAGAGGTTGAAGTACGGGCCCGCGACCGGGTTGGCGCCGCCCACGACCTGGGCGATCTTGTCCGTCCAGCCGGCGTACCAGACCCAGCGGTCGATCGCCGCGTCCACGACGGCGGCGGCCTTCGCCTTGGACAGCCCCTCGGCCTCGGCGACCTCGCGGACGAACTGCTCCTTGCGGCCCTCCAGCATCTCGGCCACCCGGTACAGCACCTGACCGCGGTTGTACGCGGTCGCGCCGGACCAGCCGCCGAACGCCTTGCGCGCGGCGACGACCGCGTCACGGGCGTCCTTGCGGCTCGACTGCGGCGCGTTCGCCAGCCAGTTGCCCTTGGAGTCGCTCACTTCGTACACCCGGCCGCTTTCGGAGCGGGGGAACTTGCCCCCGACGTACAGCTTGTAGGTCTTGAAGACGGAAAGTCGGGTGGCATCAGACATCGAGGTACGCCTCCAGGCCGTGGCGGCCGCCCTCGCGGCCGAAGCCCGACTCCTTGTAGCCGCCGAAGGGCGAGGTCGGGTCGAACTTGTTGAACGTGTTGGACCAGACGACCCCGGCGCGCAGCTTGTTCGCCACGGCCAGGATGCGGGAGCCCTTCTCGGTCCAGATGCCCGCCGACAGCCCGTACTGGGTGTTGTTGGCCTTGGCGACCGCCTCGTCCGGGGTACGGAAGGACAGGACCGAGAGCACCGGGCCGAAGATCTCGTCGCGGGCGATGGTGTGCGCCTGGGTGACGTTCGTGAACAGCGTCGGGGCGAACCAGTAGCCGGACGAAGGGATTTCACAGGCGGGGGACCAGCGCTCGGCGCCCTCCGCCTCGCCCTTGTCCGCCAGCTCGGTGATCCGGGCCAGCTGCTCGGCGGAGTTGATCGCGCCGATGTCGGTGTTCTTGTCCAGCGGGTCGCCGAGGCGCAGCGTGGACAGGCGGCGCTTGAGGGCGTCCAGCAGCTCGTCCTGGATCGACTCCTGGACCAGCAGCCGCGAGCCCGCGCAGCAGACCTGGCCCTGGTTGAAGAAGATGCCGGTGACGATGCCCTCGACGGCCTGGTCGATCGGGGCGTCGTCGAAGACGATGTTGGCGCCCTTGCCGCCCAGCTCCAGGGTGAGCTTCTTGCTCGTGCCCGCGACCGTGCGGGCGATCTCCTTGCCGACGGCCGTGGAGCCGGTGAAGGCGACCTTGTTCACGTCGGGGTGTCCGACCAGCGCCGCGCCCGCGTCGCCGTAGCCCGGCAGGATGTTGACGACACCCTTGGGCAGGCCCGCCTGGCGGCAGATGTCCGCGAAGAACAGGGCGGACAGCGGGGTGGTCTCGGCGGGCTTGAGGACGACCGTGTTGCCGGTGGCCAGCGCCGGGGCGATCTTCCACGCCAGCATCAGCAGGGGGAAGTTCCACGGGATGACCTGGCCGGCGACGCCCAGCGGGGCCGGGTCGGCGCCGAAGCCGGCGTGGTCGAGCTTGTCGGCCCAGCCCGCGTAGTAGAAGAAGTGCGCGGCGACCAGGGGGAGGTCCGCGTCGCGGGTCTCCTTGATCGGCTTGCCGTTGTCCAGCGTCTCCAGCACGGCCAGCTCGCGGCTGCGCTCCTGGATGATGCGGGCGATGCGGAACAGGTACTTGGCGCGCTCGGCGCCGGGCAGCGCCGACCAGGACGCGAACGCCTTGCGGGCGGCCTTGACCGCGCGGTCCACGTCCGCCTCGCCGGCCTGGGCGACCTCGGAGAGGACCTCCTCGGTGGCGGGGGAGACGGTCTTGAAGACCTTGCCGTCGGCGGAGTCGGTGAACTCGCCGTCGATGAACAGGCCGTAGGAGGGCGCGATGTCGACGACGGCGCGGGACTCAGGCGCCGGTGCGTACTCGAAGAGGGAACCCATGGTGATCAGTCCACCGTCACGTAGTCGGGGCCGGAGTAGCGGCCGGTGGCCAGCTTCTGACGCTGCATCAGCAGGTCGTTCAGCAGCGAGGAGGCGCCGAAGCGGAACCAGTGGTTGTCCAGCCAGTCCTGGCCCGCGGTCTCGTTGACCAGCACCAGGAACTTGACCGCGTCCTTGGTGGTGCGGATGCCGCCCGCGGGCTTCACGCCGACCTGGACGCCGGTCTGGGCGCGGAAGTCGCGCACCGCCTCCAGCATCAGCAGGGTGTTGGCGGGGGTGGCGTTGACGGCGACCTTGCCGGTGGACGTCTTGATGAAGTCCGCGCCCGCCATCATGCCCAGCCAGCTCGCGCGGCGGATGTTGTCGTACGTGGACAGCTCGCCGGTCTCGAAGATGACCTTCAGACGGGCGCTGGTCCCGCAGGCTTCCTTCACGGCGGTGATCTCGTCGTAGACCTTGAGGTAGTCGCCCGCGAGGAACGCGCCCCGGTCGATGACCATGTCGATCTCGTCCGCGCCCGCCGCGACCGCGTCCCGCACGTCGGCCAGCTTCACGCCGAGGGCGGCACGGCCGGCCGGGAAGGCGGTGGCGACCGAGGCGACCTTCACGCCGGAACCGGCGACGGCCTCCTTGGCGACGGCCACCATGTCGGGATAGACGCAGACGGCGGCGGTCGTCGGGGACGTCCGGTCCGTGGGGTCCGGATGGACCGCCTTGGCGCCGAGCGCCCGGACCTTGCCGGGGGTGTCCGCGCCTTCCAGCGTGGTCAGGTCGACCATCGAGATGGCGAGGTCGATGGCGTACGCCTTCGCGGTGGTCTTGATGGAACGGGTGCCGAGCGACGCGGCACGCGCCTCCAGACCGACCGCGTCGACGCCGGGCAGCCCGTGGAGAAAACGGCGCAGCGTGCTGTCGGACGCGGTGACGTCGGCGAAAGCCTTCGCGGGGGATGTGGTGGGGGTACCACCCTGTTCGAGCGGAGCCGAGAGCTTGGGGGAGGGCATGGTCACCAGCCGAGCATATCTACGCGCGTAGCGGCTGTATAGCCCCGGGGGCGGGGTTGTGGGGGGTCACACCGCCGCAGGTCACGGATGCGTTCCTCTCTCGGGCCGGGTAGTGGCTGTCGCGTCCCCTTCGTGCAGAATCGGGACCATGACGACCCCGGACCACCAGTCACCCGCGTCGGCGCCCGTGGTGCCCGCCGCCAGGGACCGGATCTACCGCTCGCCGATGGGACTCGTGGGCGGTGTGCTCCTGCTGGCCCTCGTCGTCTGGCTCGGCTGCGACGCGCTGTTCCGAGGCCACGGGCGGGTGCCGTGGCTGGCGCTGGCCGTGATGATCCTGGTCGTACCGCTGGTGACGGCGTTCACGCTGCGCCCGGCGGTCTTCGCCAACCAGGAACGCCTCCGGGTCCGCAACCCCTTCCGCGTGATCCTGCTGCCCTGGGGCGAGCTGGCCACCCTGCGCTCGGGTTACTCCAACGAGGCCCTGGCCACCTCCGGCACCAAGTTCCAGCTCTGGGCGATCCCGGTCTCGCTGCGCGCCCGCAAGCGCGCGGCCAACAAGCGGGCGAAGGCGGCGGCGCAGGCGGCCCGCGGGGGCAGCGGCCCCTTCGCCGGGCCCCGCTTCGGCATGTTCGGCGGCGACGCCTCCGTCCCCGACGTCTCGGCCGGCCGCGCCCGCGCCGAGACCGACAAGGTCATGGACGACCTCCGCGACCTCCACGAACGCCACGGCGAGGCGGAACACGCCCAGGGCGAGATCACCACCCGCTGGGCCTACGAGATCCTGGTCCCGGCCCTCGCGGGCGCCGTACTGCTGGCGATCCTGCTCGTCACGGGCTGACCCCGGCCACGGTCGGCGGCGGACGGAGCGACTCCGGCCGCCGCCGATTTCTGTGACGCGCTCTCTTCGCGCCTCCGCGCGCGTCCCACCGACATCCGAAGGACAGAGGAAAGACGGCAGTGAAGACCCGGCGCGGCTGGCGCGCGAACACGAAGGCGCCGGAGAACCGGTACAAGCTGAGCCTCCTGCGCGCGATGACGGCCGGGGCGCGGCTGTCGCGCGACCGGAGGGCATGGATCGCCGCAGGCGCCGTGCTGCTGGTCGTGGTGGCGGCGGGGGTGTGGGTCCACCTCGCCGGACGGCAGGACGGGCCGCCCGACACCCGCGCCCGCCAGTACAAGGAGTTCGACGCCTGCCTGCTGACCGGCGACAAGGGCATCGCGGAGGGCACCCGCGCGGCCTCGGCGTGGCAGGGCATGCAGCGGGCGTCGTCGGAGACGCGGGCCCGGATCAACTACGTGCCGGTGACGGGCGCGCAGTCGGTGACCAACACCCGGCCGTTCCTCAACAGTCTGATGCAGCGCCAGTGCGGTGTCCTGATAGCGGTAGGCGCCCCCCAGGCGCGGGTCGCCCAAGAGGCGGCGGCCCAGCATCCCGAGGTGCGGTTCGTCCTCGTCGACGGGGCGTCAACTGCCGGGACGGGCAAGGCCGGGAACGTCACCGTGGCCCAGCCGGACGAGTCGCTGCCGGGTGTGGTGGCCGACGTGATCGGGCGGGCCGTGGACGCCTCCGGGCAGTGACACACGGGGAGTTGTAGTAAAGATCAGTTAAAAGTGATGACCTTGTGTAGGTCAAATGATCGAAGGTGAGAAAAACTTACGAAGTTTTGCTGACTTCTTAAGTTAAGGCTCTCCCATGCGTGTTCGCTGGGTCCGTAGCCCTCGCTTGTTCCCGCCGGGCGGTTCCGGCAGACGTCGAGCGAGGGCTACGGCTCTTTCGGTACTTGTCTCCCTCTCCTTCATGCTCACCACCGAGACAGCGGCGGCCACCGGCGCCACCCTGCCGGCGCTGAGCATGCCCGAACTGTCCTTCGCCGGCCTGGCGAAGTGGGTCCACAGTTCCTCCCTCGACACTCCTGACCAGCAGGGCGGCACCGCGCGGGGCAAGAGCCACCACGCCTCGTCGGCGGCCACCAGCACCAACCACACGGCCGGACACGAGCCCGGCCGGGGCAAGGGTGAACTCGGCGCGTACCAGCGCCATGTGACCCAGCCCGAGAAGACCACCACCAAGGCCCTGGCGTCGGGGAAGAGCTTCAACCTCCGCACCAGCAAGCGGAACGCCAAGAAGTCCACCGCGACCTCGGACTACTTCGTCAACGCCGACGGCTCCACCACCGTGCGCCACTACGACGTACGGGCCAACTTCAAGTCGGCGGACGGCACCTGGAAGCCGATCGACACCAGCCTGAAGAAGAGCGACGACGGCCGGTTCGAGCAGACCGCCAACTCCGTCGACGTCGACTTCGCCCCGGACGCGGCCGACGACCGGCTGGCCTCTCTCGGCCTCGGCAACGGCCGTTCGGTCGCGTACTCCCTCCTCGGCGCCCGTGAGACCGAGGCGTCGAAGGACGAGAACGGCACCCTCCTCTACGCCGACGCCCTGCCCGGCACCGATGTGCAGCTCGCGCCGATCGCGGACGGCTTCAAGGAGAACCTCGTCCTGCGTTCCAAGGACGCGGACAACTCCTGGCTGTTCGCGCTGGACGCGAAGGGGCTGACCCCGCGCATCGGCAAGAACGGCGACGTCGAGTTCACCGGCGCCGACGGCAAGGTCGCCGCGACCGTCCCCCATGCCTACATGGAGGACTCGCGCATCGACCGCCGCTCCGGTGACGGCGCCCGCTCCCGCGAGGTCACCTACGAGCTGACCACCGTGGACGGTGAACCGGTGCTGCGGATGACCGCCGACCGGGCCTGGCTGGACGACCCCGAGCGGGTCTACCCCGTCACCGTCGACCCGACGACGGTCGTGAACGCCAGCCAGGCGACGTACGTCCAGAACGACTACAACTCCAACCGCTCGGCGGAGAACCAGATCAAGGTCGGTTCCTACGACGCGGGCACCACCAAGGCGAACTCCTTCCTCCAGTTCTCGTCGCTGGGTTCGACGATCGCCGGACGGCAGGTCTCCGCCGCGACGCTGAACGTCTGGGCGCTGTGGTCCGCCACCTGCACCCCCGAGGCGTTCTCGGTCTACCCGGTGACCCAGTCGTGGTCCCCGTCGACGACCACCACCTACCCGGGTCCGGCGTACGGCTCCGCCCTCGGCTCCACCACGCCCGCCCCCGGCGCCTCCTGCACCAACAGCACCGGCAGCACCGGTGTCGGTGTGAAGATGCCGGTGTCGCTGTCGACGTCCTGGTTCACCCAGGTCGCCGCGGGCGGCGTCAACTACGGCCTGGCGCTTGCCGCGCCGACCGGTGACGGACTGCACTGGAAGAAGTTCCACTCCGACGACTCGGCCACCTCCGGCTGGCGTCCGTCTCTCGACCTGACCTACGGGACCAACGTCGAGCCGCAGGTCAACGCTTCGTACCCGCCTGAGAACTTCCAGGCCAACACCCTCCAGCCGGAGCTGCTCGTCTACGCGAGCGATGCCGACAAGTCGCCCAACGCGGCGCTGTCGTACTCCTTCGAGGTGTACGACGCGGACTCCGGCAGCACCACGCCCGTCGTCACCTCCGGCGCCCTGACCAAGGGGAGCTGGAAGATCCCGGCGGGCAAGCTGAAGTGGTCGAAGAACTACGCCTGGTACGCGGGGGTGAGCGACGGGCTCGACGAGACGACCTACTCCAGCCGGTTCACCACCGCCGTCCCGCAGCCCCCCGTCACCTCGGGCCTGGCCCAGAACACCGACGGCCACGACTTCGACCCGAGTGACGCCAACTTCACCACCGACGACTCCGACGCGGACGTCGAGGTGGTCGGCCCCTCGCTGGAGATCGACCGCTCGTACAACAGCATCGATCCGCGGGTCGACGGTGCCTTCGGCGCCGGCTGGTCGACGGTCGCCGACATGAAGGCCGCCGAGGTCAAGAACCCGTCCGGCGCCGTCACCAGCGTGATCATCACCTACCCCGGTGGTGAGCAGGTCGCCTTCGGCCGCAACACCGACGGCTCCTTCCAGCCTCCGCTGGGCCGGTACGCGCGGCTCCAGCCGGTCACCGACGGCTACTCGCTGACGGACAAGGACTTCACCGAGTACGCCTTCACGCAGACCACCGCCAAGGCGGGCACGAAGGCGATATCCAGCATCAAGGACTACGCGGGCCGCACGGAGACGTTCAGCTACAACGCCTCCAAGCAGCTCACGAAGATCACCAACGATAAGTCGCAGCGCTCGCTCGGCCTGACCTGGATCACGCCGTCCGGCGCCACCACGGCGCACGTCGCCTCGGTCGCGACCGACGCGGCGGTCAAGGACGACTCGTCCACGGTCCAGACCTGGAACTACGGCTACAACGGCGACCAGCTCACCACGGTCTGCCCGCCGGCCACCCCCACCAAGTGCACCACCTACGGCTACGCCACCGGCAACCACTACCGCACCACGGTGCTGGACGCCGACCCGTACGCCTACTGGCGGCTCGGTGAGGCGTTGGGCGCCACCGTCGCGACGGACACGGTCGACAACAACCAGGGCCGCTACAACGGCCTCTACCACAACGTGACGCTGGGCGGCGCGTCCGTCCTCGCCGGTTCCACCCAGAAGACGGCCGGCTTCAACGGCACCACCTCCTACGTGGAGATGCCGAGCGCGCCGGGAGCCACGCCGTCGTACATGACGGTCTCGCTGTGGTTCAAGACGACCACCGCGGGAGGTGTCCTCTTCTACTACGGCGACAAGCCGCTGAGCGACTCCGACCCGGTCGCCAACACCAAGAAGAACACGCCCGCCGTGTACGTCGGCACCGACGGCAAGCTGCGCGGCTGCCTGGCCATGTCGCCGGGATGCATGTCGACGATCACGTCGGGCGCCTCGGTCACCGACGGCCAGTGGCACAACGCCGTGCTCACCGGCATGGCCACCAGCCAGACCCTGTACCTGGACGGTGTCTCGCAGGGCTCGCTGAGCGGCACCATCAACGACTGGGAGCAGCCCTACCTCTCCCTCGGCGCCGGTGTGAACACCGACGGCTGGCCCTCGATGAACCCGAACGACAAGCTCGGGCACTACACGGGCCAGATGGCCGAGGCCGCCGTCTACTCCGAGCCGCTCGACCCCTCGGTGATCACCGCGCAGTACCAGGCCGCCAAGCGGTCCGCCGGTCTGCTGAACAAGATCACCACGCCCGGCGGGAAGACCCAGGCGTCGGTCGTCTACGGCACCACCGACGACCTGGTCAAGCAGACCACGGACTCCGAGGGCGGCACCTGGAAGCTCAACCCGCCTGTCGTCACCGGCTCCTCGCAGGTCTACCGCTCGGCGGTGATGGGCTCGGTCCCGGCCGGTTACTGGCGACTCTCCGACACCCTCGGCGCGCAGCAGGCGGCCAACGAGGTGCACACCGGGTTCGGCACGTACAACACCGTCACGCAGGGCGTGGCCGGTCCGTTCGGCGCCGGTGACGTGACCGCGGCGTCCTTCGACGGCACGTCGTCGTACGCCGAGATCCCGTACGCCCCCTGGCACCGCTCGGGCGACCGCGCCGTGGAGCTGTGGTTCAAGACCAGTGCTCCCGGTGTGATCCTCTCCGACCAGGCCCAGGCGCCCGCCGGCACCCCGTCCGGGTCCTGGAGCCCGCTGCTGTACGTGGGCACCGACGGCAAGCTGCACGGCCACTGGTGGAGCGCCACCGGCTCGGGCGCCTTCGGCTCCACGGCCGCCGTCAACGACGACACCTGGCACCACGCGGTGCTGTCGGCCTCCGGCACCACCCAGACGATGTACCTGGACGGAGCCAAGCAGGCCGACTTCACCGGCGCGGTGGGCGACCAGAGCAACACGCGGTCGTTCGTCGGCGCGGGCTTCGCCAAGTCCTGGGAAGCCTCTCCCGGCGACCTGAGCTTCTTCACCGGCTCCATCGCCGAGGTCGCCACCTACGGCCGCCCGCTGACGGAGGACCAGGTCGAGCAGCACTGGTCGGCGTACAAGGCGTCGTCCGGGGTCGCCCCGGTGCGCACGGTCACGCTGACCGACCCGACCGACAAGACACTGAAGTACGTCTACGACGCGGAGATGGGCAACCGTCTGCTGGCCGCGATCGACACCGAAGGCAACCGGACGACCTACGGCTACGACACGGGCGGCTTCCTGCACACCGTGACCGACGCCAACGGCAACCGGAGCACCACGGGCTACGACGTGCGCGGCAACACGGTCTCGCAGACCAGTTGCCAGGACACGACGGCGGACAAGTGCGCCACCGAGTACTACACGTACTACCCGGACGCCACGACCGCCTTCCCGGCGATGGACCCGCGCAACGACCTGCTGCTCACCGAGCGGGACGGCCGTTCCTCGGGCCCCACCGACAACACCTACCTCACCAGCTACTCCTACGACACCGGCGGCAACCTGCTGTCGGTCACCAGCCCCCCGGTCCCCGGTAGTCCGGGCGGCCGTACCGCCAGCACCACGTACACCACGGCGTCCACCCCGGCCGCCGAGGGCGGCGGCGCCCTGGCACCGGCCGGCCTGACGGACACCGTCACCACGCCGGGTGGCAGGACGACGAAGTACACCTACTTCTCCACCGGCGACCTGGCCTCGGTCACCGACGCCAACGGCGCGAAGCTCACGTACACCTACGACAGGCTGGGCCGGCAGATCTCCCGCACGGAGACCTCGGACGCCCAGCCCTCCGGCCTCACCACGTCCCAGACGTACGACAAGAACGACCAGGTCCTCACCGAGACCGGCCCCGCGGTCACCAACCGCGTCACGGGTGCGGTGCACCAGGCGAAGACGACCACGGGCTTCGACGACGACGGCAACGTCACCTCGCAGACCGTCGCCGACGTCCGGGGCGGTGACGCCTCGCGTTCGACGTCGCTGACGTACGACGCCTACAACCGTCTCGCCTCGCGAACGGACCCCGGCGGCGGCACCACCTCGTTCGAGTACGACGTCTACGGCAACAAGGTGAAGGAGACCGACCCGCTGGGGACGGTCAACACCTACACCTTCGACGCCGAGGGACGCGCCCTCACCACCAGCCTGCTCGGCTATACCGGCGACCCGAACAACCCGTCGGCGCCGACCACGCTGGTCCAGGAGTCCCGCGCGTACGACCCGGCGGGCAGGCTCGCGTCGGTCACCGACGCGATGGGCTGGGTGACGGCGTACACCTACACCGACGACGGCCTCTCCGCCTCGGTCACCCGCAAGGACCCGGCGAACGGCAAGCAGTTCGTCGAGGAGGCCAACACCTACGACCCGGCCGGAAACCTGATCAAGCAGGTGACCAACGACGGCCGGACCACGTCCACCTTCGCGGTGGACGCGGCCGACCGCGTCGCCTCGTCCGTGCTCGACCCGACGGGCGTCAACCGCAGCACCAAGGTCTCCTACGACCCGGACGACAACGTCGTGACGGAGACCGAGACCGACCCGGCCACCGGTGACGTCGACCGGACGGACACCCGCTACGACGCGCTGGGCAATGTCACCGGCTACACGGAGCACGACGGCACCACCGCTCCCGTGGCCCGCTGGAAGCTGTCGGAGCCCAGTGGCCTCACCGCCCAGGACTCCTCCGGCGGCAACAACAAGGTGGCACTGGGCAGTTCGGTCACCCGCTCCACCGAGAAGGGCGGTTCCGCCGTCCTCAACGGCACCACCACGGCCTACGGGCAGGCGAACGGTCCGGCGGTCAACACCAGCGGTGACTTCACCGTCTCCGCCTGGGTCAAGCTCGGCAGCACCGCCGCCAACAGCACCTTCCTCGCCCAGGACGGCAAGCTCAACAGCGGTTTCCAGCTCTACTACTCCACGGTCTACGGCTGGACCTTCAACCGCCACTCCACGGACGCCGCCGGCGCCGCGACCGTCCGGACCAGCTCCGGCACCGCCGCGGTCAAGACCGGCACCTGGACCCACCTCACCGGTGTGTACGACCAGGCGTCCGCCTCGCTGAAGCTGTACGTCAACGGCGCCCAGTCGGGCACCACGACGTCCTTCACCTCACCCTGGGAGGCCACCGGCCCGCTCCAGATCGGCCGCCGCCTGTTCAACGGCACCTACGCCGAGAACGCGCAGGGCTCCATCGCCGACGCACAGGTCTACGGCGACGCGCTGAGCGCGTCCCAGGTGTCCGCCCTGGCGGGCGGCACGCTTCCGGCGGCCGGAAGTTCGGTGCACACCAACACCTGGAAGCTGGACCAGCGGGGTCTGCCGCTGTCCTCGACCGACGAGCTCGGCAACACCACGGACTACGCCTACGACGAGGCCGCTCAGCAGACCATGGTCACCGAGCCGGTCGTCAACGCCGAGAAGGACGGGGGCGCACCCAGTGCCCTGCGGCCGATCTCGATGACGGGCTACAACACCTTCGGCGAGGCCACCGAGACGTCCGACCCGCTGGGCAACGTCACGACCACGGCCTACGACGCCGAGGGCCAGGAGACCTCGACCAAGCTGCCGGACTACACCGCGCCGGGCGCCTCCACGCCGATCACGGCCACGTCCTGGAACGAGTACAACAAGCTCGGCCAGGTCACGGCGGAGGTCGACCCGCTGGGCAACCGTACGTCCTACACGTACACCCAGCTCGGCGACGTGGCCTCGGTCACCGAGCCGGGCGGCGGCAGGTCGACGATGGTCTACGACGCCAACGGTGACCTGTTGTCGTCGAACAGCCCGGGCGGTGCGCGCCAGGAGTCCACGTGGGACTACCTCGGCAATGAGCTGACCAGCACGGACATCGTCCGCCAGCCCACGCAGCGGGCGTACACGGCGATCAACGAGTACAACGCGCCGGGCGGTGACCTCTCCCGCCGGGTGAGCCCGACCGGTGTCTCGGCGTCGTACAAGTACAACGCCCTCGGCGAGACCACCGAGGTGACCGACGGGGCGGGCAACGTCTCGAAGTTCACCTACACCATGGACGGTGACGTCCTCACCGCGACGGACCCGGACAACACCAGCACCAAGAACACCTACGACGGCTTCGGCCAACTGACCGGCACCAGCGAACTGGACGCGGGCGGCGCGGTGCTGCGCACCAGCGGCTCCACCTACGACCGCGCCGGAAACCCGTTGTCGGTGACCGACTACCGGGGCCACACCACCACCTTCACCGTCGACCCGACGGGTCTGGTGACCGAGGCGGTGGAGCCGGTCTCCGCGACCGAGTCCATCACCACGTCCTTCGGCTACGACGTCGCGGGCAACCGCACCCGCTTCACCGACGGCCGGGGCAACCCGTTCATCACCACCTTCAACAAGTGGGGGCTGCCCGAGTCCGTCATCGAGCCGTCCACCCCGGACCAGCCCGCCGCGGCCGACCGCACCTACACCACGGTGTACGACGCGGGTGGCCGGGTGGCCGAGCAGCGGTCACCGGGCGGCGTGACCATCGCCAACGAGTACGACACGAAGAGCCGGCTGGTGAAGCAGACCGGTTCGGGTGCGGAGGCCGCGACGGCCGACCACACCTACGCGTACGACGCCGACGACCGCGTCACGGCCGTCGCCGGCGCCGGAGAGGACGACGACCACTTCACCTACGACGACCGGGGAGCGCTGCTCACGGCCTCCGGCCCGTCGGGCAGCTCGTCGTTCGCCTACAACGGCGACGGCGCGATGACGTCCCGCACGGACGCCTCGGGCACATCGTCCTACGGGTACGACACGGCGGGCCGGCTGAAGACGGTCGACGACGCGGTCACCGGCTCCAGGGCGACCTACACCTACAACGTCGACAACGCCGTCACGCAGATCGACTACGGCACCGGCAAGTCCAAGCGCGCGTTCAGCTACGACGCGCTGCAGCGCATCACCGGTGACAAGCTGACCTCGCCCAGCGGCAAGGTCCTGTCCTCCATCACCTACGGGTGGGACGACAACGACAACATCACGTCGAAGACGACCACCGGTGTCGCGGGCGCGTCCACCAACACGTTCGCGTACGACTGGTCGGACCGGCTGACGTCCTGGAACAACGGCACCACCACGGAGGTCTACGGCTACGACGCCTCGGGCAACCGCACGAGGGTCGGCGGCGACACGTACACCTACGACGCCCGCAACCGGCTCACCTCGGACGGCCACAGCACCTACGCGTACACCAAGCGCGGCACGCTGAGCTCGATCACGGACGAGTCCGGGACCCGGACCGATATGAAGGCGGACGCCTTCAACCGCGTCATCAACGAGGGCGACCGCACGTACACGTACGACGGTCTGGACCGCGTCCTGAAGGCCAGGGACGTGGGCGGCGCGGACGTCTTCTCCTTCCAGTACAGCGGTGACGGCAACGACGTCGCCTCCGACGGCTCGGCGACGTACAGCCGCAGTGCCGACGGTTCGCTGCTGGGCATCAAGTCGGGCACGTCGTCGGTGCTGGCGCTGACCGACATCCACGACGACCTGGTCGCGCAGTACACCGACTCCGGTGAGACGCTGAGCGGTTCGGCCAGTTACACGCCGTTCGGCAAGGTCTCCGCCTCGGCGGGGATGCTGGGCAACCTCGGTTACCAGTCCGGCTGGACCGACCCCGAGACCGCCCAGGTCAACATGGCCGCGCGCTGGTACTCGCCGCAGACCGGCCAGTTCAACAGCCGGGACACCGTCAGCAACGATCCGCTGCCGGACTCGGTGAACGCCAACGCGTACGCGTACGCCAACCAGAACCCGATGACGGGCGTCGACCCGACCGGGCACTGGTTCGGCTTCGTGAAGAAGGCGTTCCACAAGGTCGCCAAGAAGGTCAAGAGCAAGGCCAAGTCGGCCTGGAAGAAGACCAAGCACGCGGTCAAGACCGTCGCCAAGAAGGTCCGCAAGGCGGCCAAGCACATCAAGAAGGCCGTCAAGAAGGTCGTCCACAAGGTCCGCCGGGCGGCGCGCAAGGTCGTGCACTACGTCCACGACAGCGTCAAAAAGGTCAAGAGATACGTCAAACGCACCTATAAGAGCGTCAAACGCTATGCCCACAAGGTCGTCCAACACGTCAAACAGCGGGCCCGGCAGGTAGCCAAGGCGGTCAAGCACGTAGCCGCCAAGGCTGCCGACCTGGGCAAGAGAGCCATCAAGAAGGTCGGCCGGGGCGTCAAGGCAGCCGCCAAGGCGACGGGCAACTTCGTCAAGCAGCACGCCGCGACGATCGTGTCGGTCGCGGTGGGCGTGGCGGTCTTCACCGGCTGCACCGCTGCGACCTGGGGCGTCGGCGCGGTCGGCTGCGCGGCCCTCGCGGGCGCGGCGGCCAACGGCGTCGGCTACATGATGAGCGACGGCCCCAAGTCCGTCGGCGGTTTCCTCGGGTCGGTGGCCATCGGCGCCGCGACCGGTGCCCTCGGTGGTGCGGCCGGTGGTGCCGCCTCCGGCGCGGTGGGCCGACTGCTCGCCGGCGCCGGCGGCAAGGTTCTCAACGGCGCGGCCATGGGCGCGGCGGGCGGAGCCGCGGAAGGCGCGGTCGGCTACGGCGTCTCCTGCGCGTCCAGCGAGGAGGGCTGCAGCGCGAGCGGCGCGGCCAAGGCGTCGGCGGTCGGCGCGGTGACGGGCGGCATCTTCGGCGCCGCGGCGAGCAAGTTCGGCCGCAAGGGCTGCACGCCGCACAGCTTCACCGGCAGCACGGGCGTCCTCATGGCGAACGCCATGGTGAAGCCCATCTCCCAGGTCAAGCCCGGCGACTACGTCCTGACGGCCGAGCCCGGCAAGACGAAGAAGGAGAAGCACAAGGTCAAGTCGGTGATCGTCACCAAGACCGACCGTGACTACGTCGACGTCGCCGTCGCCACGAAGTCCGGTGTGAAGACGATCCACACAACGAAGCACCATCAGTTCTACGAGGTGACTCGAAACAGGTGGACCCAGGCCGGCGAACTCCAGGCGGGCTACGAGCTTCAGGACGGCGACGGCAGCCACTCCAAGATCACCAGGGTGGCGTCGTACACGTCCCAGGGTGTCACCTACGATCTGAGCATCGAGGGCCTGCACACGTACCAGGTGGCGGCCGGTGAAATTCAGGTCCTCGTGCACAACGACAGTGCAGCGGCTTGTCCGACCGGAGGTGCACGATTCGAGGTTGACTCCGAAGGGACAGTGACCGACAGCCAAGGCCCTGCCATGCCGACGAGGAAGTACAACAGGAAGCGTGACTACGGCGGGGCTCAGACTCGCGGTCCCGCCGGGCGAGCCGCCAGGAAGGCCGGTGCAGGCACACGTTGCCTGGATTGCGGAGAGGTGCAGGTGGAGGGAACTTCGACCCAGCCCGTACCTGAGCACGACCCGCCACTCGGCGAACACTACTATTTCCATGACGGGTGGAAGATGACGGACGCTGAGCGGCGTGAATACGCGAAAGCGGGTATCAATGGCACGCGATGCCGGGCCTGCCAGAGCAGTCAAGGGGGCAGGCTGTCGGGTGCGCTGACGAAGCTTGCGAACGCGTTCGGAATGAGGAAATGACCATGGAGTCATTGATTGGCAGCCGTCAGGGTGTGCTCGACCGGCATCTGCGCAGATTCTGGCCAGGAACTCAGCATGTGGACGGCCGGTGGAATGCCGGTCCCATCGATGAGGTGCTGCCGGATTTTCGGGTACGGTGCATTGAGCCGACGGATCCGTCCGAGCCCTGGGTCTACGTATCGATGGGTGCGTCGATCGTCGGAGAAGGCGCCCACGAGTTCGCTCTGCTCTCTCCGTACGCGTTTCAGCGGCACCTGGAAACGGTGACCATGGTTGCGCACTGGCAGGCAGTCGGGCGGAATGCGGATGTGGGCTCCGTGCTCGCCCTCGGATGGCCCTGGATGGAGGGAAGCGAGGCGGACCACCTGGTTGTCGCTCCCCTCCACGCTTACCCGTCGGGATACGACAGTTTCCTCGATGGGAATCAGGAGGTGGACATCCTGTGGCTGATCCCGATCTACGCCAATGAGGCCGCTTACGTGCGTAGGCGAGGTTTCGAGGCTCTTGAAGATAGATTTGAGAGAGCCGACGTCAACCTGTTGGATCCGCGTCGTGGCTCGGTTCTGGGTACCGCAGTTGTTTCCTGAGGCCCATTAAGCGAAGAGCCGTCTGAGTGCAGTCACAGAAGCCCCGCCGAAATACTTCGGCGGGGCTTCTGTCGAATATGCCTTCCTGGCCGGTGAACGGTGTGTCGCGTGGTGGCCGGAGGAAGTTCACGAGACCCGGCGTTCAGACCTTGTAGTAAAGGTCGAACTGCCGGTTGCTGCCCGAGTTGTTCGTGATGCCGAAGCACAGGCGGGGGGCGCCCGCGCCCGTGTAGATCGCCATGCCCTCCGGTTCGCGGGGGTCCGCCGCCGCGTCCGCCTCCGAGTGGGTGCTGGCGATGTAGCCCGTCGTGGGGTCGTTCGCCGTGCCGTTGAGGTCGAAGGACGTCGTGTGGACGGCCCACTTGTCGACGCCGGTCAGGGTGCTGGACGGGGTCGTGGTGCGGGGATCGCCGTCGAGCATGTAGACGTACTGGCCGTAGGACGTGAAGCCCTGGAAGGTGGCCGGGGTGGTGGGGTCCGGGGTGCCGTCGGCCTTGTACTTGTAGAGCGGCGGCTGCTGGATGCGGGCCAGGGGGGCCGGGAGGGTGCCGGTGCCGGCCGTGGCCGCCGCCGCGGCCAGGTCGTACGCCGCGAACCAGTGGTCGGAGCCCAGCGCGTAGCGGATCAGCAGGATGTTGTGGTCCGCGTCCACCGACGGCGTCATGGAGGTCGCCGCCGGGTCCGGTGAGCCGAAGCGCTGCACGGACGGGTGGCTGGTCCACAGCACCGTCTTGGTGGCGAAGGGGAAGCGGACGAACTCCTGCCCGTACCCGCTGCGCCCGGACCCCGCCTCGGTCCACACGTACGCCGGGTTCCCGCCGCTCGCCGGCTGGACGCCGAGGGAGACCCCGTGGCCGAAGCCCAGCAGGTACATGTACCCGTTGACCGCGCCGGTGGCGATGTCGTGCCGGGTCAGACAGAGGTCGCCCGACTCCGCGTGTTCGTCGCCACCGATGGACGCCGTCACCGCGACCTGGCTGCCCGAGCGGAGGTAGGCGATCTGACTCGCCCCGGCCACCTGGAGCGTGTAGAAGTGCCCGGCCGCCGAGTCGAAGGCGATGCCCTGGAGCGTGGTCGAACTGTCCTGGTTGGCGACACCGGCCAGCCAGCGGGTGGAACCGGCGGCGACGTCGATCAGCGCGGTCCCGCCCGGCACGCTCGCCGGATTGTCCACGGGCGCGGCCACCGCCGCCTGTGCGGGCAGCCCCAGCCCGGCGGCGGCACCGGCGGCGAGGCCGGTACCGCCACGGATCAGACTGCGGCGCGTCATGTTCATGGTCATGACGGGGACACTAGTGGTCGGGCCCGCCCCGGCCACCAGCCCCTTGTGCAGATCTTGACCTCGGAGGAAGCCCCCGAGTCAGATCCCCGCCGCCTCCGACAGGTCCCGCTTGATCGCCGTCAGCAGTTCGGTCGCCCGCGCACGGGCCGCCGGGAGGGCGGCGCGGTCGGCGACCGGGACCACGACCTCCAGGTAGCACTTCAGCTTGGGCTCGGTGCCGCTCGGGCGGACGATGACGCGGGCGCCGTCCAGGGTGTAGCGCAGGCCGTCTGTGGGCGGGAGGGTGGCCGTGCCCCGGGTGAGGTCCTCCGCCGAGGTGACCGGGAGGCCGGCCAGGGAGGTCGGCGGGTGCTCGCGCAGGCGGCGCATCGCGTCCGCGATCACCGACAGGTCCTCCACCCGTACCGAGAGCTGGTCCGTGGCGTGCAGACCGTGCTTCAGCGCGAGGTCGTCGAGGAGGTCGAGCAGGGTCCGGCCCGACTCCTTCAGCTGTGACGCCAGCTCGGTGATGAGCAGCGCGGCGGTGATGCCGTCCTTGTCCCGCACGCCCTCGGGGTCCACGCAGTAGCCGAGCGCCTCCTCGTACCCGTACCGCAGGCCGTCCACGCGGGCGATCCACTTGAAGCCCGTCAGGGTCTCCTCGTAGCCAAGACCGGCCTTCTCGGCGATCCGGCCCAGCAGGGAGGAGGAGACGATGGACTCCGCGAAGGTGCCGGTGACGCCCCGGCCCACCAGGTGCGCGGCGAGCAGCGCGCCCACCTCGTCACCGCGCAGCATCCGCCAGTCGCCGCCGTCGCGTACGGCCACCGCGCAGCGGTCCGCGTCCGGGTCGTTGGCGATCACGAGGTCCGGTTCGGTGGCGGTCGCCCGCTCGAAGGCGAGGTCCATCGCGCCGGGCTCCTCCGGGTTGGGGAAGGCCACGGTCGGGAAGTCCGGGTCGGGCTCGGCCTGTTCGGCCACCAGCACCGGCTCCGGGAACCCGGCCCGCGCGAACGCCGCGAGCAGCACGTCCTTGCCGACGCCGTGCATCGCCGTGTAGACGGTACGGGCCGTGCGGGCCGACCCCTCGGCGAGCACCGCGTCCGTACGCGCCAGATACGCGTGCGGCACCTCGTCGCCCAGCACCTCCCAGCCGGACTCCGGCCGGGGCACGTCGGCGAGCGCGCGCACCGCGTCGATCTCGGCGGCGATCTCCGCGTCGGCGGGCGGCACGATCTGGGAGCCGTCGCCGAGGTACACCTTGTAGCCGTTGTCGCGCGGCGGGTTGTGGCTGGCCGTGACCTCCACACCGGCGACCGCGCCCAGGTGCCGTATGGCGTAGGCGAGGACCGGGGTGGGCAGCGGGCGCGGCAGCACGGCGGCACGCAGTCCGGCGCCGGTGATCACGGCGGCGGTGTCCCGCGCGAAGTCGGCCGACTTGTGCCGGGCGTCGTAGCCGATGACCACCAGGCCGCCCGTCTCGCCCTTGGCCTTCAGATACGCGGCGAGTCCGGCGGCGGCGCGGATCACGACGGCGCGGTTCATCCGCATCGGGCCCGCGCCCAGCTCGCCGCGCAGCCCGGCGGTGCCGAACTGGAGCGTGCCGCTGAACCGCTCGGCCAGCTCCGCCGTGTCCCCGGCGTCGATGAGCTTCGCCAGCTCCTCGCGGGTCTCGGCGTCGGGGTCCTCGGCCAGCCATGCCTTGGCCCGTGCGATCACTTCGTCCTGCACCTCGGGTGAACCTCTCTCTCGATGTCTGCGCTGCCGTCCTCGGCTACAGCCGGTTCAGCACCTGTCCCAGCAGCTCGCCCATGCGCGCCGCCGAGTCGCGGCCCGCCTGGAGGACCTCCTCGTGGTTCAGCGGCTCGCCCGTCATGCCGGCGGCGAGGTTGGTGACCAGGGAGATGCCCAGCACCTCGGCGCCGGCCTCGCGCGCGGCGATGGCCTCCAGCACCGTGGACATGCCGACCAGGTCCGCGCCGATCACGCGGGCCATGCGGATCTCGGCCGGGGTCTCGTAGTGCGGGCCGGGGAACTGCGCGTAGACGCCCTCCTCCAGGGAGGGGTCGATCTCCTTGCACAGGGCGCGCAGGCGCGGCGAGTACAGGTCGGTGAGGTCGACGAAGTTGGCGCCGACGATCGGGGAGGTGGCCGTCAGGTTCAGGTGGTCGCTGATCAGCACCGGCTGGCCGGGGCGCATGCCCTCGCGCAGACCGCCGCAGCCGTTGGTCAGCACGATGGTCTTGCAGCCGGCGGCGACGGCGGTACGGACCCCGTGCGCGACGGCGGCGACGCCACGGCCCTCGTAGTAGTGGGTGCGGCCCAGGAAGACCAGGGCGCGCTTGTCACCGAAGGTGTACGAGCGGATCTTGCCGCCGTGCCCCTCGACGGCCGGCGGCGGGAAGCCGGGCAGCTCGGTCACCTGGAACTCGGCGTCGGGCTCGCCCAGGGCGTCCACGGCGGGAGCCCAGCCGGAGCCCATCACGAGGGCCACGTCGTGGGTCTCGGCGCCGGTGAGTTCGCGCAGGCGCGCGGCGGCGGCGTCGGCGGCGGCGTGCGGGTCGCCCTGGCGGTCGTCCGGAAGGAGAGATGCGTTCACGCGGATGAGGGTAGCCGGTGTTCTCCTACGCGCGTAGATGACAGAGCCCATGGGAATGCGATCGTTGTCATGCAGATTTCGACAAAGGCTGGGCAAAAGGGCTGCGCACCGGCCGTACGGCGTCCAGTGCGGTGCCAGTGAGGACCCGCCGCACCCGCTTCCCGCCGGGTGCGGGACAATGGGGTACGTGACTCGGATCGTGATCATCGGTGGCGGACCCGGCGGATACGAGGCGGCGCTGACGGCCGCCCAGCTCGGCGCGGAGGTGACCGTCGTGGACTGCGACGGTCTGGGCGGGGCGTCGGTGCTGACCGACTGCGTGCCGTCGAAGACCCTCATCGCCACGGCCGAGGTGATGACCACCTTCGACTCCTCCTACGAGGAGCTGGGCATCATCGTCGCCGACGACACCCCGCACATCGAGCAGGCGGCCCGGGTGGTCGGCGTCGACCTCGGCAAGGTCAACCGCCGGGTGAAGCGGCTCGCGCTCGCCCAGTCCCACGACATCACCGCCTCCGTCACCCGGGCCGGCGCCCGTGTCATGCGCGGCCGGGGCCGCCTTGAGGGCATGCAGGCCCTGGACGGCTCCCGCAAGGTCGTCGTCACCGCCGCCGACGGCACCGAGGAGACCCTCACCGCCGACGCCGTGCTCATCGCCACCGGCGGCCACCCGCGCGAGCTGCCCGACGCCCAGCCGGACGGCGAGCGCATCCTCAACTGGACCCAGGTCTACGACCTCACCGAGCTGCCCGAAGAGCTGATCGTGGTCGGCTCCGGCGTCACCGGTGCCGAGTTCGCCGGCGCCTACCAGGCGCTCGGCTCCAAGGTCACCCTGGTCTCCTCGCGCGACCGCGTGCTGCCCGGCGAGGACCCGGACGCCGCCGCCGTGCTGGAGGACGTCTTCCGCCGCCGGGGCATGAACGTGATGGCCCGCTCCCGCGCCCAGTCCGCCAAGCGGGTCGGCGACCGGGTCGAGGTCACCCTCGCCGACGGCCGTGTGATCACCGGTACGCACTGTCTGATGGCGGTCGGCGCGATCCCGAACAGCGCCGGGCTGGGCCTGGAGGAGGCAGGGGTCAAGCTGCGCGACTCCGGGCACATCTGGACCGACAAGGTCTCCCGCACCAGCGCCCCCGGCGTGTACGCGGCCGGTGACGTGACCGGTGTCTTCGCGCTGGCCTCCGTCGCGGCGATGCAGGGCCGGATCGCGGTCTACCACTTCCTCGGCGACGCGGTGGCCCCGCTCGACCTCAAGACGGTCTCCTCCAACGTCTTCACCGACCCCGAGATCGCCACCGTCGGCTACAGCCAGGCGGACGTGGACGCGGGCAAGATCGACGCGCGTGCGGTGAAGCTGCCGCTGCTGCGCAACCCGCGCGCCAAGATGCAGGGCATCCGGGACGGCTTCGTCAAGATCTTCTGCCGGCCCGGTACCGGGATCGTGGTCGGCGGTGTGGTCGTCGCGCCGCGCGCCTCGGAACTCATCCACCCCATCTCGATCGCCGTCGACAACAACCTGACGGTCGAGCAGATCGCCAAGGCGTTCACGGTCTACCCCTCGCTGTCCGGCTCGATCGCCGAGGTGGCCCGGCAGTTGCAGAGCCGCAAGTCGGGCGGGGCGGGCTGACCGGCGGGGCCTTCGTGGCCCATGCGGGCGGCATAGTCGGCCGGTAGGTCCCTATATCACTTCCAGGGTCCGGTTGCGAACAACTTCTGCTATTCGGCGCAAACTGCTGAAAGCAGACGGTCGTTGGGGTTACTGTCAGTTTCGTGTTCGCTGCAGAACGTCGTCAACTGATCCTCGAAATGGTGCGAGCGAACGGGGCCGTGTCGCTCCGTGAACTCGCCCGCGTCGTCCAGACCTCCGAAGTGACCGTACGGCGGGACGTGCGCGCGCTGGAGGCAGAAGGACTCCTCGACCGCCGGCATGGCGGTGCGGTACTGCCGGGTGGATTCACGCGAGAATCCGGCTTTCCGCAGAAATCCCATCTCGCGACCGCGGAGAAGACGGCCATCGCCGACGTCGCCGCCGGGCTGGTCGAAGAGGGCGAGGCCATCGTGGTCGGCGCCGGTACGACCACCCAGGAGCTGGCCCGCAGACTGGCCCGGGTACCGGGTCTGACCGTGGTCACCAACTCCCTGCTGGTGGCGCAGGCGCTGGCCCATGCCAACCGGGTGGAGGTCGTCATGACCGGCGGCACCCTGAGGGGCTCCAACTACGCCCTGGTGGGCTCCGGCGCCGAGCAGTCCCTCCAGGGGCTGCGCGTCTCCAAGGCGTTCCTCTCCGGGAGCGGCCTGACCGCCGAGCGCGGGCTGTCCACGTCCAACATGCTGTCGGCCTCCGTGGACCGGGCCCTGGTCCAGGCCGCCTCCGAGGTCGTGGTCCTCGCCGACCACACCAAGCTGGGCACGGACACCATGTTCCGTACGGTGCCCACCGAGGCGATCACCCGCCTGGTCACCGACGAGCCCCCGGCCCACGACGACCGCGCCGCCACCGAGCTCCAGGCCCTGGCCGACCAGGGCGTGCAGATCACGGTGGCCGGAGCGGCCGGCGCCCCGGCCCCGGAGCAGCCCCAGGCCCCCCGAGGCCAGCGCTCCTCCCAGCTCCCCGGCCCCCGCCGCGGCCAGGTCCCCGGCGCCCCCCTCCGCGGCGTCCTGGGCGACCAGCCCCCGGACCGCGCCCGAGTGGCGGACCTGCGCCGCAGGTAGCGCCTCGACGGGGCGTCACGGCCGTCGGGGTCACCGGTCACCCGTTCCCGGGTGAACCGTTCCTTCGGCCGCTCCTGGGCCGTGCCGTGCCGAGCGTGCGCTCCGAGGACGGCCGGACAAAGGCCGATGCCCGGCGGACCGTGTGCGGTCGCCGGGCATCGGGGTGATGACGTCGTGTCAGTCCTTGATCTCGCAGATCGGGGCGCCCGAGGTGATGGAGGCGCCGATTTCGGCGAGGAGTCCCTTCACCGTGCCGGCTCGGTGGGCGTTGAGGGGCTGTTCCATCTTCATGGCTTCCAGGACGACGATGAGGTCGCCTTCCTGGACGGTCTGGCCCTCTTCGACGGCCACCTTGACGATGGTGCCCTGCATCGGGGAGGCGAGGGTGTCGCCGGAGGCCACGGGGCCGGACTTCTTGGCCGCGCGGCGCTTGGGCTTGGCGCCCGCCGCGAGACCGGTACGGGCCAGGGACATGCCGAGCGACGAGGGGAGGGAGACCTCCAGGCGCTTGCCGCCGACCTCGACCACGACCGTCTCACGGCCCAGCTCCTCGTCCGCGTCCGCGTCGGCGGGGGCGGTGAAGGGCTTGATCTCGTTGACGAACTCGGTCTCGATCCAGCGGGTGTGGACCGTGAAGGGGTCCTTGGAGCCGGTCAGCTCCGGCGCGAAGGCCGCGTCCCGGACCACCACGCGGTGGAACGGGATGGCCGTGGCCATGCCCTCGACCTGGAACTCGTCCAGCGCCCGCGCGGCGCGCTCCAGCGCCTCCTTGCGGGTGCGGCCGGTCACGACCAGCTTGGCCAGCAGGGAGTCCCACGCCGGGCCGATGACCGAGCCGGACTCCACGCCCGCGTCCAGGCGGACACCGGGGCCGGCCGGGGGGTCGAAGCGGGTGACCGTACCGGGGGCGGGCAGGAAGCCCCGGCCCGGGTCCTCGCCGTTGATGCGGAACTCGAAGGAGTGCCCGCGCAGCTCGGGATCGCCGTAGCCCAGCTCCTCGCCGTCGGCGATGCGGAACATCTCGCGGACCAGGTCGATCCCGGCGACCTCCTCGGTCACGGGGTGCTCGACCTGGAGGCGGGTGTTGACCTCCAGGAAGGAGATCGTGCCGTCCTGGCCGACCAGGAACTCACAGGTTCCGGCGCCCTCGTAGCGGGCCTCCTTGAGGATGGCCTTGGACGCCCGGTACAGCTCCTCGACCTGGGCCTCGGAGAGGAACGGCGCCGGGGCCTCCTCCACCAGCTTCTGGTGGCGGCGCTGGAGCGAGCAGTCACGGGTGGAGACGACGACCACGTTGCCGTGCTTGTCGGCCAGGCACTGGGTCTCCACGTGCCGCGGACGGTCGAGGTAGCGCTCCACGAAGCACTCGCCCCGGCCGAAGGCGGCGACGGCCTCGCGCACCGCCGAGTCGTACAGCTCCGGCACCTCTTCCAGGGTGCGGGCGACCTTCAGACCGCGACCGCCACCGCCGAAGGCGGCCTTGATCGCGATCGGTAGGCCGTGCTCCTTGGCGAAGTCGACGACCTCGTCCGCGCCCGAGACCGGGTCCGGCGTACCGGCGACCAGCGGGGCACCCGCGCGCTGCGCGATGTGCCGGGCGGCGACCTTGTCACCGAGGTCCCGGATCGCCTGCGGCGGCGGGCCGATCCAGGTCAGTCCCGCGTCCAGCACGGCCTGGGCGAACTCGGCGTTCTCCGAGAGGAAGCCGTAGCCGGGGTGGATGGCGTCCGCGCCGGACTCCCGCGCGGCGTTCAGGACCTTGTCGATGTCCAGGTAGCTGGTGGCCGGGGTGTCACCGCCCAGAGCGAACGCCTCATCCGCGGCCCGGACGTGCAGAGCGTCCCGGTCCGGGTCGGCGTACACGGCCACGCTCGCGATGCCTGCGTCCCGGCAGGCCCGCGCCACACGGACAGCGATTTCGCCACGGTTGGCGATGAGCACCTTGCGCACGATTGAGGCTCCCTCCTTGAAACAAGCCGAGTTTAGGGACAGCCGACACGGCACATCGACCCGTCCCCAATGGTGAGCTTGCCCACACGGAGCGTGATGCGAGGCCCGCTCGACCCGCGAAAGCCCTTGTCGCACCTCGGTACGCAGGACTCCACCGGAAAACCCTAGCCCCGCCATGTGGTCAAGGTCTCTGTGAGAGCGTGCTGCGGGCCACGCGGTTTCTTTGTGGAGTCCCTACGAATGGCCCAATGATTCTTTGCCGCCGGCCGAGGTCTTGTCCCCTGTCGTACCCATGAGTAGCGTTCGCGCTGGACCGGCGTACTGCCGGTAACAGGCGATCCGCGCGGGGGCGGCGGCGAAGGTGGGGTGGGGCCGGTGGTGCGCAGACCGGTGGCTTGGATCGTGACGGTCGTCCTGCTGGCCGAGGCGGTCGGCGTCGCGGCGGTGAACTGGCTGCTCGGCGTGGTGGTGGGCAACCAGCGGATGTCCCTGGCCGGCCTCGACCCCGATGTGATGGCGACGTCCTCGAAGGTGGGAGCCGTGGTCTTCGGGCTCTACTTCGCCTTCTGCGCCCTGGTGGCCCTGCTGGTCGCGGTGCGCGACCGCGCCCCGGCCGGCCTAGGCCGGGTCCTGCTGATCAGCGCCGCCGTGGTGAACGGCCTGCTGGGAGCGGTCGCCTGGGGCCTGGTGGGCACCGGCGCGTTCCTGGCGATGATGGTGGTCCTCGCGCTGCTGGTGCTGCTGCTGGTGACGTACGACCGTCCGCGCGACACGGGCGCCCGCCCGGCGGGCACGCCCGGTGCCGGAGGCGCCCCGGAGGCCGCCCCCGAACCGGAGCCCACGTCCACCCCTACGGGTGACCCTCAGGGCCGTACGGCCGACACCCGGAACATCACTCGGACGGCGCCCACAACTCCGTGATCCCGACACCCAGTTCGCCGAGCAGCTTGCGGACCAGGGGGAGGCTGATGCCGATCACGTTGCCGTGGTCGCCCTCGATGCCCTCGATGAAGGGCGCCGAGCGGCCGTCCAGGGTGAAGGCCCCGGCGACGTGGAGGGGCTCGCCGGAGGCGACGTAGCGGGCGACCTCCTCGTCCGTGGGCTCGCCGAAGCGGACCACGGTGGAGGCGGTCGCGGAGACGTACCGCTTGGCGGCGGTGTCCCAGACGCAGTGCCCGGTCTGGAGGACCCCGGCGCGGCCGCGCATCGCCTTCCAGCGGGCGGTGGCTTCCTCGGCGTCGGCGGGCTTGCCGAGCGCCTGCCCGTCCAGCTCCAGCACCGAGTCGCAGCCGATCACCAGCGCGCCCTGCACCTCGGGCCGGGCGGCCACCACGGACGCCTTGGCCTCGGCGAGGGCGAGGGCCAGTTCGGCGGGGGTGGGGGCGGTGACGGCGTCCTCGTCGAAGCCGCTGACGATCACCTCGGGCGCCAGCCCGGCCTGCCGCAGCAGACCCAGCCGGGCGGGGGACTGGGAGGCGAGAACGAGGCGGCGGCGCTGGTCTGTCATGCGATCAGCCTAGCGCCGGACCCCGCCTCGCCCGAGCCCTCACCTCAGCCCGATGACGATCATCGCCAGCACCATGGCCAGGGCCATGAAGAGGCCGAGCCGCCTGAGCTTCTCCTCCATCCGGCGGAGTTCCTCGGGCGGCTCGTTCTCCGGGTCTGACCACAGCATGGCTCCAGCGTGCGGCGCGGCCCGGCCCGCGCGCCTGAGTACCCGTACTCAGGTTCCGGACACGACCTAGGTGTATTGATCATGAGCGTTGTTGACACGGCTGGGGTCTTGAACATGGCGAAGACCTCCGGTGTGGTGGGAGCTGTCTAGGAACTCACCGCACGGAGGTCTTCGTGCCCCACCGTAATGCCCGGCTGACCGTCTTCGGTAGGAGGCTGCTGGTCGAGCGTGTCCGCTCAGGCCGTCCGGTCGCTCATGTGGCCGCCGAGATGGGTATCTCCCGTGCCACCGCCCATAAGTGGATCCGCCGGTGGCGGACCGAGGGTGAGGCGGGACTGCAGGACCGCTCCAGCCGACCTCGCACGACGCCGCACCGGACCGCGTCCGCGGTGGAAGACCGCGTCTGCGACCTGCGGCAGAGCCGCAAGCTGGGCCCGGCCCGGATCGGCCCGATCGTGGGCCTTCCCGCCTCGACCGTGCACCGGATCCTGACCCGCCACCGCCTCAACCGGCTGGCCTGGATCGACCGGCCGACCGGCACCGTGATCCGCCGTTACGAGCGTGACCGGCCGGGCGAGCTGATCCACGTGGACGTGAAGAAGCTGGGCCGGATCCCCGACGGCGGCGGCCACAAGACCAACGGCCGCGAGGCCGGCCGCCCGATCCGCGGCATGGGCTTCGACTACGTCCACTCCGCCGTCGACGACCACTCCCGCCTGGCCTACAGCGAGATCCACCCCGACGAGAAAGTCGCGACCTGCGCGGGCTTCCTGACCCGCGCGGCCGCCTTCTTCCACGCCCAGGGCATCGACCGGATCGAGCGGGTCCTGACCGACAACGCCTGGGCCTACCGCAAGGGCCTGGCCTGGAAAAAGGTGCTCACCGAGATCGGTGCGGCCGGCAAGCTGACTCGCCCCTACCGGCCGCAGACCAACGGCAAGGTCGAACGCTTCAACCGCACCCTGCTCGACGAATGGGCCTACCAGCGGCCCTACACCACCAACACCGAACGCACCGACGCCCTGGCAGACTTCCTCCACACCTACAACCACCACCGCTGCCACACCGCACTCGGAGGCCACCCACCGATCAGCCGCGTCAACAACGCTGCGGGTCAATACACCTAGGGCCAGTAGGTCCGGGACCAGGACGCCGGCCCCGGCTGGGGCAGGCGCCGGGTGGCGATGCGGGCCGGGTCCGACCACGCGTCGCGCGGCCCCTTCGCGCCGGACGACGGCTCGGCCGCCGCCACGGCGCGGGCGCGGACCACCGCCAGGGCGGCGGCCAGCTCCTCCGGGGTCGGGTTGCCTCGTACGACCTTGATGTTCATGACGGCTCCCGTCGGCGCTGTCCTACAGGGGGATGTTGCCGTGCTTCTTCGGAGGGAGGGATTCCCGCTTGGTACGCAGCTGACGCAGCCCCCGGACGATGTGCGCGCGGGTGTCCGACGGCATGATCACCGCGTCCACGTAGCCGCGCTCGGCCGCCACGTACGGGTTGAGCAGCGCGTCCTCGTACTCCCGGACCAGCCGCGCCCGCGTCTCCTCACCCGTGCCCGCGCCCTCCGCCTCGGCGATGGTGCGACGGTGCAGGATGTTGACCGCGCCCTGCGCGCCCATCACCGCGATCTGCGCGGTCGGCCACGCCAGGTTGAGGTCGGCGCCCAGGTGCTTGGAGCCCATCACGTCGTACGCGCCGCCGAACGCCTTGCGGGTGATGACGGTGATCAGCGGGACGGTGGCCTCGGCGTAGGCGTAGATCAGCTTGGCGCCGCGCCGGATGATGCCGTCCAGCTCCTGGTCCACGCCGGGCAGGAAGCCGGGCACGTCCACGAAGGTCAGCACCGGGATGTTGAACGCGTCGCAGGTGCGCACGAACCGGGCGGCCTTCTCGGACGCCTTGATGTCCAGGCACCCCGCGAACTGCATCGGCTGGTTGGCGACCAGCCCCACCGGGTGCCCCTCGACCCGGCCGAACCCGGTGAGGATGTTCGGCGCGAACAGGGCCTGCGTCTCGAAGAACTCCCCGTCGTCCAGGACGTGTTCGAGCACGGTGTGCATGTCGTACGGCTGGTTGGCGCTGTCCGGCACGAGGACGTCCAGCTCGCGGTCCTCGTCGCTCAGGCCGAGGTCCGCCTCCTCCGGGTAGACCGGGGCCTCGCTGAGGTTGTTGGACGGCAGGTACGACAGCAGCTGCTTGACGTACTCGATCGCGTCCTTCTCGTCGCCCGCCATGTGGTGGGCCACACCGGAGTTGGTGTTGTGGGTGCGGGCGCCGCCCAGCTCCTCGAAGCCGACGTCCTCACCGGTGACCGTCTTGATCACGTCGGGGCCGGTGATGAACATGTGCGAGGTCTGGTCGACCATCACCGTGAAGTCGGTGATCGCCGGGGAGTACACCGCGCCGCCCGCGCACGGGCCGACGACCAGGCTGATCTGCGGGATCACCCCGGAGGCGTGGGTGTTGCGGCGGAAGATCTCGCCGTACGCGCCCAGCGAGGCGACACCCTCCTGGATGCGCGCGCCGCCGGAGTCGTTGATGCCGATGACCGGGCAGCCGGTCTTCAGCGCGAAGTCCATGACCTTGACGATCTTCTGGCCGTACACCTCGCCGAGGGCGCCGCCGAAGACGGTGAAGTCCTGGGAGAAGACGGCCACCGGGCGGCCGTCCACCGTGCCGTACCCGGTGACGACACCGTCGCCGTACGGGCGGTTCGACTCCAGGCCGAAGTTGGTGGAACGGTGCCGGGCGAATTCGTCCAGCTCGACGAACGAATCCTCGTCCAGGAGGAGTTCGATGCGTTCACGGGCCGTCAGTTTGCCCTTGGCGTGCTGCTTCTCCACCGCGCGTTCCGAACCGGCGTGCGTCGCCTCGTGGATGCGCCGCTGGAGATCCGCGAGCTTCCCGGCGGTCGTGTGGATGTCGGTGTCGTGACGCTCTTCCGGCTCGGACATCGGGATGCGGCTCCCTGCCTGCTCAAAAGGGGGGACGATTACTCATCCGTAGCGTAGTGCGGGGCCCGTCCCTCGGGAGTGCGGTCTTTCCCACACCTAGGGTTACTTGCATGACGCCGCACAATGCCTCAGGCCCCAGCCGCTGGTCCGACCTGGACCGTCCGCCGCTCAACGCGACCGCGCTGCGCCGCGGGCTCCTCCACGAGGGCGGGCTGTGGACCTCGGTGGACGTCGTCCAGCGCACCGGCTCCACCAACTCCGACCTCGTCGCCCGCGCGGCCTCCGGTGCGGCGGACGAGGGCGCGGTGCTGGTCGCCGAGGAGCAGACGGCCGGGCGCGGACGGCTGGACCGGCGCTGGACGGCCCCGCCGCGCTCGGGCCTGTTCTTCTCCGTCCTGCTGCGCCCCGCCGGGGTCCCGCTGGAGCGCTGGGGCTGGCTCCCGCTGCTCACCGGCGTCGCCGTGGCCACCGGTCTGTCCCGCGCGGCCGGGGTCGACACCGCCCTGAAGTGGCCCAACGACCTGCTGGTCACCGTCGGCGGCGAGGAGCGCAAGGCGGGCGGCATCCTGGCCGAGCGCGCCGGGGAGGACGGCGTGGTCGTCGGCGTCGGCCTCAACGTCACCCTGCGCGCCGACGAACTCCCCGTCCCGCAGGCGGGCTCGCTGGCACTGGCCGACGCGGTCTCCACCGACCGCGACACCCTGCTCCGCTCGGTGCTCCGCTCCCTGGACACCTGGTACGACCGCTGGCGCTCGGCCGACGGCGACCCCGTCACCAGCACCCTCCAGGAGACCTACGCGGCCGGCTGCGCCACCCTCGGCCGCCAGGTCCGCGCCGAGCTGCCCGGCGACCGCGCGCTCGTCGGCGAGGCGGTCGCGATCGACGGCGACGGACGACTGGTCATCGCCACGGCGGAGGGGACGCGGGAGGCCGTGGGGGCGGGGGACATCGTGCACCTGCGCCCCGCCTAGGCGCGGACAGGATCGGCAAAACAGGCGTTCCCGGGCGGGGAAAGTGGGCAGAGGGGCGTGGGGACACCGGCCCGCGCCACGGCCGTGCGCTGTGCGCGCCGGGCGGTGCTTCCGGGGGGTGAAGGGTGCGTCCGGGTGGGTGCTCCCGGCGGAGTGAGCTGGCGCACACCTGCCGTAGAGTTGAGGCCGGTCGGACCTGACCGCGGCAGATCGGAAGGGCAGCAGGCGTGAGCGTCGACGACACGGGCTCCGGCGCGGGCGCGGAGGGCCGGGTGGACCCCGATGCCCCCGACCCCGGCGACGACCCGCTCGCCCTCCGCCTCGAACAGCTCATCCTCGGCGCCGAGCGCCGCTACACCCCCTTCCAGGCCGCCCGCAGCGCCGGTGTCTCCATGGAGCTGGCGTCCCGTTTCTGGCGGGCGATGGGCTTCGCCGACATAGGCCAGGCGAAGGCGCTCACCGAGGCCGACGTGCTCGCGCTGCGGCGGCTCGCCGGTCTGGTCGAGGCGGGGCTGCTCAGCGAGGCCATGGCGGTGCAGGTGGCCCGTTCCACCGGGCAGACCACCGCCCGGTTGGCCGAATGGCAGATCGATTCCTTCCTGGAGGGCCTGACCGAGCCCCCCGAGCCGGGCATGACCCGCACCGAGGTCACCTACCCGATCATCGAGCTGCTCCTGCCCGAGCTGGAGGAGTTCCTCGTCTACGTCTGGCGCCGCCAGCTCGCCGCGTCCGCCGGGCGGGTGGTGCAGAACGTGGACGACGCGGAGATGGTCGACCGCCGGCTCGCCGTCGCCTTCGCCGACCTGGTGGGCTTCACCCGGCTCACCCGGCGGATGGAGGAGGAGGAACTGGGCGAGCTGGTCGAGGCGTTCGAGACCACCGCCGCCGACCTCGTGGCCGCGCGCGGCGGCCGGCTCATCAAGACCCTGGGCGACGAGGTCCTCTACGTCGCCGACGACGCGGCCACCGCCGCCGACATCGCCCTCCGTCTGGTCGAGACGCTCTCCAACGACGAGACGATGCCCGAGCTGCGGGTCGGCATGGCCTTCGGCACGGTCACCACGCGCATGGGCGACGTCTTCGGCACCACCGTGAACCTCGCCTCCCGGCTGACCTCGATCGCTCCCCGTGACGCCGTCCTCGTCGACAGCGCCTTCGCCGAGGAGCTCGTCCGCACGGGCGTGGCCCCCGTCTCGGAGGCCGAAGCGGCCCAGGCCGCCGCGACGGCCGAGAAGGAGGGCGAGACCCCGCCCGACTACCGCTTCGCCCTCCAGCCCATGTGGCAGCGCTCGGTACGCGGCCTGGGCATGGTCGAGCCGTGGCTGCTGGCCCGCCGCGGCGAGACGGGCTGAGGCACTCCTACCGGAGTTTCAGACACACGCCGAGTACGGGTACGCAGAGGCCCTTGCCGTCCGGCGGGGGTGTCGTCGCGCTCGCTGTCGGCGCGGGGGTCGGTGTCGGTGCGGGCGCCGGTGCGGTGGGGACGGGGGCTTCGGACGCGGCGGGGATCCGCTGTGCTTCGGCTCGCGGGGTCTCGGTGGGGCGCGCGGCGGGTGGCGCGGGGCTCGTCTCGGCGCCCGTGCTGTTGGGACTGCCGGGGTTGCTGCCGATGCTGCTGGGCGTGGCCCGCGTGGAGGGCGCGGCGGACGCCGGTGCCCTGGAGGCCGACGGGGTGGCGACGACGGTCGCGGAGACCCCGGCCGAGGGCTCGGCGGTGAGCGTGGACGGATGCCGGGATTCGGCCTCGGCGGTACCGGGCCCGGAATCGGGGGCGACCCGCACGAGACTCAGTACGCCCAGGGCGAGGGCGGCCGCCAGCCCGAGAAGCAGTACGACCCGGATTCGACCCCGCCTGTGCCGACCGTGCCGGAGGGCGGCCGGGGCCATGGTCTTCTCCGGCCGGTCGGCGGCGGGAGCGGGCGCCACCTGAGCGGGCGTCGGCCCCATCTGCTGCCGTGCCCGACTGATGGTCCTGGCACCCTTCACCCCCGTATCCGGCGCCTGCGGCCGGCCCACCCCCGTACGCACCCGGAACGACATCCCCGGGGTCGCTGTCGGGTCGGTGGGAATCCGTGCCGGTGACACCAGGGGAACCGATTCCGCAGAGAAGGGCGGCGGGGGCTGGGTCTTCCGTGGCATGCGCTCCGCTCCTTCCCGGCGCGCGCCGGGCGCGTCAGCCGTGGGGGACGTTAGGCGCTCATGTGGGTGGTGGGGGCGGAGTCGGCAGGGGGGTCACCCGAACGGGTGGGGGCGGGGCTTTTCCGGAGGGCCGGTCTGCTGGGATGATCGGCGGCACAGTCAGTTAACCCGCGTTAACCGGAGGGCGTCATGGGCGAGGAGCGGTACGGGGAGTTCGTGCTGGTGCGGAGGCACGGGCACGTGGCCGAACTGGTGCTGGACCGGCCGAAGGCCATGAACGCCGTGTCGACGGAGATGGCCCGTTCGCTCGCGGCGGCCTGCACGGCACTGGGTGCGGACCGGGACGCCCGGGTGGTCGTACTGACGTCCTCCAGCGAACGCGCGTTCTGCGTCGGCGCGGACCTGAAGGAGCGGAACTCGTTCAGCGACGCGGACCTCCTCCGGCAGCGCCCGGTCGCGCGCGGGGCCTACACCGGTGTGCTGGAGCTGCCGGTGCCGGTGATCGCGGCGGTGCACGGCTTCGCGCTGGGCGGCGGCTTCGAACTGGCCCTGGCCTGCGACCTGATCGTGGCGGACGCCACGGCCGTGGTCGGACTGCCCGAGGTCTCCGTGGGCGTGATCCCCGGTGGTGGCGGTACGCAGCTGCTGCCCCGGCGGGTCGGCGCGGCCCGCGCGGCCGAGCTGATCTTCACCGCGCGCCGGCTGGAGGCCCCGGAGGCGGCCGCCCTCGGCCTGGTCGACCAGCTCACCGAGGCCGGCCAGGACCGCGAGGAGGCGCTCGCGCTGGCCGCGAGGATCGCCAGGAACTCACCGGTCGGCCTGCGCTCCGCCAAGCGGGCCCTCCGGCTCGGTCAGGGTCTGGACCTGCGGGCCGGCCTGGAGGTCGAGGACGCGGCCTGGCGGGCCACCGCCTTCTCCGGCGACCGCGCCGAGGGCGTCGCCGCCTTCAATGAGAAGCGCACCCCCGAGTGGCCGGGCGAGTGAGCCCTCGGTGACCACCTGATCGCCCGCGCCGATGCCCCTGATGTGCCCATTCGTCCCTAACCTGGGGTGATGGGAGAGGATGATCGGCTCGCTGCCGTGGTGGGGCTGGCGCAGGGGATGGCGGCCGCGCACACCGCGCCGGAGTCCTGGCGGGCGGCCGCGCTCGGTGCCTGCCGGGCGCTGGCCGGGAACTTCGCCGCGCTCTCGGTGTGGGAGCGCGAGCGCGGCCGCCTGCGGGTCCTGGTGAACGTCGGCAAGCGCGCCGAGGACGAGCAGGAGTTCCCGGAGGCGGAGGCGTACCCGGTCCACCAGTTCCCGGAGATCACCGAGTTCCTGCACGAGCGCTGGGCCGGGGGCGGCGGCCCCAACGCCTGGGTGGAGACCGCCCAGGGCCCGGCCGCCGGCACCCCCGGCTACATCCACCAGCGGGTCGCCGCCCTGCGCCGCCGGGGCAGGGGCTGCTGCGTGGTCGCGCCCGTGGTGCTGCACGGCCGGGCCTGGGGCGAGCTGTACGTGGCCCGCGCGGCCGGGGCTCCGGTCTTCGACCGGGGCGACGCCGACTTCGCGACCGTACTGGCGGCGGTGGTCGCGGCCGGGCTCGCGCAGACCGAGCGGCTGGAGGAGGTCCGCCGCCTCGCCTTCACCGACGCCCTCACCGGGCTGGCCAACCGCCGCGCGGTGGACGTACGGCTCGACGAGGCGGTGGCGCAGCACCGGGTGGACGGGGCGGTGGTCAGCCTGGTGGTGTGCGATCTGAACGGGCTGAAGAAGGTCAACGACACCCAGGGGCACGAGGTCGGGGACCGGCTGCTGGAGCGGTTCGGGTCGGTGCTGTCGCTGTGCGGCGCGATGCTGCCGGGCGCGCTGGCGGCCCGGCTCGGCGGGGACGAGTTCTGTCTGCTGGCGCTCGGCCCGTCGGCCGAGGACGTGGTCGGGGCGGCCGTCGAGCTGTGCCGCCGGGCGGGCGCGCTGGAGCTGGGGGAGGGGGTGGCCTGCGGGGTGGCGTCCACCGGGCACGACATCGGCCCGGTGCACGACGCCCGACGGCTGTTCCGGCTGGCCGACGCCGCGCAGTACCGGGCCAAGGCCGAGCGGGCCGACCTGCCGGTGGTGGCCGGCCGGGAGGGCCCGGACGACCCGGTGGTCCGGCTGGCGGACGAGACGCCGCCGCCCGCGAAGAACGAGCGCCGCCGTTTCCGGGGCCGCCGCGCCCGGGACCGGTAAGGGGCGCGGACCCGATCCACTAGTGACACCGCCGCATTCAATGCGTACGCTCCTGAATATGGATATGCACTCTGTGGTGGTGGGGACCACCGGCGTCACCGCGCACGACGTCCTCGCCGTCGCGCGCGGCGGGGCCCGCGTGGAACTGTCGGAGGAGGCCGTGGCCGCGCTCGCCGCGGCCCGCGAGATCGTGGACGCGCTGGCCGCCAAACCCGATCCGGTCTACGGCGTCTCCACCGGCTTCGGCGCCCTTGCGACCCGGCACATCAGCCCCGAGCTGCGGGCGCAGCTCCAGCGCAACATCGTCCGCTCGCACGCCGCCGGCATGGGTCCGCGCGTCGAGCGCGAGGTCGTCCGGGCGCTGATGTTCCTGCGGCTGAAGACGGTCTGCTCCGGGCACACCGGCGTACGCCCCGAGGTCGCGCAGACCATGGCGGACGTGCTCAACGCCGGGATCACCCCGGTCGTGCACGAGTACGGCTCCCTCGGCTGCTCCGGCGACCTCGCCCCGCTCTCGCACTGCGCGCTGGCCCTGATGGGCGAGGGTGACGCCGAGGGCCCCGACGGGACCGTACGCCCGGCCGGTGAGCTGCTGCGCGAGGCCGGTATCGAGCCGGTCGAGCTGCGCGAGAAGGAGGGCCTGGCCCTCCTCAACGGCACCGACGGCATGCTCGGCATGCTGGTCATGGCCCTCGCGGACCTCGACTCCCTCTACAAGTCGGCCGACATCACCGCCGCCCTCAGCCTGGAGGGCCTGCTCGGCACGGACAAGGTCCTCGCGCCCGAGCTGCACGCCATCCGCCCGCACCCCGGCCAGGCCGCCTCGGCCGCCAACATGCTCGCGGTGCTCAAGGGCTCCCAGCTCACCGGGCACCACATGGACGACGCCCCCCGCGTCCAGGACGCCTACTCGGTCCGCTGCGCCCCGCAGGTCGCCGGCGCCGGCCGCGACACCCTGGCGCACGCCCGCCTGGTCGCCGAGCGCGAGCTGGCCGCCGCCGTCGACAACCCGGTGGTGCTGCCCGACGGCCGGGTGGAGTCCAACGGCAACTTCCACGGGGCGCCGGTCGCCTACGTCCTGGACTTCCTCGCCATCGCCGTCGCCGACCTCGGCTCCATCGCCGAGCGGCGCACCGACCGGCTGCTGGACAAGAACCGCAGCCACGGCCTGCCGCCGTTCCTCGCGGACGACGCGGGCGTGGACTCCGGCCTGATGATCGCCCAGTACACGCAGGCCGCGCTGGTCAGCGAGCTGAAGCGGCTCGCCGTACCGGCGTCCGCCGACTCCATCCCGTCCTCCGCGATGCAGGAGGACCACGTCTCCATGGGCTGGTCGGCCGCGCGCAAGCTGCGGACCGCCGTGGACAACCTGACGCGGGTGATCGCGGTCGAGCTGTACGCGGCCGCCCGTGCCGTCGAGCTGCGGGAGGGGCTGGAGCCCGCGCCCGCCTCGCGTGCGGTGATCGAGGCCGCGCGGGCCGCCGGGGTGGGCGGTCCGGGACCGGACCGGTTCCTGGCGCCCGACCTGGCCGCCGCCGACGCCTTCGTGCGCGGGGGCGGGCTCGTGGCGGCCGCCGAGACGGTCACCGGACCGCTGCGCTAGCCACCGCTCCAAGGGGCCTCACCTGCGGGTGGGGCCCCTTTTTTTTGTGTGTGTGCGGCTCTCAGATCTCCAGCCGCTCCCGGCGCACCGAATACACCACGAAGCCCGCGCCCACGGCGAGGAACAGGGTGCCGGAGACCACGTACGGCGTGGTGTCGAAGCTTCCCGTGTCCGCCAGCCGCGTCGGATCGGAGGCGGTCTGGCCGGCCAGACCGGACACCGTGGTGACCTGCTCGGTGATCCCCGAGTCCGGGTTCCCGGAGTCCGCCGGCCCGGAGACCGCCGTACCGGCGGTGCCGGCGCCCGTCGTGGGGCCGTCCTGCGAGGCGTTGGCGGACGGGACGAACCACAGGGCGCACAGCAGCGTGCCCGCGGCGGTGGCGGTCAGCAACGGACGGCGAGCGGATGCCACGGAATATCGATCCCCTTGTGACGCTGGCGAATTGGCCGTGTGGAGCGATGTTAGTGAAAATCGCGGGTCACAGGAAAGTCACGACAGGTTTCGGTTCTAGGCTCACCGCATGGACGCCGAAGAGACATCACGTTTTGTACGCCTTCGAGTGGAGCTGGTCCTCGAAGTGACCGACGACGACGAGCTGACCAAGGCCGCGCTGCGCCGGATCGCCACCGATCCGGAGCTTCCCGACACGGAGCGGGCGCACGCCGAGGGTGCTGTGACGGAAGACACCGCCGAGGCGCTGGCCTATCTCGTCGACCCGTTCGACCTGGTCAGCGAGGTGCCCGGGGTGGAGCTCGCGCAGGCTTCATGGTCCAGCGAGCACACCGAGTACGACGCGGATTCGCCCGAGTGGGACCTCGGCGAGGATGATGAGGACGACGACGAACCGGCCGACGACGCGGACGGCCGGAACGAGCGGTAGCCGGCGGCTTCGCCCGCGGGATTCGGGGCACGGATGACCCGGACGGCAACCGCCGTCCGGGTTTTCTCGTCTCACAAGTGGCGCACGGAGGCCCGCGCACCGCCCGTCCCCGGGACGGGACGTGGTGTTCCCCACAGAACCCCGCTCCGGGGAACGGGAAGGCGCGGCCGTGACGTTGAGAGAGTTCAACGGGGATTCTCGGGGTTCTGGCGGATTCGGCAACGATGGAGAAGCGTGTGATGACGGACAGTAAGCGGCGCAAGGGCCTGACGGTCGCGTCCGCACTGCTCGGTGGTGTGCTCGTGCTCACGGGCTGTTCCGGCGGCGGTGACGCCAGTGCGTCCGACGGCGGTGAGAGCTCGCAGGCGAAGGCCGACGAGGCGGCTGCGCAGAAGTCGTCCGAGGCTCAGATCACGATCACGCCGAAGGACGGCTCGAACAACGCCTCCATCAACAACTCGGCCGCGGTCAAGGTCGCCAAGGGCACCCTGACCGGCGTGAGCATGACCAGCGCGGACGGCAAGCCGGTCGAGGGCACGCTCTCCGCCGACAAGCTGAGCTGGAAGCCGACCACCCAGCTGGAGCGGTCGACCACCTACAAGCTCGCCGCCGAGGCCAAGGACTCCGACGGCCGGGTGGCCCACGAGAACGCGTCCTTCACCACGGTCTCGCCGTCCAACAGCTTCATAGGCAACTTCACCCCGGACAACGGCAGCACCGTCGGGGTGGGCATGCCCGTGTCGATCAACTTCGACAAGGCGATCACCGACAAGGCCGCCGTGCAGAAGGGGATCACCGTCTCCTCCTCCAGCGGTCAGGAGGTTGTCGGCCACTGGTTCAACGCCAACCGGATCGACTTCCGCCCGGAGACGTACTGGAAGGCCAACTCCACCGTCACGCTGAAGCTGGCGCTCGACGGGGTCGAGGGCGCCAACGGCGTCTACGGCGTCCAGCAGAAGACGGTCACCTTCCACGTCGGCCGCAACCAGGTGTCCTACATCGACGCCAGGACCAAGCAGATGAAGGTCACGCAGGACGGCAAGGTCGTCAAGCAGATACCGATCTCCGCCGGTTCCCCGGAGAACAAGACCTACGCCGGCACCATGGTCATGTCCGAGAAGTTCGAGCAGACCCGGATGAACGGCGCGACCGTCGGCTTCACCGACGACGACGGCAAGGGCGAGTACGACATCAAGGACGTGCCGCACGCCATCCGCCTCACCGGCTCCGGCACCTTCCTGCACGGCAACTACTGGGGCGCGAAGTCCATCTTCGGCAACGAGAACACCAGCCACGGCTGTGTGGGCCTCTCCGACACCAAGGGCGCCAAGGACCCGAACACCCCGGCCGCCTGGGTGTTCAACCACTCCCTCGTCGGTGACGTGGTGGTCATCAAGAACACCGGTGACAAGACCGTCGCCCCGGACAACGGCCTCAACGGCTGGAACATGGACTGGGCGCAGTGGAAGGCCGGTTCGGCCGTCTGACCGCTCGCTGGACCCCCTGAGCGCACACGTGCCGCCCCTCCTGGTGAGGGGCGGCACTTCTGTCTCAGAGCGTCGGTACCGCGGCAGCGCCCCAGCTGGCCAGCAGGCGCAGGGACTCGGCCGAGGCGGAGTCCGGTTCGGCGTGGTAGACGATCAGGTTGAGGTCCGCGTCGCCGGTCACCCGCAACCCCTCGAAGCCGAGGGCGAGTTCACCGACCAGCGGATGCCGCAGCCGCTTCACGCCGTAGAACTGCTCCTTCACGTCGTGGGTGGCCCACAGGCGGCGGAACTCCTCGCTCTTGACGGAGAGTTCGCCGACCAGCGCGGCCAGCCGGGCGTCGTCCGGGAAGCGTCCGGCGTCCATGCGCAGCCCGCAGACGATGTCGATCGCCTTCTGCTCCCAGTCGACGAACAGCTCGCGGTACTCCGGGCAGAGGAACACCAGCCGGGCCCAGGTGCGGTCCTCCGGCGCGAGCCCGCCCCAGTCGCCGAACAGCGCGGTCGCCATCCGGTTCCAGGCCAGGATCTCGGTGCGCCGCCCGGTGATGTACGCCGGGACCGCGTCCATCGAGGCCAGCAGGTGCTGGAGTGCGGTCCGCACCTGGGGGCGGCGGGCCGGCGGGCGCTTCTTGTGCGGGGCCGGCTTGGCCAGATGGGTCAGGTGCGCGTGCTCGGCGTCGGTCAGGCGCAGGGCGCGGGCGATGGAGTCCAGCACCTCCGCCGACACGTTCCGCCCGTTGCCCTGCTCCAGCCGCGTGTAGTACGCCACCGACACCCCGGCCAGCTGCGCCAGCTCCTCCCGGCGCAGCCCCGGCACCCGGCGGCGCCGGCCGAAGTCGGGCAGGCCCACGTCCTCCGGCTTGAGCCGGGCCCGGCGGCTGCGCAGGAACTCGCTCAGCTCGGCCCGCCGGTCCAGCGGACGGCTCACGGCCGCCTCGGGCTGTTCGTCCATGTGCTCAAGTATCGAGGGCGGCGACGGGACGTACGCCCCTCAGCCTGTCCCCGGCAGTGGTAGGCACAGCGGTCGTACGCAAAGGCGTGACCTGGGTGGGAGCGGAAGAAGGGGGCACGCTGGGGGAGTGCCCGGTCGAGAAGGTGGCCGGGCCACGGCGAAGCTTAGGAGAATCCCGGCATGACCACTGTTGCTGCGTACGCCGCGCCCGCCCCCAAGGCCCCCCTGGAGCGGACCACGATCGAGCGGCGGCCGGTCGGCGACCACGACGTCCTGATCGACATCAAGTTCGCGGGGATCTGCCACTCCGACATCCACCAGGCCCGCGACGGCTGGAGCGAGGGCATCTTCCCGATGGTCCCCGGCCACGAGATCGCCGGTGTGGTCACCGAGGTCGGCCCCGAGGTCACCAAGTTCTCGGTGGGCGACCGGGTGGGCGTCGGCTGCATGGTCGACTCCTGCCGCGAGTGCGACAACTGCAAGGCCGGACTGGAGCCGTACTGCACCGGCGGCGGCCCGGTCCTCACGTACAACGACAAGGACAAGGAGGGCGAGCCCACCTACGGCGGTTACTCCGAGCAGATCGTCGTCGGCGAGGACTTCGTCGTCCGCATCCCCGACGGGCTGGGCCTGGACGTGGCCGCGCCGCTGCTGTGCGCCGGCATCACCACGTACTCCCCGCTCAGGCACTGGGGCGTCGGCCCCGGCAAGAAGGTCGCCGTGGTCGGCCTCGGCGGGCTCGGCCACGTCGGCGTGAAGCTGGCGCACGCGATGGGCGCGGAGGTCACCGTCCTCTCGCAGTCCCTGCGCAAGAAGGACGACGGCCTGCGGCTCGGCGCCGACCACTACTACGCCACCAGCGACCCGGAGACCTTCGAGAAGCTGGCCGGCACCTTCGACGTCATCCTGAACACCGTCTCGGCCCCGCTGGACTTCGCGGCCTACATGTCCCTGCTGCGCCTGGACGGCGCCATGGTCAACGTCGGCCTCCCGGAGGAGCCGGTGCAGGTCACCCTCCAGTCCATCTTCGGCAACCGCCGCAACCTCACCACCTCCAACATCGGCGGCATCCCGGAGACCCAGGAGATGCTCGACTTCTGCGCGGAGCACGGGGTCGGTGCCGAGATCGAGCTGATCGGCGCGGGCGAGATCAACGACGCGTACGAGCGCGTGACCGCGAGCGACGTGCGGTACCGGTTCGTGATCGACGCGGCGACGATCTGACGCGCCAGGCATGAAGAAGGGCCGCCCGGCCGGAGCCGGGCGGCCCGTTCTTCCGCGCTCAGCCCTGCGCGGGGGCGACGCCGATCGGGCAGGAGACGCCCGTGCCGCCGATGCCGCAGTACCCGGCGGGGTTCTTGTCCAGGTACTGCTGGTGGTAGGGCTCGGCCGGGTAGAAGGGCCGGCCCTCGGCGGGGAGGATCTCCGTGGTGATCGTGCCGTGCCCGGAGCCGGTGAGCACCTTCTGGTACGCGGCACGCGACGCCTCGGCGGCGGCCGCCTGCTCCGGGGTGTGGGTGTAGATCGCGGAACGGTACTGCGTACCCACGTCGTTGCCCTGGCGGAAGCCCTGCGTCGGGTCGTGGGACTCCCAGAAGGTCTTGAGCAGCTGCTCGTAGGAGATGACCTTCGGGTCGTAGACCACGCGGACCGCCTCGGTGTGGCCGGTCAGGCCCGAGCACGCCTCCTCATAGGTGGGGTTCTCGGTGTAGCCGCCCTGGTAGCCCACGAGCGTGGTGTAGATCCCCGCGGGGAGCTGCCAGAACTTGCGCTCCGCGCCCCAGAAGCAGCCCAGCCCGAAGTCGGCGACCTCCAGGCCCTCGGGGTAAGGGCCGTCGAGCGGGTTGCCGAGGACGGTGTGCCGGGCGGGGACCTCGAAGGCGGGCACGTCCCGCCCCGCGAGCGCCTGCTCGGGGGTGGGCAGCTGCGGTGTGCGGCCGAACAGCATGGGGTCTCCCTGGTCGGTCTCGGTGCGGACGGGGTACCCGTGACAACGCCCGGGGCGCCCCCCGCATTCCGGCGCGGCACACTGCAACCCCAGGTGGGGCCCGGGGTTCAGCCCGGCAGGGTGGCTGGGTTGCCGCCGTTGGCCTCGTAGCCCGCTACCGCCAGGGCCCGGTAGACGGCGAACGTCTCGGCCGGGTCCTCGGAGAGGCTCCAGGGCAGGGCGCCGACGTGGCCGTCGACGTGCACCAGCTGGTCCATGGCTTCCGCCCAGCGCTCGGCCCGCACCAGGAAGAACACCAGCAGATGCCGTACGTGCGCGAGCATCGGGTCGTCGGGGCGTGCGGAGTGCACCGCGTGCAGCGCGCCGTGTATCGCCCTGACCACGACCTCGCTGCGGTAGAAGCCGGCGACCAGGTTCACCTCGGGCAGGTGCTCGAAGACCGCGAACAGCGGCAGCGCGGCCAGCAGCGAACCCCGGGGCGCGCGGGCGGCGGCGGCCTCGGCGAAGGCGTACGCCTCCTCGCGCGAGCCGTGCCACTTCTCGCAGGTGTAGTGCAGCGCGGCCAGGTGGGCGCCCATGTGGTGCGGGGCGACGCCCAGGATCTTCCCCCACAGCTCGTCGAACTCCGGGCGGGACCAGCCCAGGCCCCGCGCCACGGACAGCATCGTGAGGTGTGGCACCGGGTCACCGGGGGCGGCCAGCGCGGCCCGCTCGCACGCGTCCCGCGCCTCCTCCATGATGATCCGGAAGTCGTCCGTGCCCGGCACCGAGGTGCGCCACGCCTGCTGGGCGAGGAACTCGGCGTGCACCGCCGTGCCGCCCGCGTCCTTCGGCTGCTCGGCCCGCCACACCCGCAGCCACTGGCCGCCCGGCGTCTGATGCACCCCGCCCGGCCGCTCGCGCAGCTCCAGCGAGGCCGCCCCGGCGAACGCCTGCACCCGCTGCCAGCGCGTCTCGCCGTCGGCCTCCGTACCCGCGAGGAGCTGGGCGGCGGCGCGGTACTCACCGGTGCGGCCGACCAGGTCCAGCACGTCCACCAGGTCCTGGTCCGGGCCCGGCATCCGCACGTCCAGCTCCTCCTGGCGCAGGAAGCCGTACCGCTCGGGGTCGGCGGCGTCCGGGTGGCCCGGATGCACACGCTCGATCCCGCCGCGCCCGCGCCGGATCAGCGGGAGCAGCGCGAAGGCCAGCAGGGCCAGCGCCAGGAGCAGCCAGAGAGTCGCCATGCGTCAAGCGAACCAGATCCCGCCGACACTTGGCCAACCCCTCCCGCCGGCCTGTGGAAAACTCCGGCCGGCACCAGTTCCCCTCCGGTGTCCGCCATCATCCCCGCGAGCGCACTACGCTCGGTTCACATGAGCGACAGGCACATCAGCGAGCACTTCGAGACACTGGCGATCCACGCGGGCAACACCGCCGATCCCCTCACCGGCGCGGTCGTCCCGCCCATCTACCAGGTCTCGACCTACAAGCAGGACGGCGTGGGCGGGCTGCGCAACGGCTACGAGTACAGCCGCAGCGCCAACCCGACCAGGGCGGCGCTGGAGGAGAACCTCGCGGCGCTGGAGGGCGGCCGACGCGGCTTCGCGTTCGCCTCCGGCCTCGCCGCCGAGGACACCCTGCTGCGTACGCTGCTCAGCCCCGGCGACCACGTGGTCATCCCGAACGACGCCTACGGCGGCACCTTCCGGCTGTTCGCCAAGGTCGCCTCCCGCTGGGGCGTCGAGTGGTCCGTGGCCGACACCAGCGACCCGGCGGCCGTGCGCGCCGCGATGACCCCGCGCACCAAGGCCGTCTGGGTGGAGACCCCCTCCAACCCGCTGCTCGGCATCACCGACATCGCCGCCGTGGCCCAGGTCGCGCACGCCGGCGGGGCGAAGCTGGTCGTGGACAACACCTTCGCCACCCCCTACCTCCAGCAGCCGCTGGCGCTCGGCGCCGACGTCGTCGTGCACTCGCTGACCAAGTACATGGGCGGCCACTCCGACGTGGTCGGCGGTGCGCTGATCGTCGCCGACGAGGAGCTGGGCGAGGAGATCGGCTTCCACCAGAACTCGATGGGCGGCGTCGCCGGACCGTTCGACTCCTGGCTGGTGCTGCGCGGCACCAAGACCCTCGCGGTGCGCATGGACCGGCACAGCGAGAACGCCACCAAGGTCGCCGACATGCTGTCCCGGCACCCGCGCGTGAGCAGCGTGCTCTACCCGGGCCTGCCCGAGCACCCCGGCCACGAGGTCGCGGCCAAGCAGATGCGGGCGTTCGGCGGCATGATCTCGTTCCGCGTCAAGGACGGCGAGGAGGCGGCGGTCTCCGTGTGCGACCGCACCCAGATCTTCACCCTCGGCGAGTCCCTGGGCGGTGTCGAGTCCCTCATCGAGCACCCGGGCCGGATGACGCACGCCTCCGTCGCAGGTTCGCTGCTGGAGGTCCCCTCCGACCTGGTCCGTCTCTCCGTCGGCATCGAGAACGCGGACGACCTCGTCGAGGACCTCAAGCAGGCGCTCGACAAGTAGGCGCGCCCTCCGGCCTACCAGCCGGACACGGGCGGGGTCGTCAGCGACGGCGGCTCCGCCCACGGCCTGGTCAGCGCGGCCCAGGTGAGGAAGGCGGCCGCCGCCGCGCACAGCACCAGCCACAGCAGCCGCCGCCCGGCCCGCCGCAGCCGCAGCAGCCTGGCCCCCCGGCGCACCGCCTCGCCGGGCAGCTCCGGCGGCACGCCCACCGGCACCGCCTCCATCAGCCGCCGTACCGCGGCCTCGCGCTCGGGCCGGATCACGGCTGGAGCCGCCGCAGGAGTGGGCCGCCCGCGCGCGGGACGGGCCGGGGCGGCGGATGCAGCACGAGGGCCGTCGCCCGGTCGCAGAGGGCGCGCACCCGGTCGGTGGGCAGGCCCAGCAGGGCCGCCGTCTGCTCGTCGGCCAGCCCCTCGTACAGGCGCAGCACCAGCACCAGCCGTTCACGCGGGCTCAGCGCGGCGAGCGGGCCCTGCGGGCGGGAGCGGTGCCAGACCTCGTGCGCGTAGTGGGTCGCCAGGTGGCCTCGGGCGCGGTCGTAGGGGTCCTCACCGCGCGGGTGGTCCCAGTGGGCGTAGGTGTGGGCGAGCGCCCGGGTCAGCAGGCGCCGCGCGCGCGGGTTGGCGTCCGGCGCCTCCGCCGTGAGCAGCGTGGCGGTGTGCAGCAGCCGGCCCGCCGCGCCCGCGACGAACCCTCCGAACTCCTGTGCCCTGCGAGCGTCCCGCACGCCCC